>JAEWCW010000009.1 GCA_023390415.1 Pseudomonadota bacterium | reverse complement strand
GGTTCGTGAAGCCGGAGTGACGGCCTCGCTCAGCCGCCGAGCTTGTCGAGCTTCTTCTGCATCTCGGCGAGCTGGGCGCGGAGCTCGGCGAGCTCCCGCTTCTGATCCGCCTCCGCAGCGGGCTTGGTGCCCGTCGCAGCAGCGGCGAACATCTCCATGTTGCGGCGCGCCATCTCGGCGAAGGGATTGGCGGCGAAGGCGCCAGCCATGGCGTCGCGCATCTGCGACTGGTTACGCTGAAAGGCGTCGAGCGAGGCTTCGAGATATTGCGGCACCGCGGCCTGCATCTGGCCG
The DNA here is from genome assembly GCA_023390415.1 of Pseudomonadota bacterium. GTDB lineage: Bacteria > Pseudomonadota > Alphaproteobacteria > Sphingomonadales > Sphingomonadaceae > Allosphingosinicella. Next base: position 8,774 of record JAEWCW010000009.1, on the reverse strand, counting down.
CCATAGAGGCCGATCAGCTGGCGCAGGAAATTGACCGGAAGCATGGTCGCGCCGCGCGCTTCCTCCTCCATGATGATCTGGGTGAGCACGGAGTGGGTGATGTCCTCGCCGCTCTTGGCGTCGATGACTTTGAACTCGCGCTTCTGGCGGACCATCTCGGCGAGATGCTCGAGCGTGATGTAGGACGAGCTTTCGGTGTTATAGAGGCGGCGGTTCGCATATTTCTTGATCGTGACGACGTCGTCGCCGGGGCCTGAAGCCGCCATGGATAATTCCCCGCCAAATGAGGCGGACACCTTAGCAGACAAGCTTTCCGCACCGCAACATCGCCCGCGGCCCCTCCCCCTGTTCCTTGAATTGCTGCGCAGCGAAACCGCGGGCGCACCGGAACGGATGAAGCGCGCGCTCGAGGGGCTTCGCCGCTACCAGGAAGCGCCGCGCCCACCGCGCAGGGAAACAATGCCGGCATTGGCTGAAACGGGCGGCGCTGCGCTTCGCGATTATGGCGGGGCCGGCGCGCCGGTGTTGTTTGTGCCGTCGCTGATCAACCCCCCACGCGTGCTCGATCTGTCGACCGACAAGTCCCTGCTGCGCTGGCTCTCGTCGCGCGGGCATCGCGTCCTGCTCGTCGATTGGGGGACGCCGGACGCGGCGCGGCAGGCGATGTCGGTGGCGGACCATGTCGAGCGCATCCTGGTGCCGCTGATCGAGACGCTGGAGACGCCGCCGGTGCTCGCCGGCTATTGCCTCGGCGGGACGATGGCGCTGGCCGCGGCCGCGCGCACGCGCGTCCGCGGCGTCGCGACGATCGCCGCGCCCTGGCGTTTCTCCGGCTTCCCGGACGAGGCGCGGGCGAAGCTTGCAGCGCTCTGGGCCGCCGCGCGGCCGACCACCGAAGCGCTCGGCCTGCTGCCGATGGAAGTGCTGCAGAGCGCCTTCTGGAGCCTCGACCCGGCCCGCACCGTGGCCAAGTTCGAAGCTTTCGCCGCGCTTGCCACGGACAGCGAGCAGGCCACCGCATTCGTCGCGCTCGAGGATTGGGCCAATGACGGCCCGCCCCTCGCCGGCGCCGCGGCGCGCGAGCTGTTCGAGGATATGTTCGCCGCCGACCTTCACGGACGGGAAGAATGGCTGGTGGGCGGGCGCGCGGTCGATCCGGCGGCGCTGGACATCCCGCTTCTCGACATCGTCTCGACGGTCGACCGGATCGTACCCGCTGCGACAGCCCATGGGCTCGGCGACCGAATCGAGCTCGCCCTCGGCCATGTCGGCATGATCGTGGGCAGTGGCGCGCGCGACTCGCTCTGGGCCCGGCTGGACCGCTGGCTTTCGCAGGTGCAGCAAGGCTGCTAGGGCGGATCGATCCATTTCACGAGGCGCGAAACATGACCGACGTCGTCATCACCGCCGCGCGGCGCACCGCCGTCGGCTCCTTCCTCGGCAGCTTCGCCACCATTCCGGCCCATGAGCTCGGCCGAGTCGCGATCGAGGCGGCGCTTGCAGATGCAGGCGTCGCGCCCGAGGAGGTCAGCGACGTCGTCCTCGGCCAGGTGCTCGTCGCCGGCCAGGGCCAGAATCCGGCGCGCCAGGCGGCAATGGCGGCCGGCATTCCCAAGGAGATCCCGGCCTTTGGCGTGAGCCAGGTCTGCGGCTCGGGCCTGCGCGCGGTCGCGCTCGGCATGCAGGCGATCCTGGCCGGTGATGCGCGCATCGTCGTCGCCGGCGGCCAGGAATCGATGAGCCTCGCGCCCCACGCCCAGCAGGTACGCGGCGGCACCAAGATGGGCAATCTCGAATTTGTCGACACGATGCTGAAGGACGGGCTGATCGACGCCTTTGCCGGCTATCATATGGGCGAGACCGCGGAGCGGCTGGCCGAGAAATATCAGATCACTCGCGCGGACCAGGATGCCTTCGCGGCGGGGTCGCAGAACAAGGCGTCCGCGGCGCGCGCCGAAGGGCGCTTTGCAGGCGAGATCGCGCCCGTCACGGTGAAGAGCCGCAAGGGCGAGACCGTGGTCGATCGCGACGAGTTCATCCGCGACGGCGTCGAGGCGGCCGCCCTCGCCGGCCTCCGCCCCGCATTCCGCAAGGACGGCACCGTGACCGCGGGCAATGCTTCGGGGATCAACGACGGGGCCGCGGCGCTGGTGCTGATGCCCCGCGAGGACGCCGAGGCGCGCGGCGCGCCGATCCTCGGCCGGATTGCGGGCTGGGCCACCGCGGGCGTCGATCCCTCGATCATGGGCATAGGCCCTGTGCCGGCGACCCAGCGCGCGCTCGACAAGGCCGGCTGGCGCATCGCCGATCTCGACCTGATCGAGGCCAATGAGGCCTTCGCCGCCCAGGCGCTGGCTGTCGGCAAGGAGCTTGGCTGGGATCCGGACAAGGTCAACGTCAATGGCGGCGCGATTGCGATCGGCCACCCGATCGGCGCGTCGGGCGCGCGCGTGCTGACGACCTTGCTCCACGAGATGGGCCGCCGCGACGCCAGGAAGGGCCTTGCGACGCTGTGTATCGGCGGCGGAATGGGGATCGCACTCGCCGTCGAGCGTTGAGCAGGTCGAGGAGGACTTCGCCATCGCCGCCAAACCGTTCGAAACGCTCACCCGGCTGGGCTTTGCCGCCCGCGGCCTTGTCTATCTGATGATCGGCTGGCTGACGCTTCGCACCGGCCACGCCGAGGATAGCGGCGGGATCCTCGATTATCTGAACAGCGGCGCGGGAAGGTTCCTCCTCGCCGCAATGGCGGCGGGCTTCTTCGCCTATGGCGCGTGGCGCTTCTACGATGCGTGGACCGATGGCGGCGGCCATGGCGACGATTCGAAGGGCCGCGCCGTGCGCGCCGCCGGCGCCTTTTCCGGGCTGATCCACTTCGCGCTCGGCGGCGCTGCCTTGCTCGCTTTGTTCGGCAGTCGAGGGGGCGGCGGCGACAGCGGTGAGCAGGGCGCCGAAACCGCATTGGGCCTGCCCGGGGGCTGGATCTGGCTGGTCGTGAGCGCCGCGATCCTGCTCGGCGCCGGCATCGCGCAGCTTGGCAAGGCCTGGACGCTCAAGTTCCTCCGCCACCTCGATTGCACCGGCCGGACTCGGCGCTGGGTCGGCTGGCTCGGTCGTGCCGGATTCGCGACTCGCGGGATCGTCTTCCTGGTGATGGCCACGCTCTTCTGGAGCGCCGCCAAGCGCGAAAACCCCAGCGCTGCAGGCGGCCTTGCCGACGCGATGGAGACGATGCCGGACGCGCTCCGTACCGCCGTTGCGGCCGGGCTGATCCTATTCGGCCTGTTCAGTTTCGCCGAAGCGCGCTTCCGCCGGATCGATACCCCGGAAAGCTGAGCTTCAGTCGGCGGCCGCGTCGGCGCGCTCGGCGACTTCCTCGGCGGGGACGCCTTCTTCCTCGTTCCGGCCGGCAAAGTGCCAATTGTCGCCGTCGCGGCTGAAGATGGTCGGACGGCCGGGCAGGAACGCGCTGCCGTCCCAGCGCTGGACGACGAGCTCGACCCGGTCCTTGCCGACGTCGAGCCAGTTGAAGCTCTGCAATTCCTCGCCGCGCAGGCGCACCGACGTCGCCGTCCCGGCCTGCACGACCAGCGCCGGCCCGGCCGTGTCGACCATCTCCCGCGCGCTGTTCGCATAGGTGCGGTGGAAATGGCCGGCGAGCAGGATGTCGACCCCCGCCTGGGCGACTGCAGCGAGCGCGTCGGTGCTTCGATTGGCGACCTTGCTGAGCCCGCCCTCGTCGCCGATCGGCATCGCGAAGAGCGGATGATGGGTGACGAGGATCCGGGCCTTGCCCTCGGCCACTTCGCTGAAGCGCTCGCGGATCATCTGGATCTGCTCGATCCCCACCGAGCCGTCCTTGAAGGTCATCGACCGCGCCGTGTTGATCCCGAGCACCGCCGCATCCTCCAGCTCGACGAACGGGCAGAGATCGCGGTCGATGTAGCGGCGGTAGCGGTTGAGCGGCCGCATGAACCGGCGAAAGACGTCGTAAAGCGGCACGTCGTGGTTGCCGGGAACCGATAGGGTCCGGAGCCCCGCCTCGCGCAGCCGCCTGAGCCACAGATGCGCCTCGCGATATTGGGCGACGCGCGCACGCTGCGTGAAGTCGCCGCTGACCACGACCAGGTCCGGCCGCTCCTTCACGAGCCAGGCGGTGACCGCCTCGACGACGACCGGATCATGCGCCCCGAAGTGGACGTCCGAGAGATGAGCGATGCGCGCCATGCCGGGTCAACGACCGCAGGCCCCGCCGGTTTCAGCGCCAGATCGGTTCGTGCCGTCCGCCGAGGCTGGTGAGGAGCTCATATTGGCTAAGGCCCGACTGGGCCGAGGCCGAGGGAAGATCATAGTCGATCTCGAGCCAGTCGCCCTCGCGAAGCTCCGGCGCCGCATCCACGCAAACCGCGGTCAGGTCCATCGAGACGCGCCCGACCACGGGCATCCATTCGCCGCCTGCCGCACGCGCTCGGCCCCGACTGGAAAAACCGCGGAGATAGCCGTCGGCATAGCCGATATTGACGACTGCGAGCTCGCATTTCTCTTCCGGCGCGAAGGTCGCGTTGTAGCCGATCCCCTCCCCCGCCTCGACACGCCTGCGCTGCACGATCTGCGCCTCGACCCGCGCCACCTGGCGGATATTGCCCTCAGCCTCGCGCCGCGGAATCCCGCCGTAGAGGGCGAGGCCCGGGCGGGTGAGATCGAAGGTGTAGTCCGCGCCCAAACAGATCCCTGCGCTGTTTGCGAGGCTTCGGCGCTGCGCAGGGATGGCGGCGCTTCGTTCGACGAATTGCGTGCGCTGGCGCTCGTTCGCGGGCACGTCCTCGTCGGCGCAGGCGAGATGACTCATCAGTGTCACAATCTCGAGGCCGCCCAACAGCCCGTCCTCGGATACGGCGAGGCCGAGGCGGTTGATGCCGGTGTCGATCATCACGTCGCAGGGTCCGCGTGCGCCCCAGCGCCGGACCTGCTCGGCCGTGTTCAGAACGGGCCGCACACCCGGTGGCAGATCGCCGTCCTCCGGCGCGATTCCGTGCAGCACCGAAAGGCTCAGCCCCTCCGCGAGCGGCCCCAGCGCCTCCGCTTCGGCCCAGGTCGCGACGAAGAAATCGCGGCAGCCGGCCTCGGCGAGCCGCTTCACCACCTCGCGCGCGCCGAGGCCGTAGCCGTCAGCCTTCACCGCAGCGCCGCAGGCCGCGCCACTGCCCTGCGCCTTCAGCCAGCGCCAGTTGGAGACGAGCGCGTCGCCGTCGAGGACGAGCCGGAGCGGATGATGGGCCATCGGCCGGGCGATAGCGGCCTTGCTCCCCTTCCGGCAAGGGAGCCGGATCCTGTTGCGGGTTGCGAAACGGGCATTTGTGCGCCCCGTCAGTTTCGGAACGAGCGCATCCGCCTATATCGGAACCATGACCCAGCCCGCCCTCTTCCTCTCCCACGGCGCGCCCGACCTCGCCCTGAGCGACGCGCCGGCGCGGACCTTCCTCGAAACGCTCGGCGCGAAGCTCGAGCGGCCGGACGCGATCGTCATCGTCTCCGCCCATCACGAGGCGGCCGGCGGCCCGGCGGTGCGCGCGCCGGCGCGGTTCCGGACCTGGCACGATTTCGGCAATTTCGACCGCCGCCTGTTCGAGATGCGCTACGAGCCGGCGGGCGATCCAGCGCTGGCCGACGAGGTGATGGAGCTGCTCGCCGACGGCGGTTTCGCTCCAGTCCGGGAAAGCTCGGACCTGCTCGATCACGGCGCATGGGTGCCGTTGTCGCTGCTCTTCCCGAACGCCGATATCCCACTGGTCACCGTCTCGATCGACCCGCGCCGCGATTCGCGCTGGCACGAGTCGATCGGCCGCGCGCTTGCGCCGCTGCGCGAGAAGAACGTGCTGCTGATCGGCTCAGGAAGCATCTCCCACAATCTCCGCGCCGTCTTCACCTCGCGCCCCGGCGCCGACCGTGCCTGGGTCGAGGGTTTCACCGACTGGCTGGAGGATGCGATCCGCACCGGCGACCGCGAGCGGCTGCTGTCGGCCATGGACGAAGCCCCGGCGGCGGCCCACAACCACCCGACCGACGAGCATCTCCTGCCGCTCTTCTTCGCGGCCGGCGCCGGCGGCGGGCGCGGCGAGCGGCTCCACCACAGCTACACCTACGAGATCCTGGCGATGGACGCCTACGCCTTCGGCAAAGCCTGATCAGAGCGACGCGGCCGAGCGCTCCCAGTCACGGCCGTCGAAGGCGCGGACCTTGATGTCGAGCAGCGACGGATCGTCCAGGGCATGGACGTTCACGCTCCAGGCATCGGGATGGGAGCGCGGCTGATAGAAGCTCTTGATCCCGCAGGTGCCGCAGAACAGGTGGTTGGCAGCGCCGGTGCCGAAACGGTAGCTGACCAGCGCGTCGTCGCCCGAGACCAGGTTGAAATCGCCGTGCGGGACGATCAAGTGCCGGAAGCCGGTCGGCGCGCAGATGGAGCAATTGCAGTCGAGCACCTCGACCCGCGACGGAACCTCCGCCGCGAAGCGCACCTTCTTGCAATGACAGCCGCCTTCGATCTTCATGGGTCCCTCATGCAGCATTGCTTCCCGCCCGTCACCCGCCCGGATACGCGCCTGCTCCTGCTCGGCAGCCTGCCGGGCGCGATGTCGCTCGCGGCGCAGCGTTACTATGCCAATCCGCGCAACCAATTCTGGCGGCTGGTCGGCCCGGTGATCGGCCGCGATCTCGAGGCCCTCGACTATGAGGAGCGGCTCGAGGCCATGCTCGATGCGGGGATCGGCCTCTGGGACACAGTCGCAGCCGCGACCCGCGAGGGCAGTCTCGACCAGGCGATCAGGCTCCACGCCGCGAGCGACCTCGAGGGGCTTGCGGACACTCTGCCGCAGCTGCGCGCAATCGGCTTCAACGGCGGCAAGTCGGCGGCGATCGGCCGGGCCCAGCTTGCCGGGCGGCCCGACCTGTCCCTCCTCGCCCTGCCCTCCTCGAGTCCCGCCTACACCGTGCCCTTCGAAGAGAAGCTGGAGCGCTGGCTGGAGCTCAGGCGATTCCTCGATCTGCCGCGGGCTGGCGAAGAGCGCGCGCCTCGCTTATCGGAGCGCCATGGCTGAGCAGATCCTGCGCCGGCTCCAGCCGCTTCGCCGGCTTCCGCTCGTCGTCCAATATGGCGCGACGGCGCTGATCTCGTTCGCCTTCTTCGGCGCGATCTACATCCTTGCGGGCTCCCGGCTCGATCAGCACGAGCTTCCCTTGTTCATGCTGTTCATGCCGGCCGTGGTGCTCGCCGCCTTCCTGTTCCGCAGCGGCTCGGGCTACCTGGCGGTGCTCTTCTGCGCCGGCTTCGGCCTTTACTTCCTGTCCGACCCGCGCCAGCCGGGCGCGGCGCTCGGGCGCGGTGCAGCGATCGCCACCGGCGCCTTCCTGGTCGGCGGCGCGGTTGCGGCTGCGATCGTCCAGATGCTGCGGAACGAGGCGGCGAAGCTCGCGGATCGCGCCGCGGCGCTTGCGCGCTCTCGCGGCATGCTCGAGCGCCAGGTGGCCGCGCTCGAGGCGTCGGACACGCAGAAGGAACTTCTGCTCGCCGACATCAACCACCGCATCAAGAACCAGCTCCAGGTCGTCGCCGGCTACATCACGATCGGCCAGCGTGACGTTTCCGATCCGCGCGCCGCCGAGACCCTGGGCAGCGCCGCCAATCGCCTGAAGATCCTCGCGCGGGTCTATGACCGGCTCCAGCTCGGCGAGGAGACGACGACGGTCGGCGCGCGCGGCTTCATCGAGGAGATGGTCAACGATCTCCAGCCCGGCCTGATCGGCCTGCGCCCGATCACCCTGCGCGCGGAGGCGGAGGATGCGGAGCTGAGCTCGGGCCGCGCGGTGACGATCGGCCTGATGATCAACGAACTGGTCACCAACGCCGTCCGCTTCGCCTTCGAGGAGGAAGAGCACGGCAACATCCTCGTCTATTTCCGGCGATGCGATGCGGGTTTCTGCCTGGAGGTGATCGACGACGGCCACGGCTTCCGCAGCGAGGCGCGAAGCGGCTCGGTCGGCCAGCGCATGCTGCGCGCGCTCGTCCAGCAACTCGACGGAAGCGTCGCCTGGGCGGGTCCGCCGGGGACCCGGGTCAGCGTCACTTTCCCGGAGGAAAGTTCCGGCTGAGGCGGACCTTCGCGCGTCCCTGCCGGTTGAAGGACCGAGAGAGCGAGGACGTGCGATGAGCGAGGACCCCGACGCATTCCGATTCTACGTGGCGCGGCGCGTGTCGAATCCGTCGACGGCGCGCTTTCTGTTCGCCACCGGAATTGAATGTTCCTACCCGGTCGTCTCCGGCCCCGGCGGGGACATCCGCCGCGACCAGATGGAGGAATGCGGCCATTATTCACGCTGGCGCGAGGATTTGGACCTCGTCCGCGAGATGGGCTGCAACGTGCTCCGCTACGGGCCGCCATATTACAAGATCCATCTCGGCCCGGACCGCTACGACTGGTCGTTCACCGACGAGGTGATGCCGGAGCTTCGTCGGCGCGGCATCGTGCCGATCGTCGATCTCTGCCACTTCGGCCTGCCGGACTGGATCGGGGATTTCCAGAATCCCGATTTCCCGCGGCTGTTCTGTGCCTATGCGGAGGCGTTCGCGCGCCGTTATCCGTGGGTGCGCCTCTATACGCCGGTCAACGAGATGTACATCACGGCCGAATTCTCGGCTTATTACGGCTGGTGGAACGAGCGGCTGAAGACCCACAAGGGCTTCGTCACCGCGATCAAGAACATCACCCGGGCCAATC
>JAEWCW010000104.1 GCA_023390415.1 Pseudomonadota bacterium | reverse complement strand
TCCTGGAGGTTCTCCGCGCGGCGGCGGGCGGTGACGACGATGTCGGCCGAGCCCTGGCCGGCGGCAGCGGTCGCCTCGCCCTCATTGGCGGCGGCGGCCTGCTCCTCGTCGGTGACGGGGGTCTGGTCCTGGGCGTAGAGCGGGGTCGCTGCGGCGAGCGCGGCGACGGCGGTTCCGAGCCTCAGGACGGTGTGGATGCTGGTTCTGCGGGACATGGCGTTCCTCCTCAAACGTCGGTGGTGTGATTGGCCGGGGAGCGACGCAGCTCGGCGGCGAATTCGCGGATGGTGCGGTTGAACAGTTCAGCTTGCTCGATCTGCGGCGCATGGCCCGAGGCCGCGAACTCGACGGCGCGGGCATTGGCGAGGGTGCGGACGAGATGATCGGCGGTGGCGTCGTCGTAGAGCTGCGAGCGGGCGCCGTGGATGACGAGGGTCGGGTGGTCGATGCGGTCCAGCAAAGGCCGGGCATCGAGCGCAACGAGCGATTCCCAAAGGGCGAGAATCGCGGCGGGGTCGTTGCGGGCGAATTCCGCGCTCGCCCAGTCGGCGTCCGCCTGGCGCTCCGGCGCGACCGGCTGCGCGAAGATGGCCTGCCCGGCTTGGGCTGCGAAGGCGACGAAATCGGCCTTCATCGCGGCGCTGCGAAGCTCGCACGCCTCCGGGTCGAGCCCCAGCGACCAGCTCGCGTCGTTCATGACGCGGGCAGTCATGTCCACGACGATCGCGCCGTCGAAGCGCCGTCCGGCGGGCCCGGCGAGGACATTCCAGAGCACGGTCGCGCCCAGCGACCAGCCGATCCCGATCGCGCCATCCAGGTCCAGCGCCTCGACCAGTTCGGCGACGTCGGCGGCGAGCCGCTCGACATTCAGGCTCTCCGCAGGGGCCGGGGACTGGCCCTGGCCGCGAAGGTCGATGTTGATCAGCCGGAAGTCGCCGGCGAGCTCGTCCTGCGCGCGGAAGAATCCGCCATGGGCCATCAGCCCGTGAAGGAATACGAGTGGACGCCCGGCGCCTTCGTCGCGATAGGCGATGCGCACGCCATCCGATGCCGTGAAAAGCCCCAAAACGCCCTCATCCCCCGGCGCAGCCTCTCTCGATCGGAGCCGTCGCCTCGTGTGCGCTCATGCCCTTATGTGAAACATGAGTCAATGTTCAAGTTGGGCTAAATCGGTTTTTAACCGCGCGGGGCTAGCCTTCGTGCAGCTGGGTGGGAGTGCCTCGATGCGCATGATCTTCGCGTTCTTCATTGCCCTTTTGCTGGCCGGCGGTTTCCTCGCGCGCGGCGGCAGCGCGGGCGGCAGCGCAAGCGCCAGCGACGGCGAGATTTCTCGCCAGGTGGATGCGGCGCCAGCCGAGGTGGTCGAGGGGATCCGCGCCACCTTGCGCGCCGACGGACTGACGCTCGTTTCGAGGGCTGACGACGGCGATCGTTTCCGTCAGGTCGTTCCGCACTACGAGATCGCCCGAGAGCCGAAGCTCGCACCGATCGCCCGCCACGGCGATCTGATCCTGACCGCCCATGTCTTCGTCGACGGTGCCCGCATCCGCGCCGGATTCGCATCGACCCGCGTCGCGGCCAATTACCGCATCGCAATCGCTCCGGATGCGGACGGAGACGGCAGCAGGGTCACGATGACGACCGAGGTGGAAGGCGCAGAAGGGGCGACCGGCGAAGAAGCGCAGATCGCAGCCAACCTCAACCGGATCATCGGCACGCACGGTCGCGAGATGCTGGGGGCCTTTCTCGCCAGCGCCCGGCGCGCCGATCGACCGGCGATCTAGGCCCGGGGGCCGCCGGCCCTAGCAGCAGGAATAATGTTCGCAGACGTGCGACCAGGCTTCCTCGGCGGTCTCGACGTAGCGGAAGAGCTTGAGGTCGTCCGGCGAGACGACTCCTTCCTCCACCAGGGCCTCGAAATTCATCACCCGCTCCCAGAATTCGCGCCCGAAGAACAGGATCGGGATCGGCTTGACCTTGCCGGTCTGGATCAGGGTGAGGAGTTCGAACGCCTCGTCGAACGTGCCGAAGCCGCCCGGGAAGACGGCGACCGCGCGGGCGCGCAGCAGGAAGTGCATCTTGCGGAGCGCGAAATAGTGGAACTGGAAGCTGAGCGCAGGCGTGACGAACGGATTGGGCGCCTGCTCGTGCGGGAGCACGATGTTGAGGCCGATCGATTCCGCATTCTCGTCGCAGGCGCCCCGGTTCGCCGCCTCCATGATCGAGGGGCCTCCCCCCGAGCAGACGACGAAATGGCGCCGCCCGTCCTCGTCGAGCCCGCTCCGGCTCGCCATCCGCGCAAGATTGCGCGCGACGTCGTAATAATGGGACTTGGCCTTGAGCCGCTCGGCGATCAGGCGCTGCTGGTCGGTGGCAGCCGCAGCGATCAGCGCGTCGGCGCGCTCCGGCTCGGGAATCCGCGCCGAGCCGTAGAAGACGAAGGTCGAGGCGATTCCGGCCTCGTCGAGCAGTAGCTCCGGCTTCAGCAGCTCGAGCTGGAAGCGCACGGGGCGGAGATCCTCGCGCAGCAGGAAGTCCATGTCCTGGAAGGCCAGGCGATAGGCGGGATGCTCGGTCTGCGGGATCGTCGCCTGGTGCTTGGCGGTCTCCGCCTCCTCGCGCGCATCCGGGAAAAGCCGCTTCGGCGGGATCGGTGTCGTCTCAGTCATTGCCGCCCATTAGCGACAATATGGCCCGCGGCCCAAGTCGAAATGAAGATGGTCCTGGTGGAAGGCGTCGGAATCGGGCGAGAGGCCGACGCTGAACCGGGCGCAGCCGGCACGGTGGACCGCTCGGAGGAAGGTACGCGCCCGGCCGTCCTCGCCGTTCCAGCCGTCCTTGACGCTGATCTGCCGGCCGTCCGCGAGCACGAACACCGCGACATCGACCGCATTGGCGAAGGCATGCTCGCTGAGCCGCGCGCCGGACTGCGAATTGACCGGGCGGCAGGCATAGGTGCCGAAGCTTTCGATCCGCCGCACCGGGCTCCCGAGCGTTCGCGCCGCCTCGGGCTGCACAGCGTCGCGCACCCAAGACGCGAAGGTGCGGGCGAGCGGGCAGCGCATCGCGCCGAGATTGGTGACTGGTGTGCCGATCTCGGTGAGCTGGACGGCGCCGATCGCCGTGCAGCCGCCGCCGAACTCGCGATCGGGCAGAGGCCGGAACTGCACTCCCTCCCGCGTGAGCGCGGCATGGCATTGAAGCGTGTCCGCGCTCTGCGGGGTTCGCGGCAGCGGAGTCTGCGCCGCCGGTCGCTGCGGCGCCTCCGTCCGCGGCGGCGCAGAGCGCGGGATGCACCCGAAGAGCCCAAGGGCAAGAACCGGAACAACCGCCCACCGCATCGTCGCGACTTTGCGGCGCGGCGGCCGCGCCGGTCAAGGCCACCGGGTTGACAGGAAGCCCCTGCCCTCTATCCCCGTCGGCGGGCCACGCCGTCCCAACGCGGCGCGCGCTCTCTGGAAGGAGAGACTGACAGTGACGATCCCCAAGCCGGAGGTGCGCCCCGCACGTCCGTATTTCTCTTCCGGCCCCTGCGCGAAGCCGCCGGGCTGGGCCCCCGACAAGCTCGGCATCGACTCCCTCGGCCGCTCGCATCGCGGCAAGATCGGCAAGACGCGGCTCGCCCGTGCGATCGACCTCACCCGGCAGGTGCTGGAGGTGCCGGACACGCACCGGATCGGGATCGTCCCGGCGTCCGATACGGGCGCGGTCGAGATGGCGCTCTGGGGCCTGCTCGGCCCGAAGCCGGTGACCTTGCTTGCCTGGGAGAGCTTCGGCGAGGGCTGGGCGACCGACGTCGTCAAGCAGCTCCGGCTCGATGCGACCGTGATGCGCGCCGATTATGGCGAGCTTCCGGACCTCGGCGCCGTCGATCCGGCGTCGGACGTCGTGTTCACCTGGAACGGCACCACATCGGGTGTCCGCGTTCCCAACGGCGACTGGATCGCCGACGACCGCGCCGGCCTCACCATCGCCGACGCGACTTCCGCGGCCTTCGCGCAGCGGCTCGACTGGGCGAAGATCGATGTCGCCACCTTCTCCTGGCAGAAGGCTTTGGGCGGCGAGGGCGGCCACGGCATGCTGGTCCTCGGCCCGCGCGCCGTCGAGCGGCTCGAAAGCCACGTTCCGGCCTGGCCGCTCCCCAAGATCTTCCGCCTGACGAAAGGCGGAAAGCTGATCGAGGGCATCTTCAGGGGCGAGACGATCAACACGCCGTCGATGCTCGCCGTCGAGGATTATATCTGGGCGCTGGAATGGGCCGAGGGCCTCGGCGGCCTTCAAGCGCTCTGCGCGCGGGCCGATGCCAATGCGGCGGCGCTCGACGCATGGGTGCGCGAGACGCCCTGGATCGAGCACCTCGCCCGGGACCCCGCGACCCGCTCCAACACCAGCATCTGTCTGAAGTTCGCGGAAGCCGGCGAGGCCGAGGCGCAGATGGCGCTGGTCAAGCGCATGGCGGCTCTGCTCGAGGCCGAGGGGGCGGCTTACGACGTCGCTTCCTATCGCGACGCGCCGCCGGGCCTTCGCATCTGGTGCGGCGCCACCGTCGATACCGCCGACATCGAGAAGCTCGGCCCCTGGCTCGATTGGGCCTTCCACCAAGCCAGCCAAGGTTGAGGAACGACGAATGCCCAAGGTCCTGATCTCGGATCCGATGGATCCGAACGCCGCCGACATCTTCCGCGCCAACGGAATCGAGGTCGACGAGAAGCCCGGCCTGTCGAAAGACGAGCTCAAGGCCATCATCGGCGATTATGACGGCCTCGCCATCCGCTCGGCGACCAAGGTGACCGCCGAGCTGCTGGAGGCGGCGACGAAACTGAAGGTGGTCGGCCGCGCCGGGATCGGGGTCGACAATGTCGACATCCCCGCCGCAACCGCACGCGGCGTCGTCGTCATGAACACGCCCTTTGGCAACTCGATCACCACCGCCGAGCATGCCATCGCACTGATGTTCGCGCTCGCCCGCGACCTCCCCGCCGCCGACTCCTCCACCCAGGCCGGCAAGTGGGAGAAGAACCGGTTCATGGGGGTCGAGCTCACCAACAAGACGCTTGGCCTGATCGGCGCCGGGAATATCGGCTCGATCGTCGCGGACCGGGCGCTGGGCCTGCGGATGAAGGTGATCGCCTACGACCCGTTCCTCACGCCCGAGCGTGCGGTCGACCTCGGAGTCGAGAAGGTGACGCTCGACGAGCTGCTCGGCCGCGCCGATTTCATCACCCTCCACACGCCGCTGACCGACCAGACCCGCAACATCCTCTCCGCCGCCAATCTGGCAAAGACCAAGAAGGGCGTGCGGATCGTCAATTGCGCGCGGGGCGGTCTCATCGACGAGGCTGCACTGAAGGCGGCGCTCGAGAGCGGCCATGTCGCCGGCGCCGCGCTTGACGTGTTCGTCGAGGAGCCGGCCAAGGACAATGACCTGTTCGGGACGCCCGGGCTGGTCGCAACGCCCCACCTCGGCGCCTCGACCACCGAGGCGCAGGTCAATGTCGCGATCCAGGTCGCCGAGCAGATGGCCGATTTCCTGGTCAAGGGCGGGGTCACCAATGCGCTCAACATGCCCTCGCTCTCGGCCGAGGAGGCGCCGAAGCTGCGCCCCTATATGGAGCTTGCCGAGAAGCTGGGGTCGTTGGTCGGCCAGGTCGAAGGCCTCACCGCGACAGGCCTCTCGATCGAGGTCGAGGGCGCTGCGGCGCAGCTGAACCAGAAGCCGATCACCGGCGCCGTCCTCGCCGGCTTCATGCGCGTCTATTCGGACAGCGTGAACATGGTGAATGCGCCCTTCCTGGCGCGCGAGCGCGGGCTCGACGTGCGCGAGGTCCGCCACGACCGCGAGATCGACTATCACACTTTGGTTCGGGTGACCGCGACTACCCCCGGCGGCGAGGTCAGCGTCGCCGGCACCTTGTTCGGCAACGCCGCGCCGCGGCTCGTCGACATGTTCGGGATCCCGCTCGAGGCCGAGCTCGAGGGCGAGATGATCTATATCGTCAACGAGGACCGCCCCGGCTTCATCGGCCGCCTCGGCACCACTTTGGGCGAGGCCGACGTCAATATCGGGACCTTCCACCTCGGCCGCCGGGCGGCGGGCGAGGAGGCGGTGGCCTTGGTCTCCGTCGACAGCCATGTCGAGCGGCGTACCGTCGCGGCGCTCGAGGCCATCGCCGGAGTCAAGCGGGTCAAGCCGCTGAGGTTCTAGGTTATTGGAAAGCGGCATGTTATTCGGCGTGGACCAGGAAGGATCGCCCGCCGATGCGCTTGCTGCTTGTCCTCGCTGCCCTGCTCTTCGCGGCTCTCCCCGCGGCCGCGCAGGAGACCGATTGGCGTCAGTCCGCCGATCATGACGTCCTCCTCGAGCCGTTCGACATCGCGCCCGCGCCGCTTCGGCTGCAGGGCGGGCAGCCGGTGGCGCTGCGTTTCGTCAATTCCGGCCAGCGCAGCCTGAGCTTCTCGGCGCCCGGTTTCTTCCGCTCGGCCCGGATCCGCCCGGGCGACGAGGCGGCGCTCCGCAACGGCACCCTCCACCTGGAAGCGGGCGAGCGGCGCACCATCTATCTGGTTCCTGCGCGCGGGCGTTATCCGATGCGGAGCGCGAACATCTTGCATCGCCTGCTCGGCATGAGCGGGCGGATCGTGGTGGAATAGGAGAGGGCATGGCGAAGGACGGGAAGCTCAAGGTCCCCAAGCGGGTCGCCGGGGTGAAGGTGCCCAAGAAGGTGCGCAAGACCGCCAACAAGGCGCTCAAGTTCGCCGACAACCCGCTCGCCATGGAGCTCGCCGCAGCGGCGCTCGCGGCGGCTGCAGCCTCGATGAAGAAGCGCAACGGCGCGGCCAAGGCCGGCGCGGCCGTGGACGACGGCCTGGAGCAGGTGCGCGAGCAGGCCGGCAGGCTCCGCGACCTCGTCGTCGCAGCGGCCCTCGACGGGGCGCGGCGGCTGATGGACGGAGTGGATGTTCAGCCGGCCGAGACGAAGGCGCCGGCACGAAAGCCCAAGGCCGCTAGCGGCGGCCGCCGGAAACGGGCGGACGCGCCTCCGGACGCCTGACCTCGCCGCGCAGCTGACCGCGGATCGCACCGCCGGGGAATTCGGCGTTGTGGATGTTGACGTAGAAAGCGTGCGGGCGCGCGATCATCTCCGCCGCCAGCGCCGCCGCAACCGGCGCGCAGCCTTCGCTCCGCTCGTCCGCACCGGGCGGAGTCAGTGGAACGATCGGTGCGCCGATGCTGCCGGCTTCACCGCGATGGAGATGGGCGGCGGTCGCCGGCGCGATCCCCCGTGCCGCCAGGACCCAGCAGACCCGCTCCGCCTCCCGATCGACCCTCAAGCGCGCGGTTCCGGTTCCGTCCAGGTCGCCCGGCCCCGGAAGCGCCTGATATCCGGTAAGGGTCGCCGTCAGCTCCAGCCGGGGCGGCGGACCGCCGGCCGAGGCGCAGCCTGCCACCAGCAGCGCACCGAGGAGCGTGGCCGCGGGCGACCGCAGGAAATTCAGACGGCTCATTCTTCCCTCCTCGGCAATTCTACGGGTCCTAGCCCAGCACGGCGCCGAGCGAAAGTTAACGCTCCGCTTACCAATCTCCTTTACCGCTGCGCCTGATATCTCGTCGGGGGAGTATTTTTTGGGCTTGGGACCGCCCTGGATCGGCCGACTGGCGATCGCGCTCATCGGCGCAGCGCTCGCGCTCGTCCTCGCGCCCTCGCCCGCCGCGGCCGCGGTCTCGGGGTGCACGATCACGTCGACCGGCCTCGCCTTCTCGCCTTATGTGAGCCCCAGCCAGCTCGACGGCGCGGGCAGCGTCACCGTTACGTGCAACGGCTCCGGCGCGACCAACGCCGTCTACATCACGCTGTCCAACGGCAACAGTGGCACCTGCTCGCCACGGCGGATGACGATGGGCGCCAACAACCTCAACTACAACATCTATACGGATTCCGGACGCACCACCCTGTGGTGCGCGACGAGCACCAACCGCCTGAACTTCAACCTCGATTTCTCGACCGGATCGCCCCAGACCAGGACCTTTACGCTCTACGGCCGACTCCCCAGCGGACAGAACCCGCCATATGGGACGACCTATTCGGACTCGCTCACCACAACGTTCCGGACAAGCAGCGGCACCTTGCTCAGCAGCACCACCGTGTCGGTCACGGGCAGCATCTCGCCGGTCTGCACCGTCTCGACCACGGCGCTCGCCTTCGGAAGCTACGTGCAGACGGCCGCCAGCCTTGGCACCGGGACCGTCACCGTCACCTGCACCAATACGGCGCCCTACCAGATCTCGCTCGGCGCGGGCGCGAACTCCAACGGCACCAGCCGCCGCATGGCGGGGCCAAGCGGAGCGCGCCTCTCCTACACGCTCTACAGCAATTCCGCGCGGACGACCCTCTGGGGCGACGGGACCACCTATGGCAGCAAGGTTTCGGCGACCGGCAGCGGGGCGGCCCAGGCGCGCACAGTCTACGGCACGATTCCGGCCGGCCAGGCGCCCACGCCGGGAAGCTATAGCGACACCGTCCTCGTCACCGTCGAATATTGATTGCGCCTGCGCGTACCGGGCGGCGCCTGCCGGTTCCCAGCGACGGCGCCAGCCTCTATAGCGCTTCGTCGTTCACCGTCAGATCCGCGCCAGAGGCCGAAAGCTTGAGCAACCCATGCCATTGATCGACCGCTATCTTGCGCGGCTGATCTTCGTGCCGCTGCTCGGCACGCTGACGCTGGCCGCGATGCTTCTGCTGCTCGACAAGATGCTGCGGCTGTTCGACTTCGTGGTGAGCGAGGGCGGGCCGGTCAACATCGTCTGGCAGATGCTCGCCAACATGATTCCCGAATATCTCGGCCTCGGAATCCCGATCGGCCTGCTGATGGGCGTGCTGTTCGCCTTCAGGAAGCTGGCCCTGTCGTCCGAGCTCGACGTGCTTCGCGGGGTCGGGCTCAGCTACGAGCGGCTTTTGAGAGTGCCCTATCTCTATGCGCTCGCGCTGATGGCGCTCAACGTCGGAATCATCGGCTTCGTCCAGCCTTATGCCGAATATGCCTATCAGGGGCTCCGCTTCGAGCTTCGCTCGGGCGCGCTCGGCGCGTCGATCCGGGTGGGCGAGTTCACCAATCTCGGGCGGCGGATGACGATCCGGATCGAGCGCAGCGAGAATGAAGGGCACATCCTCCACAACGTCTTCATCCGCGCCGAGGACCGGCAGGGCCGATCGATCGCGGCGACCGCCGAGCGCGGCTCCTTCCTCGCGACCGATGACGAGAACGTGATCATCCTCCGGCTCTCCAACGGCCGGCTGATCCACGACGCGCCGAGCTATTCGGTGCCGCGCGTGCTGAGCTTCGTGAATCACGACGTGCCGATCGACCTCCCTGCAATCGACGCCTTCCGGCGCCGCGGCGGCGGGATCGAGGAGCTGACCTTGCCCGAGCTCTACCGGATGTCCGGCGCGCCCGAGACAAGCGACGAGATGCGCCTGAAGACGCGTGCCAACTTCCACTTCCGGATGGTCGAGATCGTGATGATGCTGCTTGTGCCGCTGCTCGCCGTCGCGCTCGCGGTGCCGCCCAAGCGCAGCAGTTCCGGCCTCGGAATCTTCATCTCGATCGTGTTCGTGGTGACCTATCACAAGATCAACCAATATGCGGAGCAGATGGGGGCGCTCGGCCGGGTCGATCCCGTGATCGCGCTGTGGGTCCCGTTCGCGGTGGCCACTGGCCTGATCCTGTGGATGTTCTGGACGCTGGCGCACAGGCCGGGCGGCCAGCCGATCGGCGCGCTCGAGCGGGTCTTCGCCAGGATCGCCAAGCTGGTGCAGCGGGTTCTGGATCTCGGCGGCACACGCAGGCGCGCCAAATTGCTGGAACAGGCCCGGGCATGATCAACGTCCAGTTCTTCCCGTCCAAGCGGATCGCCTTCTACATGGCGCGGCTGTTCCTGGTGCGCAGCTTCGCGGTGCTCGCAGCGCTCGTCCTCATCCTGATGACCCTCGACCTACTGGGCGAATCCGGGAAGATCCTTGCCCAGCCAGGCAATGGCGATTCCGAGTTGTGGCGATACGTGTCGCTGCGCATCCCGATGCTGATCGCGCGCTTCCTGCCTTTCTCGGTCCTGCTCGGCACGCTGATCACGCTCGCGACGTTGAACCAGCATAGCGAGGTGATCGCGATGAAGGCGGCGGGCATATCCGCGCACCAGATCATCGCGCCGCTGATCGTCGCCAGCCTGGGAGTGGCCCTGCTGAGCTTTGCCTTCAACGAGAGGGTGGTCACCCGCGCAACCGGGGCGCTCGGCGCGTGGGAGGCGGTCGACTACGGACCGGTGCCGCCCGAGACCGGGGTGAGCAGCAACGTCTGGGTCTATCATGAGGGCGTGAAGATCCTCGCGCGCCAGGTCAGCGGCACCGGCGACTCGCTCGTTCTCGGCCGGGTCTCGGTCTACGGCCGGCCGGGCGCGCCGCTGGACCTCATCGTCCATGCCGACCGCGCGCGGCACGTCGCCGGCGGCTGGGAGCTCACCAACGCGACCATCATCGATCCGTCCGGGCCGAGCCGGACCCGTGCGCCGACCTACAGGCTGCCTCTCGACGTCTCGCCCCACCAATTCACCCTCGCACGGGTAGATCCGGACGAGCAGGGCTTCATGCAGCTTCGCGAGTCGATCGGCGCGCTGAAGGAGGCGGGGCGGCGGACGGCGGCGCTGGAGGCCAGCCTCTGGCACAAGATTTCGGGGCCCGCCTCGGCCCTGCTGATGCCATTGCTCGCCGGCGTTGCGGCCTTCGGCCTCGCCCGGTCGGGCCAGCTCTTCGTCCGCGCACTGATCGGCATGGGGCTCGGCTTCGCATATTTCGTGGCTGATAATTTCGCGATCGCGATGGGCAATTACGGCGCCTATCCAGCGATGCTCGCCGCCTGGGGGCCGTTCCTGCTGTTCCTGCTGATCGGCGAGACCGTCCTCATCCGGACCGAGGAATGAGCGAGGTCACGCGCGACGAGGTCGCGCGCGGCGCCGGGCTCGCCGGCCTTGCCCGGGCCGGCGCACTGATCGAGGCGATCGCTCAGCCGCTCTACGTCTGGCTGTTCGGCCTCGCCGCCTACGGCATCTACGTCGTTCTCTGGGGCGCGGTAAACCTGACGGCGAACCTCATCGACCTGTCGATGACCAGCGCGCTCCAGCGCATCGTTCCGGCCGAGGATTCGGCCGAGCGGGTGCACGGCGCGGTCAAGTTCGCACTTCTCGTCTCGGTGATCCCGGCGACGATCGTCGCTGCAATCGTCGCGATCAACGCGGAGGCGGTGGCGGGGCTCTTCTCGGCCGCGTCGGAGGATGCGGCGCGCCTGCCCCAGTCCATCGCTCTCTTCGTATGGGCGCTGCCGCTCTGGACCTTCATCGAGGTCGCAACCTCCGCCGCCCGCGCGCGCCGCGCCTTCGGCCCCGAAATCCGCCTCCGGATCTTCTGGGAGCAGGTGGCGCGGATCCTGTTCGCGCTCGGATTCTTCCTGGTCGGTGCGGGTGGTACCGGGCTGATGGCCGCCCATCTCTGCTCGCTGGCGCTCACCGCGCTCCTCTGCCTTCGCCTGCTCGGCCGCTATTATGACCTCCGGTTGCTGGTCCGCGCCCGGATCGGCGGGCGACTTTCGGGCCTCGTCCTGGTCAGCGGCTTCGCGCTGCTGCCGTCCAATCTCTCGCGTCGCCTGCTGATCGACGCGCCGCCGGTGGCGCTGAACCTGATGTTGCCCGGCGCGGCCGGCGCCTCGGCCGCCGGCCTCTTCGAGATCGCGCGCAAGATCTCCACCATCCCGCACATCGTCCGCCAGGCCTTTCAATATGTGCTCGGCCCGTTGTCGGCGGCGCAGGCCAGCGTCGACCGCGCAGCGATCGGCCCGCTCTACCATTTCGCGAGCCGGGTCTCGACGGCTTTGGTCGTGCCGCTGGGCGGGCTCCTGATCTTCGCCGGCGCCGATATCCTCAGCATCTACCGGCCGGAGGTGAAGGCGGCGCTGCCCTTGCTCTGGGTGCTGGTCGCGGCGCGGGTCGTCGAGGCGATCGTCGGGCCGGCGGCCACCATTGTCGAGATGACCGGACACCGCCTCCTGCCCCTGCTCAACAGCCTCGGCGGGGTCGCGCTCTGGGCCGGCCTCGCCTGGTGGCTGACCCCGCTCTGGGGCGCGTTCGGGATGGCGGCCGCGGTCGCTGCCGGCACCCTCGTCTCCTCCTATGCCGCGACTCTCGAGCTCAAGATCGCCGACGGGCTCTCGCCGTTCGATCGCAAGCTGTTCCAGGGCCTCGCCATCGCCCTGGTCGGCTTTGCGGCGATGGCGCTTGCCGACTGGGCGGTGCTCGGACCCTTGGGCTTCGCCCTGCTCGTGATCATCTGGGCGGCGACCTCCTGGCTCGCGCTCCGCTATGGTCTGACCCGCGACGACCGGATCGCGCTCGGCGGCCTGTCGCGCAAGCTCCGGCTGGTCTGACGTGATCCGTCACAAAGCGCAGGTCCGGCTCTGGTACGCCGGCTGCCTTCTGCTGGGCCTACCCTGGTGGATGGTCGTCCGCTTTTCGCTCTCCCTCTATGCCCTCGCTTATTTCTGGATCTGGGTCGGGCTGGTCCTCGCGACATGGCGGGTGGGCTGGGGCAGGCACCGCGTTGCCGGTATCCTGATCGCCATCGCGATGAACCTGGTCATCGGCTTCGCAGTGGCAAGCTATTTCCTGAGCAAGCTCAGCGATGCCGACTTCCCCTAGCCTGTAAGCCGACGGCCTTGCCCCCTACGCAAGCGGCCGCCGCTCGCCTATGTGCGCGGTGATGACCGAGAACCCCGTGCTCGCTTATGGCAAGTGGATCGCCGAGACGCCCGACCACTGGCCGGCCGAAGCGATCGAATCCGCGCACCGCCAGTTCATCGACGTGATCGCCGTCACCGTCCCCGGCGCGGAAGACGCGGCGACCCGGATCGTGTTCGAGACGGTGGAGGCGTGGAGCACAGGGCCCGCCACAGCGATCGGTTTCGGAACCAAGCTCGCCGCCCCCTGGGCGGCTCTCGTCAACGGCACCGCCGCCCACGCGCTCGACTTCGACGACAATTTCGATCCGGCCAAGGCGCACGCCACCGCGGTGCTCGCGCCGGCGATCCTTGCGCTGGCCGAACAGGAGGGGGCATCGGGCCGCGCATGCCTGGACGCCTATATCGTCGGCCTGCAGATCCTCGGCCGGGTCGGCCAGGGCGTGAACCCTGCGCACCGCAACCGCGGCTGGCACGCGACCGCCACCGTCGGCGCGATCGGGGCCGCCGCGGCCTGCGCGCGCCTCCTCAAGCTGGACGCGGAGAAAGCGGGCTTCGCCGTCTCGATCGCGACCAGCATGGCCGCCGGCTTCATGTCGCAGTTCGGCACCATGACCAAGCCGGTCCATGCCGGGCTGGCCGCCAAGTCCGGGATCGTCGCGGCAAGCCTCGCGCGCTCCGGCCTCAGCGCGGGGCTCCACACGCTCGACGGCAAGACCGGGATGAACCGGCTGATGGTCGGCCCCGATTACGAAGAGCTGCGCGACACTCTCACCCATGTCGAGCACGGCCAGAACCTGCGCTTCGAGACCGAGAGCATTGGCGATCCTTTGCTGATCCTTTCCTCGGGCTTCAGGGTGAAGCGCTTCCCCAATTGCGGAAGCGCGCACCGCGCCCAGGACGGGCTGCTCGAGCTCAAGGCGCGCCACGGCTTCGCCGCCGGCGAGGTCGAGGCGGTCGATGTCCGCGCGCCGGTCAGCCACCTCAACAATCTGATGTACACCGCGCCCGAAGATCCCATGCAGGCCAAGTTCTCGGTCGAATACGGAATCGCCTGCTGCCTGGTGACCGGGGATGCCGGCCTCGCCGACTTCACGCCCCAGGCGGTGATGCGCGAGGAGATCAGGGCGCTCTATCCGCGGATCCACCGCCACCCGGTCGACAAGGCCGAGGGCGAGTTCCCGACCGAGGTCGAGGTGGTGCTGAAGGACGGACGCCGCTTCGAGACCAAGGTTGCAATGCCGATGGGCAGCCTCGCAGCGCCCTTCC
Organism: Pseudomonadota bacterium; assembly: GCA_023390415.1. GTDB lineage: Bacteria > Pseudomonadota > Alphaproteobacteria > Sphingomonadales > Sphingomonadaceae > Allosphingosinicella. The sequence goes on along the minus strand of JAEWCW010000104.1, from coordinate 15,397 downwards.
CGACCGAAACCTATTGGACGAAATATGAGGGCTGCGTCGCCGGCGTGATGGAGCCCGAGGCCGCGGCCGAGCTTCGCTCCGCCCTTGAAGCGCTGCCCGCGCTCGACCATCTCGGCCCGCTCATGGCGCCGCTCGCGGGGCCCTTTGCTTTCCAGAAGCGCTGATCCACGGTAAGACGAAGGCCATCATGTCCGACACGCGTTACACCGCGCTGGTGCTCGCCGCCACGCGCGGCAACCTCGATCCGCTCGCCCAGGCGGGCGGGGTCTCCCACAAGTGCTTCATCGACATTGCCGGCCAGCCGATGCTGCGCCGGGTCGTCGAAGCGGTGGCCGAGAGCGGCCGCGTCGGCCGGATCATCGTGATGATCGAGGAAGCGAGCATTCCCGAGGCGCGCGAACTGCTGGCGCCGCTCCCCGGTTCGGACGAGTTCATCTACACGCCGTCTGGCGCGAACATCGCGGCGAGCGTCAATTCGGCAGGGGAGCGTTTCCCCGAGGCGGTGCCGCTGATCATCACCACCGGAGACAATGCGCTGCACACGGCCGAGATGGTGCGCTATTTCTGCGACGCGCTCGATCCGGTGATCGCCGCCGGCTATGACGGCGCGATCGGGCTGACGCCGGCCCAGTCGGTGCTCGACAAATATCCCGACGGGAACCGCGCCTTCCATCGTTTCCGCGATGGCGCCTTTTCGAGCTGCAATCTCTATGCCCTGGTCACGCCCGAGGCGATCAAGCGCGCCCCGGCCATCTTCGAGACGGGCGGCCAGTTCGGCAAGAAGCCGAAGCGGCTGATCGGCGCCTTCGGCCTCGTCGCCTTCCTGCTCTACAAGAGCCGGATGCTGCGCCTTGCGACGTTGATCCGCTTGCTCGGCCGCGGGCTCGGCCTCAGGGTCGCGCCGGTAAGGATGCCGTTCGCCGAAGGGCCGATCGACGTCGACCGCATGCAGGACTGGGAGCTCGCCAACCGGATCGTCGCCGCGCGGGAGGCGGCCCCGACGGCCTGAGGCGCGCCACACTCCCGCCGCATTGAAGGTTCAGGGACGCGACACATATTGGTATCTATGCCGGGGGCTTAGCCACCCGCGAGAGCATCCAGGGAATCGACGAAGTGAAGATCGCCCAGTCCGTACGCCCGTCTTTCTGGCGCCGCGAGCACCATCTCGACAAGATGACCTTCCGCGAGCTGGTCGTCGCCTATTTCCAGTATCCGGCGATCATCGCCTATCTGGTGCTCGGCGTCGCGGCCGTGGGCGTCTATGTCTGGAAGCCGGCGCCGGTCGTGCCGACTCTGATCGCCTTCGGCTTCGCGACCTTCATCTATCCGCTCGCCTGGTACGCGCTCCATCGCTGGGTGCTGCACAGCCGCTGGATGTTCAAGGTCCCGGTCCTGGCCTCGACCTGGAAGCGCATCCACTACGATCACCACCAGGATCCGAACCATCTCGAAGTGCTGTTCGGCGCGCTCCATACGACGCTTCCGACCATCGCCATCTTCACCGCGCCGGTGGGCTACTGGATCGGCAGCTATTGGGGCGCGGACGCGGCGATCGGCGGCGCGATGGTGGCGGTCGCCACCGGCCTGTTCACGACCTGCTTCTACGAGTTCGTGCACTGCATCCAGCACCTCGCCTACAAGCCGAAGAACAAGCTCCTCGCCGACATGAAGAAGCGCCACATGGCGCATCACTTCCACGACGAGAACGGCAATTACGGCATCACCACCTTCATGTGGGACAAGCTGTTCGGCACCTATTACGACCGCCCGGAGCGGCCGCAGAAGAGCCCGACGGTGTTCAACCTCGGCTACACGCAGGAGATGGCTGAGCGCTATCCGCAGGTGGCCCGCCTCTCCGGCGGAGTCGCGACCGGCCACCCGAGGCAGCGCGAGAAGGCCTGATTGGCCGGCGCGCCGCTTTTCTTCGAGACTGCGGCTGATTTCCGGCGCTGGCTGGAGCGCAACCACGACTCGGCCGACGAACTGTTGGTCGGATTCTGGAAGAAGGGCACCGGCCGGCCGTCGCTCGACTGGCCCGAGGCGCGCGACCAGGCTCTGTGCTTCGGATGGATCGACGGCGTCCGGCGCTCCCACGGCGCCGACAGCTACGAAATCCGCTTCACGCCGCGGCGCGCCGGCAGCCTGTGGAGCAAGGTGAATCTCGGCCGCGTCGAAGCGCTGCGCGCCGCCGGGCTGATGACCGAGGCGGGCGAGCGGGCCTTGGCGGCCGGCAAGCCGAGCGCCTATTCCTACGAGAGGGAAGCTGCCGCGCTCACTGCCGCGGAGGAAGCGCAGTTCCGCGCAGACGGCACCGCATGGAGCGACTGGCAAGGTCGGCCGCCCGGCTACCGAAAGACGGCGCTTCATTGGGTGACGAGTGCCAAGCGGGCCGATACCCGCGCCCGCAGGCTCGCCACCCTGATCGCGGACAGTGCCGCCGGGCGGAAGATTGGCGCGGCTGACAGCGGCCGCCCGAGCGGCTAGTCAGGCGCGCATGTCCAGCTCGATGACCGTCCGCCCCGTCGAAGGCAAAGCCGACAAGAAGGCGTTCGTGGATCTCGCCTACCGCCTCAATGCAGGCGACCCGAACTGGATCCCGCCGCTCAAGAGCGAGGTCCACGGGCTGATCACGCCAGGCGAAAATCCCTGGTTCGGCCATGGCGAGGCGCAATTCTTCCTCGCCGAGCGAGACGGCCGTGCGGTCGGGCGGATCTCCGCCCAGGTCGACCGGCTGGTGCTCGAGCATATGGGCGAAGGGCTCGGCCAGTGGGGGATGCTGGAGGCCGAGGACGAGGGGATCGCCGCGGCCCTGATCGCCGCGGCCGAGGACTGGCTTCGCGCCAAAGGCATGACGCGGGCGATGGGCCCGATCTCGATCTCGATCTGGGACGAGCCCGGCCTCCTGGTGAAGGGCCACGACCACCCGCCGATGGTGATGATGGGCCATCACGATCCGCGCTACGAGGCCTGGATCGAAGCGGCCGGCTATCGCGGCGTGAAGGACCTCTACACCTACGAGCTCGACGTTGCGGGGGATTTCCCACCCCTCATCCAGCGCATCGTCCAATCGGGCGCGAGGAGCGAGCGGATCGGGATCCGCCAGGTCGACAAGAGCCGCTTCGACGAGGAAGCCGCGCTCATCCTCGGAATCCTCAACGATGCGTGGTCCGACAATTGGGGCTTCATCCCGCTGACCGAGGCGGAGATCGCCTATGCCGGCAAGAAGCTCAAGCCGCTGATCCTCGAGGACATCAACCTGATCGCCTACTACGAGGACGAGCCGGTCGCCTTCATGATGTCGCTGCCGGACGTCAACGAGTTCATCCGCGATCTCGGCGGGCGCCTGTTTCCGTTCGGTTGGGCGAAATTGCTCTGGCGCCTGAAGCGGATGAAGGTGGATGGTGGGCGCGTGCCGCTGATGGGCGTGAAGAAAAGGCTCCACGGCTCCCGCCTCGCAAGCCAGCTCGCCTTCATGATGATCGACCGCATCCGAAAGACCGGCGAACGCCATTACGGCATTCGTCGCGCCGAGGTCGGCTGGGTGCTCGACGACAATGAGGGAATGAACGCGATCGCCGAGGCGATCGGCGCCCACAACAACCGTGTCTACAGAATCTACGAGAAGGCGCTCTGAACCCGGTTACGCGGGGCCTCGGATCAGTTATGATCGCCCTTCAGTCGCGGGGAGAAACGGCGATGCCAATCAAGAACGTCCTTGTCCTTTTCGCCGGCCTGGCGACCGCCCTCGCGGTGCCGGCGCCACTGGCGGCGCAGCCGCAGCTGCTTGGCGCGGCCGCGATGATGCAGGCCGACGGCGCGATCACGCGCGAGTTCCTGTTCGGGCGCTGGACGGACACCAACGACTGCAGCAACACGGTCGAATTCCTCGCGGACGGCAGCTTCGTCACCAGCGAGGGCGCGCGCGGCCGGTGGATGCTTCAGGGCGCCCGCCTCAGCTTCATTGGCAACCAGACCATCACTGCGACCGTCCGCTCCAACGGGCCCAACGGCATCACCTTGCTTCACGACGACGGAACCGTTGGCGGATCGACCCGCTGTTCCAACATCGCGGCCACTCCACGGCGGCTGACGATGCCTGCCATGCCGGCAAACGCCCAGGCGGTGATCGCGATGAGCAGGCCGGTCGCGCGCCAGACCCTGATCGGCACCTGGACCGACAATGGCGATTGTTCCAACACCGTCACCTTCTTCGCCAACGGACGGTTCGCGGTCCCGGGCGGCGGCGGCACCTGGACGCTCGAAGGTGAGCGGCTGACCTTCCGTGGATCGTCAGTCGTCGGCGCCCGCGCCCGGGCAGTCGGCCAGAACCGCATTCTGCTGATCCACGACGACGGAAGCCTGGGACAGTCGATCCGCTGCTGACCGTAAGCGGCTTTTTTTCGCGGATTTGCGCGCTATGATCGCGCCGCACACACGATAGGGGGCTATCCATGAAGACTGTTCTGAAGCTGACCGTCGCCGCTGCTGCGCTCGTCGGGCTTTCCGCCTGCGACATGCTGGGCCTGAACAAGGCCGAGAGCGGCAATGGCAGCGCCGCTGCCAACGTGACGAGCAATGCGGCCGAGACCAATGCCAGCGCCGACGCAGGCAATGCTTCGGGCGGCAAGCCGGCCGGCGGCGATGGCGCGATGACGGCTTCGACGCCTTTCAACGGCCAGGTGACGACGGCCTTCCTGGTCGGCCGGTGGACCGACAATGGCGACTGCAACAACGTCGTGGAATTCCGCACCGACGGGACGTTCGAAGCGCCCGGCGGCGGCAGCGGCATGTGGGCGCTGAACGGCGACCGCCTGACCTTCCAGGGATCGAGCACGGTGAGCGCGCGAGTCGCTGCGCCGGATGCGAACACGATCATGCTCACCCATGACGACGGATCGCTCGGCCGCTCGACCCGCTGCTGACGTTCCGCAAGTCTGGGAATCGAAACGGCCGGGCCCTCGCGGGTCCGGCCTTTTCATGTCCCAATTCGGGATCGGTGCACCAACGGTGCAAGTCCATGCGACCTAGAGGATCGTGCAGATCTCGGTCTCGAGCTCGGAGAGAGCCTGGCTGACATGCGCCGCGACCTGCCACAATTGCAGGCGATCCAGCTCGTCCAGACAATCGCGCAACCGACCTGCGATCTCGCTCATGTCGGAGACCCGGTTGCGGGCAATCGCGTCCACGACGAATTGCTGAGACGCGTCATTGAGCTTGTCCATTCATCCCGGCCTTTCGAGCCACGGGTTGTCACGCCACGGACGCTATCACTGTCGGTTGCTCCCGACAACGCTTCGCCGCCGGTTGTTTGGTCCGAATTGGTGCGCTAATCTTCGGAAATGAACGCCGATCGTCTGGCACGGCTGACGGAGGCGCAGCGAACCTGTCTGCGCATGGTGTTCATGCACATGTCCTCCAAGGACATCGCCCGCGACCTCGGCATCTCGCACCATACGGTCGACCAGCGGCTCAAGGCCGCCATCCAGACTCTGGGCGTCGACAGCCGCATCGAGGCGGCGCGGCTGCTCGCCCGCCACGAGGGCGGGGAGACATACCAGCCATTGGTATACCAGTCGTCGGACATTGCCGGATCGCTGCCGGCGGGCGCACCTCCTGCTTTCGTTGAACACGAGGGGGCGGCGGGTCGTCCCGGGTTCGCGATGCGGGAGGACCAGGCCGGCTTCGGCCTCGCCTACCACCCGCCGCGGACCGGGACGCCTCTCCCGCTCCCGCTGCGAGGAGCGACACCGGATGACCTGACACCGTGGCAGCGGCTGGCTTGGGCGATCGCCATCATGGTCGCGATCGTCCTTGCGTTCGGCGTATTCGTTGCCGGCGTGGAAGCGCTTTCCAGGCTCACCGACTAAGCAGCACGTTTTCGACAGACAACAACGCAAGCGACCGCACCGGACACGGCGCGGCGGGGGGAAGATTCATGCTCAAGACTCGCCAGCAGGCCGCGCAGAAGGTCGCGGACCGTCTGTTCGCCGTCGAGGACGCCATCGACACGGCGGTCCGCACCGCAGCCGAGCTCACCGCCGCGATGCCGAGCGCCCGCTCGGACGCGCGGCTCAGCGCGGTGATCGGCCAGGACGCGCTCGACCAGGCCGCCCAGGCCTTCGCGCTGCTGGTCCAGGCGCGCCGGGCGATGGTCGAGACCCATCACAAGCTCGAGGAGACCCGGATCCGGATCGGGCTTCGCGAGGTCAATGTCGGCGATTCCTATCCCAAGGAGCCCGAGGCTGCGAAGCCGGCCCATGTGCGGGCGGTGGCTTGAGCCTGTGCGAGCGGCCTGCCTCCGCTTGACGGGATCGCCCTCGCGTGGTCCCGTCGCCCGATGGGGGTCAATCTCGTCTTCGTCGCGCTTCTCGCCTTGTGCTGCGTCTATGCCGCATGGGGCGGCGGCGCACCGGAGCGGATCGGGGCGGCGATCTTCGCCGCCGGCTCCGCGCTCAGCCATGTCGCCTATCTGGTCTCGAAGCGGCATTTCCACGACGTCGAGGCCGGAATCCTGCTGGTCGACATCGCCACCTTCATCGGCTTCCTCGCGCTCGCGCTGCGCGCCAATCGGTTCTGGCCGATATGGATGACCGGCCTGCTCGGAATCGGGATTATCGCGCATCTGGCGATGCAGTTCAGCCCGCAGATCCAGTCCTACGCCTACCGCTTCGTGCTGTCGGTATGGAGCTATCCGATGCTCGCACTGATCGCGATCGGCACCTGGCAGCATCGGAAGCGCCTGAGGCTGTCCGGGGCCGACCCCTCCTGGTCGAGCTCCTCGCGCCGGCCTGGCCCGGAGCGGCGCGCGCGCACGCCCGGGAACTGATCGACGCTTTCGGCTCGCTCCCGGCGGTTCTCTCCGCAGCCCCGGAGGCGCTCCAACGATGCCTCGGCGAGAGCGAGGAGACGGCCGCAATCGTCCGCTTTCTCGGCGCCGTACGCGGCGCCATGGTCCATTCGCTGCGGCGCGAGGCGACCGCGGGGCCGCTGCTCCCGGACATCGACAGCCTGATCGACTACCTCCATCTCGCATTGGCCCATCGCGGCGACGAGGAATTCCGGGTCCTCTTCCTCAATGCCCGCAACCTCCTGATCCGCGAGGAGACGATCGCGACCGGGATCCCAAACGAGGTCTCGGTGCATCCCCGCATGATCATGAAGCGCGCGCTGGAGCTCGGCGCCACCGCGCTCATCCTGGTCCATAACCACCCGTCGGGTAGCCCGGACCCGAGCAAGGGCGATCTCCAGACGACGGCGCGGATCGTCCGGGCGGCGCGGACCCTCGATATCGTCGTCCACGATCATATCATCATCGCCAGCGGCGGCTGGCGGAGCTTCCGCCGAAGCGGGCTGCTCGGCTAGCGATCGCCCTCTTCGTCCGGCGGGATCGGACTGACCCCACCGTTCGGCCGGCCGCCCGATTCGACGGGCTCGGCGCGCGCGCCGCCCATGCCGCCGGGCGCGCCCGGATCGCCGCCGGTGCCGGCCGCTGGAGCAGGCGATTCGGCTTCTCTGTCTCTGTCTCTCTCATCCGCCATGGCGATTTCCTTCCTGGTTCGGCCCGCCAACGCAGGCTCGAACAGGCCGTTCCGAAAAGCTATTGCGAATAAGTCGCATTAACGGTAATGCCGATCACTATGATCGTTTGTGTCTGTAACGCCCTCAGGGAATCGCAGGTCCGCCAGGCAGCCCGGGACGGCGCCGCCTGCCCCTCCAGCGCTTATGCAGCGTGCGGGCGGCGGCCGCGCTGCGGACAATGCTTCTCATTCGCACGCGAGATCATTGCCGCGGAGCGCTCCGCAGCCTGATCCAAGGACGCGATTCCCGGCGGAAAACCGCGGTTTCTGGTTCCAAAGCAGGGGCGTTTGGCCTATGCCCCGGGCAGGACAGGAGGCCGCGATGAAGGGCGACGAACGGGTCATCCAGCTGCTCAACGAGGCGCTGAAGAACGAGCTCACCGCGGTCAATCAATATTGGCTCCACTATCGGATGCTCGACAATTGGGGCGTCCGGCGGCTCGCCGAGTTCGAGCGCCACGAATCGATCGACGAGATGAAGCATGCGGACCGGCTCTCGGAGCGCATCCTGTTCCTCGGCGGCCTCCCCAATTTCCAGATGCTCGGCCGGCTCCGGATCGGCGAAACGGTCGAGGAGATCCTCCGCGCCGACCTCGAGGTCGAGATCGAGGCCGTAGCCCAGCTGCGGGGCGCGATCGCGCATTGCGAAGAGGTCCGCGACTATGTCAGCCGCGACCTGTTCGCGGAGATCCTCGGCAACGAGGAAGAGCATATCGACACGATCGAGACCCAGTTCGAGATGATCGAGCGGATGGGCATCGAAAACTATATCCAGTTGCAGTCGAAGCCGGCGGAGGACTGATCCCGCCGGAAAGGGGGGAGCATGAGCGAGGGGATTGCGCAGAGGCGCATCGTCACCCTGGACATCGTCCGGGGCGTGGCGGTGATGGGCATTTTGGCGATGAACATCGTCGCCTTCGCGATGCCCGAGGCCGCCTATATGAACCCCCGCGCCTACGGCACCGAAAGCGAGATCGATCTCGTCGCCTGGGCATTCAACTTCGTCTTCATCGACGGCAAGATGCGCGGCCTATTCTCGTTCGTGTTCGGGGCCAGCATGCTCCTGGTCATCGAGCGAGCCCGGGCGAAGAACGAGTCGCCCGCTTCCGTCCACTTCCGCCGGATGCTCTGGCTGCTCGTTTTCGGCTTCCTCCATTATTACCTGATCTGGTTCGGCGACATTCTCACCACTTACGCGATGATCGGCATGGTCGCTTGGTTGTTCCGGAACCAGGAGCCGGGCAGGCTCGTCCGCTGGGGCGTGGCCCTGGTCGGAATCCAGGCTCTGATTTTCGCACTGATGGCGATCGGCTTCTTCGTAATCGGCAACGCCGCAAGCCTTCCCAATCCGGATCCGGAGGCCGTCCGGCAATGGGCGCAGATGCAGCAGGGACTCGGAGTCCCCACGCCCGCCAGGCTCGCCGACGAGATGGCGCTTCACCTCGGCCCCTGGAGCGCCCTCGTCCACCACCAGCTCACCGAAAAGGCGTTCGCCCCGGTGACGATGACGATGATGTTCGCCTGCGAGACCCTGGGCTACATGCTGTTCGGAATGGCCGGGCTGAAGAGCGGCTTCTTCACCGGCGCGTGGAGCGACGAGAGCTACCGGAAGGTGGCGACGATCGGTTTCGCGATCGGGCTTCCCGCTTATGCGATCGGCGCCTGGCTGCTCTGGTCCAGCGGATTCGCGGTGCAAGTGCTGGCGGCGGTGACGTTGTTCGGCACGACCTTGTTTCGACCCGTACTGGTCGTCGCGATCGCCGCTTTGGTCATTCTGCTCACGCGCCGGGGAGGGGGCCTGGTCGAGCGGATCGCAGCCGCCGGCCGCGCCGCCTTCACCAATTATCTCGGCACGTCGATCCTGATGACCGCCCTCTTCTACGGCTGGGGGCTGGGCTATTACGGATCGCTCAGCCGCGCCGAGCTCTGGCTCGTCGTCATTGCGATGTGGATACTGATGCTGGCTTGGTCCAAGCCCTGGCTCGAGCGCTTCGCCTACGGCCCGTTCGAATGGCTGTGGCGCTCGCTGGCGCGCTGGCAGCCGCAGCCGATGCGGCGCCCCTCTCCCGCTTAAGCGGGTCGAGCGGCCGCCGCAGCGCGGCGGAGCAGCTCGTCGACCGGCCCCGCCGGGACGATGCTGATCCGCTCGCCCTCGTCGTCCAGCCCGGGAAGCGAGCGGCCGTCGGGAAGGAAGGCACGGCTCGTCCAGCCGTCGCCGGCGCGCTCGTAGCGGCTGCACACCACCTGCTCCTCGGCCGCGAGCAAGGCGATCCGGAACCAGATCGGCATGTCGTCGTCGCGCGACGAGACCGGCGCGCCCGGCACTTCGTAGAGGATCGCGTTGGCGACCGGATCGGCGCAATCGACGCTCGCCTCGCGCCGGCTGCTCGCGCGCAGCCCGATCACGTAGTGTGAAGTCAGCGAGATGAACTGGACGAACGGATTTGCCAGCGTGGTCGCGGACGAGCCGTAGCTGTCGACGATCGTCCAGTCCGCCGGCGCGAAATCGGAAACCGGGCGCCGGGTCAGCATCACCACCGCAGGGCCGTCGGGGGAGGTGATCAGGAACACATGATCGTCCGCCCCGGCACGGCGAAGCGCGGCATCGGGATCCTCGCCGCCCTCGTTCCAGCCGGGCACTTCCGGGCCAGGGGCGAACATCTCCGCGCGGGTCGATGCGACCATTTCACGCAGCGCGGCGAGAAGCTGCTGGGCGTCGTCCTGAGGCTCCGGCGCGGGGAGCTGCGCGAATGCCGGCGGCGCGAGCGCGAGCAGCGCGGCACCAGCCAGATAAACGAGTGATTTCATCGCCGTCTCCCCAATCAGGGAAACGAGCCTAGACCAGCGCTTGGCGGAATCAAGCTATCCGGTTGAGCCGGCGATGTGGGCGACGACCGCCGGGTGGAGCGGGTGATCGAAGGAGAGGCCGGCGCGGCCATCCTCGGCCCAGACGACCTTGCACGGCCAGGCCTCGAAGCCGGGCATCTTCAGCCACACCTTGTCGGTCGGGTTGAGCACCGAGTCGGTCTCGATCCCGCAGCCGCCGCAGGAGAGGTCGGTGACGGCGACCGGGGTGGACGGACGGATGTTGGCAGACAGGCCTGCACCGATCTGCACCGAATGGCGGACGTAGCGCCTGCGATTGAAGGCGACGCTCCGCTCGAGCGAGGCATTCACGCGCATTTCGAGTCTCTCCCCCTTGAGCTTCGGGAGAGAATCGCGCGAGTCCGGTTAAGAAGCGGTTTACGCGATCATTTGTCGTAGGGGTTGCGTCCGCCCCGGAAATTGAGACGGATCGGCACTGCCCCGAACCCGAGCTCGCGGCGCATGCCGTTGATCAGGTAGCGATGATAGCTGCCCGGAAGCTCATCGGTGCGGTTGCCGAACACGACGAAGGCGGGCGGCCGCGTATTGACCTGGGTGATGTAGCGCAGCTTGATCCGCTTGCCGCCCGGCGCGGGCGGCGGATTCTTGTCGATCGCTTCCTCGAACCAGCGATTGAGCTGTCCGGTCGAGACTCGCCGCGACCAGGTGTCGCGGACCTCGAAGGCGGCGTTGATGAGCGTGTCGATCCCCTTGCCGGTCATCGCCGACACGGTCAGCAGGGTCACGCCGGGCGCCTGAGAGAGCCCCTCGCCGAGGGCGGCCTTGATGCCCTGGAACAGCCGGCTCATGTCCTCGGCCACGTCCCACTTGTTGATCGCGATGATGAGCGCCCGGCCTTCCTGGAGCACGCGGTCTGCGATCTTGAGGTCCTGCGCCTCGAGGCCGAGCGTGGCATCGAGCAGAAGCACGACGACCTCGGCGAAATCGATCGCCCGGCGCGCGTCGGCGACGGAGAGCTTTTCGAGTTTGTCCTCGACCCGCGCCTTCTTGCGCATTCCGGCCGTGTCGATGAGCCGCACCGGGCGGACGGTCCCGTCCGGCGCCTGCCACTGCCAGTCAATCGCGATCGAATCGCGCGTGATGCCGGCTTCGGGGCCGGTGATCAGCCGCTCCTCGTTGAGGATCCGGTTGATGAGCGTCGATTTGCCGGCATTCGGGCGGCCGACGATGGCGAGCTTCAGCGGCCCCTCGCCTTCCTCCTCCTCGGCCTCCTCCTCGTCGCGCTCGAGATGCGGGAGCAGGCGATCGAACAGGTCGGCGACGCCTTCGCCATGCTCGGCGCTGATCGCGATCGGCTCGCCCAGGCCGAGCGAATAGGCCTCGTAGAGCCCCGCCTCGCCGGCCCGGCCCTCGGCCTTGTTTGCCGCAAGGACGACGGGTGCCTCCGACGCACGCAGCCAGCGGGCGATCTCCTCGTCAAGCGGCGTCACGCCGGCCCGCGAGTCGATCAGGAACAGGGCGACGTCCGCTTCGCGCACCGCGGCCTCGGTCTGCTGGCGCATACGGCCCGGCAACGTGTCCGGATCCTCGTCCTCGTAGCCGGCGGTGTCGATCACCCGGAATTCCAGGCCGAGCAGGGTCGCGTCGCCTTCGCGACGGTCGCGGGTCACGCCTGGCCGGTCATCGACCAGCGCAAGGCGCTTTCCGACCAGCCTGTTGAACAGGGTCGATTTGCCGACGTTCGGGCGTCCGACGATCGCGACTGTGGGGAGGCGGGCCATGGCCCGGGGCACTGCCCGTCCCGCCGTTCGCGGTCAACCGCCTGACGACTCCCCCGCCGCGAGTTGGACGGCCCGCCGCTCCTCGTCCGTGAAGTCGAGCCGGCCGAGATCGCGGTCGAGCAGGACCGGGGGCCTGCCCGGCCGCGCGAGTGCAAGAACGTAGGGCTGATCTGGCGAACCGTCCCGCGCCGGTTCCACGAACAGAGGGCCGCTGCCTTCGGGAAATTCGTTGACGACGGGCTGGCCGCCGTCAGGCGCGCGGAACCAGACCTGCAGCCACTTGCCCCGCCTTGCGATCCGCTCGACAGGAACGATCACCGGATCCGGATCTCGCGCTGCTCGGGCGAGCGCGCCGCTTCCGGTCGCAAGCCACCAGAGCAGGGCGAGCAGCGGGAAGACGGCGAGGATGCTGGGCCCGACCACCTCGCCCCAGCGCATGTCGCGATCGACCTCGCTCCGAAGCATCACCCGGTCAGGCGCCTCGGGATCGTAGACGGCCGGCGGCGCGAAGACCCGCGGGGCGTCGCCGTCCAGCCAGACGTCGGCGGTTCGAGTGCCGCCGCCATGCTCCTTCTGCACGGCATAGGTGATGGTGAGGTTGCAGCCGAGCGGCTCGTCGCCGCTGATCTGGCGGCGCGACGTGCAGGTCCCCTCGGACTGGAGTACGTCCGCGACGACGCCGCGCTCGCGAAGGTCCGCACGCAGGCCGGCTTCACGCCACACGTCGAAGAGGAACCAGGCCGCGGGGATCGCCAGCAGGATGACGAAGCCGAGCCCGAGCAGCCGCCTTCGGACATGATCGCGGGTCCGGACCAGCTTCAGCGGTCGCCGCGGAAACGCGGCGAGGACGGGCGCATCATCCATGAGCTCTCCCCCTCTTGTAGGGGGGAGAGTGCGTCAGCCCGCGGCGCTGCGCAAGCGGTCGATCAGCGCCAGGCGGTGAGGCGGCCGCTGTCGTCGAGGAGCAGCAGCGTGTTGTTCACAACCACCGGCGGCAACGAGAAGGGCGTGCGGGTCGCGATCGTCTGCTGCACCGAGCCGTCGGTCGGCGACGCGTAGACGATCTGGCCGAGCGAGTTGACCAGCACCAGCCGGTTGCCGGCGAGCACCGGGCCCTGCCAACTGATCGGGCCGCGCCGGTCCGCCTGGTCGCGCCAGCGCTGGAGCTGCGCCATCCAGCGCACGCGGCCGGTGGAGCGCGCGATGGCGAGCAGTTGCGCTTGGTCGGTGACGACGAACACCCAATCGCCCGCGACCCAGGGGGTGGCGATGCCAGCGATGTTCAGCTCCCAGACGCGCTGGCCGGTATTGAGCTCCATCGCGACCATGCGGCCGCCCTGGCCGATGGCGAAGACCCGGCCCTGGTCGATGACCGGATCGGCGTCGATGTCGGTGAGTGCGTGGACCGAGGTAGTGACGGTGGTGCGGCTCAACGCGTCCGACCAGACCTCCTGGCCGTTTTCGAAGCGATAGGCGGCGAGCTCGCCCGACGAATAGCCGGCGACCACGGTCGATTGGCCGAATGCCGGAGAGGCCGCGCCGAACACGCCGGAGGCCTCGATCGAGCCGGAGGCGGACCAGCGGGTTTGGCCGTTCTGCTCGTTGAGCGCGAACAGCTGGTTGTCCTGGCTGACGACATAGACGCTGTCGGCCGAGATGGTCGGGGAGCCGCGCAGCGGGCCGCCGGGGCGGGCCTGCCAAATCTGGTTGCCGGTCGCGGCATCGAGCGCCGCAGCGTCGCCGGCGCCGTTGGTGGCATAGACCCGGCCGTTGGCGAAGCCGACGCCGCCGCCGAACAAGGTGCGGCTACTGGCATCGGGGCCGGCGATCTGGCGCTGCCAGATGGTGGCGCCCGTCTCCGGGTTGATCGCGCGGACGTTCGCCTGCGTGTCGATCGTGTAGATGCGGCCATCGCCGACCACGGGCGCGGCGCCGAGGCGGCCGTTATTGCTGCTTCCGGTCCCGATCGAGACGCTCCAGGCCTGGGCCGGGGCGGTCCCGAGCGCGACATGGCCGACCGACTTGGAGGCGTTGCCGCCGGACTGCGCCCATTCGGAATTGACCACCGGCGCGGGTAGGACAACCGGGACCCCGGCCAGCTCGGGATCGACCTCGACCCCCGCCTCGCTGCTCAGCACCGGGATTCGCTCGCCGACGGTCGGCGTGCCCTTGGGGCCGTCGCCGCCTCCAAAAATGCCGCAGCCGGAAAGGCCGGTGAGTGCGGCGACAGCGACCATCGCGAACAGATAAGGCTTCATTCTCATTCCTTCGTTGCCGGGGCCGCCGGCGCCTGGGCATTGGCCGGAGCCGGAGCGGCGGCAGGCGCAGCGGCGGGCGCCGGCGTCGCCTGATTGGCCGGGGTCGCCGGCACCGCGTCGACACCAAGAGCACCCGCCATCTGAACGGCGCGCGAACGGATCGAGGCGGGGACGGTCTCGTCGCGGGCGATCGCCGCGAACATCTGGCCGGCCGGGCCGGGCCGTTGCGCCCGCAGATGGGCATGGGCGACCATCTCGCCGGCGCTTCCGAACCACGGCTGGCCGGCGCGGGCGAGCGGCCCAAGTCGCTGGATGATCGCGTCCGGCTGAAGCCGGTCGAATTCGAGCGCGGTCTGGCGGACCAGGGCGGCGTGGCGATAGGGCTCGGCGAGGCCTTCGTCGCCGGCGAGGCGCTGGAAGATGGCGATGGCACCGGCGCTGTTGCCGGACTGGATCATCATGTCGGCGCGCGCGAACTGGCCTGCGGCGCGATAGCCGTCGATGCTGCTCGCCTCGACCTCTGTCAGAAGCGGCCCGGCCTGCGACGCGAGGCCCTTTTCGAGGTGATCGAGCGACTGGATCAACGCTTCGCCCGACGCCTCGGCCTGGCGCTCGCGGTGATTCTGCCACCAGATGAAGCCGCCGATCGCAGCGATCAGCAGGACGAAGCCGCCGATGATCGCCCAGCGGAAGCGATGCCACGCCTGCTGGGCGCGCTCCTTGCGCAGCTCCTCGTCGACCTCGCGGTAGAATGCCTCATTGCTGCTCGGCTTGATCGCCAAATTCTCTCTCCGTCGAAAGTCGGCCGCCGCGAGGGACGCCCGCCCTTCTCAATACGATGCTTGGCGCTCCGGCCGCTGCGCGGGCGCGCTGGCCCCCATGGGCTCCTTACCGGGGCGGCGGCGCGTAGAAAAGACCTTCACTTTGCGGGACGATAGATTTGATCCTCGGTCGG
>JAEWCW010000094.1 GCA_023390415.1 Pseudomonadota bacterium | reverse complement strand
GCAGGGTCTCGACGGTCTTCTTGTCGCCGATCGTGTCGGCCAGCCGCCGGCAGCGGCGCGCCTCGCCGTGAAGATATTGGGCCCGCTTGATATCCGAGAGGTCAACGAACAGATTGACCGCGCCGGTAAGCGCCCCGTCCTCGTCAAAGACCGGCGTGGGGAAGGGGAGGAAATGCTTGCGCGACCCGTCCGGGCATTCCGCGACCGCTTCGACTCCGCGCACGGGCCTTTGCTCCCGGATCGCTATCGCCATCGGGCAATCCTCGTGCGCCAGCGGCTCGCCGGCATCGGTATAGAGTCGCCAGGTCACGCACCACCGGTCGCGCCCCGCCGCCGGCGTTCGGCCGGCAAAGGCGATGCAGGCGCGATTGAAGGCGATGATGCGTCCGCTCGTGTCGGTCACATAGACCGGCGCGGGCAGTTCCTCGAGGACGGTCTGGAGATCGGAGGGGCGAGTGCGGGCCGCGGCAACGGCGCGGTCGAGAAGCTGTTCGGCGGCAGTTTGAGGCATTGAATGTCGGTCGATCGGCAGGCACGCGGAAATTGCAAGTCGGGACTAACGCAGATCAATCGTGCCGGTTCCAGCTAGATCCGAAACGGTTCAAATTTTTTTCGGGTATGTGATTTCTGCAACTTCATAGTCGCGAACGCCGCCAGGGAGCGCCACCTGTCGGACGTCGCCCCGCGTGGCGCCGCGGATCGCGCGGCCGATCGGTGAGATCCAGGCGATCCGTCCGGCGCTCGCATCGGTCTCGTCCTCGCCGACCAGGGTCACCACACGCTCATTGTCGTCCTCGTCGATCAGCGTGACGGTCGCCCCGAACCAGATCCGCTCCTGATCCGGCTGAGCGGCGGGATCAACGACCTTCGCCGCTTTCATACGGCGTGCGAGGAAATTGATCCGCCGGTCGATCTCGCGCAGCCGCTTGCGGCCATATTGATAGTCCGCATTTTCGGAGCGGTCGCCGTTCGCAGCCGCCCAAGCGATCGTCTCGAGCAGCTTCGGCCGCTCGACTCCGAACAAGGCCTCATATTCCTCGCGCAGGGCGCGATAGCCCTGCGGCGTGATGTAGTTCGGACGATCGCTCATTGCGCGCGACGGAGCACGAACCTCGGGGCCCGGTCAAACCCCGTTCGGCCGGCCGAGATACCAGGAGGTGCGGTGAAGCTCCGGGCTCCGCGCGCGCTGCGGGTGCATCGCGTCGTAGACCACCGCATTCTCGATCACGCGCTGGACGTAGCCACGCGTCTCGCTGAACGGGATGTCCTCGATCCACTGCAGCACGTCGACCCCCGGCATGCGCGGATCGCCGTTCGCCGCGATCCAGCGCCGAACGTTGCCGGCGCCCGCATTGTAGGAGGCTGCGGCGAGCACCGCATTGCCACCCCACTGGTTGAGCAGGGTCGCGAGATAGGAGCTGCCCAGGCTGATATTGTAGTCGGGATCGCTGGTCAGCCGGCCGAAGTCGTAAGGGAGGCCGAGACGCCCTGCGACTTCGCGCGCCGTGGCGGGCATGAGCTGCATCATCCCGCGCGCGCCGGCATGGCTGACGGCGGCGCGGTCGAACGAGCTTTCCTGGCGCATGATGCCGTGCGCAAAGGACCAGTTGGGCCGCTGCGCCTCCGGCACGTTTCCTTCCGGGTAGGCGGCGCGGACATAATGGGCGGTGCCGCCGTTCCGGGCACTTCGCGCGACCCAGACGGCGAGGTCCGGCCGGCCGATCTGGCGCGAAAGCTCGATCGCCAGCTGGCGGTCGCGTTCGCTGTCGATCTGCTCCGAAAGGGTGCGGACGAAGAGCGACTGGTCGGACCAGCTTCCGGCCTGGCCGAGATAGCGGGTCGCCGCGACAAGGCTGCGTTGCTGGAAGGCGAGGCGCTCGTCGGGGGTCGGCTGGACGGCGACATTGACCGCCGGCGCCGGGATCGGGCGGCGAAGCCGGTCGAGCGCAAGCTGGGCGTAGAACAGCTCGGGATAGCGGGCCGCAATTTCGTAATGGGCATTGGCCTCGGCAGACCGGCCCGCGGCTTGGGCGGCGCGGCCGGCCCAGTAGCGGCCCTTGGTCAGCACCTGGAGCGAGCGGCCGCCATGGGCATAGGCCTCGAACATCCGCTCCGCGTCGGTCGGACGGCCGAGATGCTTCAGCGCAGCGGTTCCAGCGAGCCAGGTCAGGCTGGTGAAATCGTCGCGTTCGCCCATCGACCGGGTCGAGACGTCGGTGCCCGGATCGAGCGAGGCGCCCGCCTGCGACGCGATCCGGTAGGCGAGCGTCCATTGCCCGTCGGCGGCCGCGGCGCGCGCCAGGGTGAGCTGCGTCTCCATGAATTTCTCTGCGTCGCGGGGGCGGCGCGCGAAGCTCAGCGGCTGGGCGAGCAGCTCGCGGGACGCCTGCGATTGGCCGGAGGCGCGGAGCCAGTTGGCGCGGTCCATGACCAGGCCCGGATCCGCGCTCCCACCAGCAACGGCGCCGAGCTTGGTGGCGGCATCGGGCGCGCGCGTCTGGAGCGCGATCCGCGCCTCGTAGAGCGGACGGCGCCCGGCGCTTGCAAGCGCAAGCACCCGGCCCGCGCTCACCCGGTCGCCATTGTCGAGCAGGGTGTCGAGGCGCCGGTCGTGGTCGGCCTGTGTGAAGACCTGCGAGAAGGAGGAAAGCAGGCGGGTCTCGACTGCCTGGGCCATGACCCCGCTATACCAGGCTTCGCGCGCTTCCTGCCGCGCACGATCGAGCTCACCCGCAGCGAGCAGGGCGAGCGCGTGGTGGGCGCGGCCGCCGGCGGTGAGCGGCGGATGGACCGCGAAATAGCGCAGCACCTCGCCCGGCGAGACGGTGGCCGGATCGATCTGGCGCTCGGCGGCGCGGCGCATCGCGGCCTCGCCGGGCCAGCCGCGATGGGCGATCAGGAAGGCGGCGAAAGCTGCGAAAGGTTGGTTGTCCGATTGGCGCAGGCTGTTCCA
>JAEWCW010000034.1 GCA_023390415.1 Pseudomonadota bacterium | reverse complement strand
CCGCCCTTGTCCGCCCTCAGCGCGCGATATTCCGGGAGGTAGCGTCCTGCCTGGCGCATCAGCCAAACTGGTTTTCTCTCGGTTTTTCCGCCCCTTAGGACGGTAAGCAAGGGCTTGGTCGGACCGGACATGAAAAGCGAGGGCTCCGCTCTTCTCTATATAAGAATCTTATAAGAGAGGATTGTTGAAGGCAGTTGGAGGGCTGGACGCGGGGTTTATTGGTTCCTGTCCGAATTGCCAACAGCGGCGCGCTGATCGCTGCTCTGGAGGCCGCCCGATTCCTCCCCACTTTCCACAGCGGGCCCGCGGATTCGATGCACGGGGGGCGCGGCTGTGGATGGAATTGGGGCGGATGGGGGCGAATCGTCGCGCTGGATCGGTCCCCTGAGCTGCGCTAGCGATTTCCCCATGTTTTTCCACAGACCGGGAAAATGACCCACTTCGACCTTCATCTGCTCTCGGATTCGACCGGCGAGACGCTCGAGGTGATCGCCAATGCCTGCCTCGCCCAGTTCGACGGGGTCGAGGTGAGGCGCCATCTCTGGCCGATGGTGCGCTCGGAAGGCCATCTCGATCGGGTGCTGGACGACGTCGAACGGCGGCCGGGCCTGGTCCTCTACACCCTGGTCAACAACGTCATCCGGCGCGATCTCGAGCAGAAGGCGCGGCACCGCGGCATCAACGCGGTGTCGGTGCTCGATCCGGTTGTCCATGCCCTGTCCGCGACGCTCGGCCAGGAGGCGGCGGGGCGGCCGGGGCGGCAGCATGCGCTCGATGCCGCCTATTTCGCGCGCGTCGACGCGATCCAGTTCACCATCGCCCATGACGACGGGATCAATTCGGAAAATTGGGAGGAGGCCGACATCGTCCTCGCCGGCGTCTCCCGAACCTCCAAGACGCCGACAGCCATCTATCTGGCCAATCGCGGCTACAAGGTCGCCAACATCCCGCTCGTTCCGCAATCGCCGCCGCCGCCGCAATTGTTCGGCCTCAAGCATCCCCTCGTCGTCGGCCTCACCACAAATCCCGATCGGCTGATCCAGATCCGCCGCAACCGCCTGCTCTCGCTCAACCAGGCGCCGGAGACGGATTATGTCGATCTGGAATCGGTCAATGCCGAGCTCGCTTTCGCGCGGCGGATCTTCGCCGATAACAATTGGCCGGTGATCGACGTTACCCGCCGCTCGATCGAGGAGACGGCGCTCGCGATCGTCAAGCTCTGCGCCGAGCGTTACGAGGCAATGCAGGGCGAATGAGATTGCTGCTCGCCTCGAAAAGCGCCGCCCGGCGCGCGATGCTCGAGGGGGCCGGGGTGCCCTTCGAGGCGGCATCCGCCGAACTGGACGAGGATGCGGCCAAGGCCGGGCTTGAGGCCGCCGGCTTCGACGCGCGCGGAATCGCCGAGGAGCTTGCGCAGCTCAAGGCGCTGTCCGTCCTTGCGGGGCCGGGAGACCTTGTCCTGGGCGCCGACCAGACCCTCGAGCTCGAGGACGGTACCATGCTCAGCAAGCCCGCCGATCGCGAGGAACTGCGCGAGCAGCTCGCGGCGATGAGCGGACGCACCCACCAGCTCCATTCGGCCGCGGTCATCGTCGAGGACGGCGAGACCCGCTGGTGGCAGAGCGAGAGCGTCGCGCTGACCATGCGGCCGCTCGGCGCAGCCTTCATCGAAGACTATCTCGATCGGGAATGGGCGCATGTCCGCTGGAGCGTCGGCGGCTACCGGATCGAGGGGCCGGGGGTGCAATTGTTCGAGCGAGTCGAGGGCAGCCATTTCGCCGTGCTCGGCATGCCCCTCCTGCCGCTGCTCGCTTATCTCCGCGAGCGCGGGATCCTCGAATCATGAGCGGGGTCCCCTATGCAGAGGTGATCGGCGACCCGATCGCCCATTCGAAGTCGCCTGCGATCCACAAATTCTGGCTCGGGAAGCTCGGAATCGAAGGTGACTATCGCCATTGTCTCGTTCGTCCTGCCGAGCTTGCCGCCTATTTTGAGGCGCGGCGCGCCGACACGGATTGGCGGGGCTGCAACATCACAATGCCGCACAAGCTCGCCGCGCTGGAGCATGTCCACAAGCCGCAGGATCCCAGCTTTCCCATCGAGCCGATCAACATTGCCCTGCCGAGGAACGGGCAGATCGAAGGGCTCAATTCGGACATCAACGGTCTGAGCGAGCCTTTGCTCGCTCATCTCGCCGGCCAGCCCGGCCAACGCGGCCCGGCGATCGTCGTCGGCGCGGGCGGCGTTCTATATTCCGTGATGTGGGTGCTCTCCGCGCTCGGCTATGGGCCGATCTGGATCGTCACGCGGGGGGACGATGCCCGCAAAGCCCAGATCGCCAAGGACTACAAAGGCGTTCAGGGCCGGCCGATCGGCCATGGCGATCCGCTGCCGCCGGCCAACCTGCTCGTCAACGGGACGCCGATGGGGATGCGCGGGTTTCCGGGGTTCACGCTGCCGCTCGACAGCCTGTCACCCGACGCGATCGTCTTCGATCTGGTCTATGATCCGCTCGAGACGCCGCTTCTCCAGGCGGCGCGCGCCCGCGGACTTCGGACGATCGACGGGCTCTCGATGCTGGTCGCCCAGGCGGCGGTCGCCTTCCAGGCCTTTTTCGCTGCGCTCGCGCCGCGCCAGCATGACACCGAGCTTCGTGAGCTGCTGGTGCGATGATCACGCTCGGCCTCACCGGATCGATCGGCATGGGCAAGTCGACCGTCGCGGCGATGTTTGCTGCGGAAGGCGTGCCGGTCTTCGACGCGGATGCGGTCGTCCACCGGCTGCAAGGGTCCGAGGGCGCGCTGGTCGCCGAAATCGAGCGGCGCTTCCCCGGGACGACGGGGCCGGAGGGGGTCAATCGCGGGGCGCTGGCCGAGCGGGTGCTGGGCGAGCGCGAGGCGCTGCAGAATCTGGAGGCCCTGATCCATCCGGCAGTGGCCCGCGAGCGCGCGGCCTTTCTCGAGGCCAATCGCGATGCGCCGCTGGTCCTGCTCGACATTCCCCTGCTGTTCGAAGCCGGCGGCTGGCGCGAGGTGGACCAGATCGCGGTGGTCTCCGCGCCGGCCGACGTCCAGCGCGCGCGGGTCCTCGCCCGCCCAGGCATGACTGAGGCGAAGTTCGAGCGGATCCTCGAGCGTCAGTTGCCCGACGCGGAGAAGCGCCGGCGCGCGGATTTCGTCATCGAGACGGGCGGCGAATTGGAGGAGACCCGACGAGCGGTTCGCCGCATCGTCGCTTGTCTCGCCGAGCCGCGGGATTCATAAGCGAAGGCGACATGCGGGAAATCGTCTTCGACACTGAAACCACGGGCCTCAGCCCGCTCGCCGGCGACCGCATGGTCGAGATCGGCTGCGTCGAACTCGTCAACCGTGTCGAGACCGGCCGGACCTTTCATGCCTATTTCAATCCGGACCGGCCGATGCCGAGCGGCGCCGAGGCGGTGCACGGTCTCAGCGAGCGCTTCCTCGCCGACAAGCCGCGATTCCACGAGAAGGTCGAGGAGCTGCTCGCCTTTATCGGCGAGTCGCCGATGGTCGCGCACAATGCCGGCTTCGATTTCGCATTCATCAACCATGAGCTCAACAATTGCGGCCGGCCGCTCATCTGCACGACACGGATGGTCGACACGCTCGCCATCGCCCGCCAGCGCCATCCCGGCGCGAAGCACAGCCTCGACGCTCTTTGCACCCGCTTCGGAGTCGATCGTAGCCTGCGCGTGAAGCACGGCGCGCTGATCGACGCGCAATTGCTCGCCCAGGTCTATGTCGAGCTGACCGGCGGCCGGCAGATCGGACTGTCGCTCGGCGCCGGCGAGGAGGTCCCAGAGCTCGACGTCGCCGCCGCCGAGATCCGTCCGGCGTCGACGATCACCGCCACCGTGAGGCCGCCGCGGCCACACGCGCCGAGCGAGGAGGAGCTTGCAGCGCATGCCGCATTCCTCGCCCGCCTCACCGACCCGATCTGGCATCGGTTGACGGAGCGGCGACCCGGGGCCTAAGCCCCGCGCGAAATCGTTGGAGAGTGCAATGGAAATCCGGGTTTCCGGGCATCAGGTCGAGACCGGCGAAGCCTTGCAGCGTCACTGTCGCGAGCGGCTCGAGAGCATCGCCGACAAATATTTCGAGCGCGCGCTTTCGGCCCGGGTGACGTTCGGCAAGGGGCCGCACGACCATTCCTTCACCTGCGACATCGTCGCTCACGTCATGCAGGACGTCGTGCTCAAGGGCTCGGGTCGCGCACAGGAGGCGCATCCTGCCTTCGACCAGGCGGCCGACAGGATCGAGAAGCAGCTCCGTCGCTACATGAGCCGTCTCAAGACCCGCCACCCGGGCCCGGCGCAAGACCTGCCTGCAGCCGAACTGGATGGCGAGGCCGAGGCCGGCTACACCATCTTCGCGTCGCCGACCGAAGACGAACCGCCGGCCGAGCATCCGGCGATCGTGGTCGAGACGCGGGTCGATATTCCGGATGCGACCGTTCCCGACGCGGTGATGCTTCTCGATCTCCGCAACACCAACGCCCTGCTCTTCCGCAATAGCGGCACCGGGCGATTCAATATGGTCTATCGACGCGACGACGGGACCGTCGGCTGGGTGGAGCCGCAGCGGGACTGAAGGACCGGGCGGGGGGAGCCGAATTTCAGAAAGGCAAAAGGGGGGCTATGCTCCCCGGCGACGCATGATGAACGACCTATCCGAAATCGTCGCGGCCGACGCCGTCGAGGC
>JAEWCW010000071.1 GCA_023390415.1 Pseudomonadota bacterium | reverse complement strand
CGGCCGCGGCGATCGGCCGCCGCGCCAATGCCGGCGCGCGGCGCACGGCCCCGATCTCCTGGAACAGGGCCTGGGTCTGCGGCTCGGGATCGACTCCGAGCTCGCGCGCGAGCGTCTCGCGGAGCTGGTGGTAATGGCCGAGCGCAGCGGCCGCCCGCCCCTGGCGGACGTGGAGCCGCATGACCGCGCGGTGGGCATGCTCCTGGAGCGGATCAACGGCGAGCAGGCGAAGCGCCGCGCGCATCGCTGCCTCGCTGCTTTCCGGACGCTCGGCCAGCGCATCGACCAGCCGCCGCATCAGCGAGACCGCTTCCTCGCGGATGCGCTGGCGCTCGACGGCGGCCCAGTCCTCGAAGGCCGGTGCATTGCGGATCGCGAAGCCGCCGAGGAAGTCGCCATTATAGAGTTCGGCCGCGGCCTCGAGCGCGGCCGGATCGTCGCCCGCCGCCGCGGACGCCGCGACCAGCGCGTCGATATCGGTTGCGATCGCGCCGTCCGGGATGAGCAGCCAATCGCCGTCCGCCGCAACCGGGGGCGGCGCATCGGGATCGGCCTTGGCGCTTTCGGAACGGAGCAGCCACAGCGCCTTGCGGACGTGAAGCCGCCCCTGCTCCGCATCGGCATCCTCCCAGAGCAAGGCGGACAGCCGCGCACGGCGCGCGCGGCGCTCCGGCTGCAGCGCCAGATAGGCGAGCAGGGCGAGCGACTTGCGGGTTGAGAGCTTGGCTTCCTCTCCCGACCGGGCGACCAGCGCGCAGTCGTCGAGGAGCTTCAATGTCCAGGGGATCATTTCACTTCAAAAATCTGCCGACCATCCCCTGTCCGGCGGCCGTCTAGCAGCCGCGTCGAGGCGATTCCACGTTTTTTCCATGCGTAGAGATACGGGTGCGGAGCCGGCGGCCGGGCATGGACTCCCCACGAAATCGGACCCGTCCGCGCCCCCTGCCCGTGCCTCCCCCTAGCGCATGGGCTTTCGCGGACCGTCGGTTTCCCCTTCCTGAGGCCGGAATCGCCCCTCGATTCCGGCCTCTTTTGATTCCGCACGACTGGCGGAACCGGATCGCTGCTCCTAGATTGTGGTCTCGGCGGGGGCTTGCCCCGCATTGTCGAACTGTGCCGCTTAACGTTTAGGCCATTGTGATCGTGCTAATTTGCCGTCAGGATGCGTGCGGGCGGGATAAGGCAGGCGCCAAGCGCCTGAAAAGGTTGAACGAATGACGAAGCTTTCCGGCGGCGATTCCAAGAGCACCCTCTATTGCTCCTTCTGCGGCAAGTCGCAGCACGAGGTGCGCAAGCTCATCGCCGGCCCGACCGTTTTCATCTGCGACGAGTGCGTGGAGCTGTGCAACGACATCATCCGCGAGGAGACCAAGTCCTCGCTGGTGAAGACCCGCGACGGAGTCCCCACCCCGCAGGAAATCTGCAACGTGCTCGACGATTATGTGATCGGCCAGAGCCACGCCAAGCGCGTGCTCTCGGTCGCGGTCCACAATCACTACAAGCGCCTCGCGCACGGCGCCAAGGGCGCCGACGTCGAGCTCGCCAAGTCCAACATCCTGCTCGTCGGGCCGACCGGCTGCGGCAAGACCCTGCTCGCGCAGACCCTTGCCCGAATCCTCGACGTGCCGTTCACGATGGCGGACGCCACCACCCTCACCGAGGCCGGCTATGTCGGCGAGGATGTCGAGAACATCATCCTGAAGCTGCTCCAGGCCAGCGACTATAATGTCGAGCGGGCGCAGCGCGGGATCGTCTATATCGACGAGATCGACAAGATCAGCCGCAAGTCGGACAATCCCTCGATCACCCGCGACGTCTCCGGCGAGGGCGTCCAGCAGGCGCTCCTGAAGCTGATGGAAGGCACCACCGCCTCGGTGCCCCCGCAGGGCGGCCGCAAGCACCCGCAGCAGGAATTCCTGCAGGTCGATACGACGAACATATTGTTCATCTGCGGCGGCGCCTTTTCGGGCCTCGAGCGGATCATCGCGGACCGCCTGCAGGGCAAGTCGATCGGCTTCGGCGCCTATGTCGCAGCGCCGGAGGAGCGCCGCACCGGCGAGGTGCTGCGCCAGGGCGAGCCCGAGGATCTGCTGAAGTTCGGCCTGATCCCCGAATTCGTCGGCCGCCTGCCGGTGATCGCGACCCTCGAGGACCTCGACACCGAGGCTCTGGTCAAGATCCTCAAGGAGCCGAAGAACGCCTTGGTGAAGCAATATGCCAAGCTGTTCGACATGGAGGACGTGAAGCTGAGCTTCACCGACGAGGCCCTGGTCGCGGTCGCCAAGAAGGCGATCGAGCGCAAGACCGGCGCTCGCGGCCTCCGCTCGATCCTCGAGAACATCCTTCTCGACACCATGTTCGACCTGCCCTCGATGGACGGGGTCGACGAGGTGATGATCGACAAGGACGTCGTCGCCGGGACCAAGGAGCCGGTCCGCGTCTATGCCGAGAAGAAGGGCGAGAGCGCCGCCTGACGGCCGGCGATGAGCGACGCGTTCATCGACAAGTTCTCCGACGACGCCGCCGGCTACCGGGCTTCGCGCCCGGCCTATCCGGCGGCGTTGTTCGATGATCTCGCCGCGCTCGCCCCCCGCCAGGCGCTCGCCTGGGACGTCGGCTGCGGCAACGGCCAGGCGGCGATCGGCCTCGCCGCGAAGTTCGGCCATGTCCATGCGACGGACCCGAGCGCCGAGCAGATCGCCAATGCCATCCCCCACCCGCGCGTCACCTATGCGGTCGAGCCGGCCGAGCGCGTGTCGCTCGCCGAGGGCTCGGCCGACCTGATCCTCGCCGCCCAGTCACTCCACTGGTTCGAGCGCGATCTCTTCTACGCCGAGGCCGCCCGTGTCCTGAAGCCGGGCGGCGTGCTCGCGGCGATCGGCTATGACTGGATGTACGTGACGCCGGAGGTGGACCAGGCGATCAACCGGCAGCTCATGCCGCTGCTGGCCGGCCATTGGGCGCCGCAGAACCGAATCCTATGGGACGGCTACCGCTCGATTCCTTTCCCCGGCAACGAGCTTCGGATCGGCGCCCACGCCATGTACCTGGATTGGAGCGCCGAGGACGCGCTGAACTATGTCCGGAGCTGGTCGGCGGTGCGGGCGGCAGGCGAAACCTTGGTCGGTGAAGCCCTCGGCCTGCTAGCCGAAGCCTGGGGCGGCGGGGTCCGCCGCGCCGTCATGCCCCTCCATATCCGCGCAGCCAGACTCCCCTAGCGGGCGTTCGCGACCCGGTATCGGTGGACCTCGTCCTGGCTAAGGCAGCGGCGGGTCGAGCGGTCGCCGCTTTGCGCGGCAACTGCGGGCGTGCGGTACATGACCTCGGTGAGCAGCAGCCGCGAGATTCCCATGCGGATGAGGAAGTCATTGTCCTCGCTGGCGAGCAGCGCCGATTGCTGCTCGATGTCGCCGATCAGCCCGATCGTATTATCGACCCCCCGCGAGACCTCCGAGCGGATCGCCTCGCGGTCGTTCGTGTGGGTGAACATGTGCACGATGAACAGGCCGCCCGGGTCGACGTAGCGGACCGCCCCGCCCATGAAGACGAAGTTGCAGGCCGAGAAGCAGGCCCAGCCCTGCGGGATGCGGGTGGGGACGCCGGTCTGTCGGATCAGCCGCCCGAGCTGGTTCCCGATCCGCGCGCTTCCGCCCGGAGAGCGGACCCAGATCTCATCGATCGCGGTATGGGCGTCGAGCGCCGCCTGAAGGCGCGGAACCGCATTGTCGTCGACCCGCCCCTCGGCCAGCAGGACCTGCTTGCCGTCAATCTCCTCGAGCGTGAAGCGCATCTGCGGAAAGCTCGACCAGTTCGGCTCGCGCGGGCACGTGCGGTTGACCGGGTCCATCGCCTGCTGGGCGAGCGCCGCCTGACCGCAGAACAAGGCCGCCGTGGTCGCAAGGGCGGCGAGCCGCCTAGACCCGCGCATAGCCCCGGCTTCCGGGAGCGCGGCACATGCGCTGCTCCGCGCTCGTCTCCTCTCCGTCGACAATGACGATGTTGGTGACCATCACGCAATGCGTCCCGTCGGCGAGTCGCTCGTCGCCCGTCGCGCTCGACGAGCCCGAGACGGTGGGCCGGGTCTCGCTCTGCCAGTTGGACGTCGTGCCGACGCCGCCGCGGATCGCCTCGTTGGTCGCCGCCGCCGCCTGCTGGCGCTCGCGGCAATCGAGCATCGCTGTGATCGCCTCGCTGAGCAGCTGCTCGGTCGGAAGCCCGACTCCGGCGACGCTGGAGGGGACGCCGGCGCGGCCGAGAGCGCGGCTGGCGATGTTGCCGAACAGGTTGCCGCGCCGCCGTCGGGTCTCCTGATTCTGGCAGCGGCCCTGCGCGTCGGGTTGGGAAACGCCTTGCTGCTGGGCCAAAGCCGGCGGCGTCGAAAAGCTGGTGGCCAGGAGCACGCCAAACGACAAAATCATTCGCGACATCAGCACCATACCCCATAAGTGCAGATCGGCAGCCTAGGCCTGCCGCGGCACCCGGTCAATCCGCCGGCGGCCACCGCGCGAACCTCGCGCCGCCCGACATTCATTGATCCTGAAGGAGGACGGGCCCATATTGTGGGCAAGCAGCAGAGCGGCGATCGAAGCCGCCAGTCGGAGTATTCATGACCAAGACCCTTCCGGTCCTTCCGCTTCGCGACATCGTCGTCTTCCCGCAGATGATCGTCCCGCTCTTCGTCGGGCGCGACAAGTCGGTGGCGGCGCTGGCGACGGCGATGGCGGCGGACAAGCAGATCTTCCTCGTCTCGCAGCTCGATCCGTCCGAGGACGATCCCGATCGCGAGGCGCTCTACGACCTTGGCGTCGCTGCCACCGTTCTCCAGCTGCTGAAGCTTCCGGACGGCACGGTGCGAGTGCTCGTCGAGGGCCAGCAGCGCGCGACGCTCCAGTCGCTGCGTGAGGAAGGCGGCCATCTCGTCGCGGAGATTGACGACGTCGAGGCCGCCGAGGCCGACGGCGCCGAGGTGTCGGCACTGATGCGCTCGGTGGTCGAGCAGTTCGAGAATTATTCGAAGCTCAACAAGCGCCTGCCGGCCGAGACCGCGGTCCAGCTCGGCCAGATCGAGGAAGCCTCCAAGCTCGCCGACGCGGTCGCAGCCAACATCAACATCAAAGTGTCGGACAAGCAGGCTCTCCTCGCCGAGATCGATCCGGTGAAGCGCCTGGAGATGGTCTTCGCCTTCATGGAAGGCGAGCTCGGCGTGCTCCAGGTCGAGAAGAAGATCCGCTCGCGCGTGAAGCGCCAGATGGAGAAGACCCAGCGCGAATATTATCTCAACGAGCAGTTGAAGGCGATCCAGCGCGAGCTCGGCAATGAGGGCGAGGAAGGCGAAGGCGACGAGCTCGCCGAGCTCGGCCGCAAGATCGAGCGCACCAAGCTCTCCAAGGAGGCCAAGGCCAAGGCGCAGTCCGAGCTCAAGAAGCTCCGCGCGATGGCGCCGATGTCGGCCGAGGCGACGGTCAGCCGCAACTATCTCGACGTCCTGCTCGGCCTGCCCTGGGGCAAGAAGTCCAAGGTCAAAAAGGACATTGCCGAGGCCCAGGCGATCCTCGACGAGGACCATTATGGGCTCGAAAAGGTCAAGGAGCGGATCGTCGAATATCTCGCGGTCCAGGCCCGCACCAACAAGCTGAAGGGCCCGATCCTCTGCCTGGTCGGCCCGCCCGGCGTCGGCAAGACCTCGCTCGGCCGCTCGATCGCCCGCGCGACGGGCCGCGAGTTCGTCCGCCAGTCATTGGGCGGAGTCCGCGACGAGGCCGAGATTCGCGGCCACCGCCGCACCTATATCGGCTCGCTCCCGGGCAAAATCGTCTCGAACCTCAAGAAGGCCGGGACCTCGAACCCGCTCTTCCTGCTCGACGAGATCGACAAGCTCGGCCAGGACTTCCGCGGCGATCCCGCCTCGGCCCTGCTCGAAGTGCTCGACCCCGAGCAGAATTCGAAGTTCCAGGACCATTATCTGGAGATCGACTACGACCTCTCGGACATCATGTTCGTCACCACCGCGAACACGATGGACATGCCCCAGCCTTTGCTCGACCGGATGGAGATCATTCGCCTCGAAGGCTATACCGAGGATGAGAAGGTCGAGATCGCAACCCGCCACCTGATCGGCAAGCAGATCGAGGCGCACGGCCTCAAGGAAGGCGAGCTCGTCCTCACCGAGGCGGGGCTGCGCGCCCTGATCCGCCACTACACACGCGAGGCCGGGGTCCGCACCCTCGAGCGCGAGATCGCCAAGGTCGCGCGCAAGGCCCTCCGCCAGATCCTCGAAGGCAAGGCCGAGACGATCGAGGTCACGCCCGACAACCTCTCCGATTTCGTCGGAGTCCGCCGCTTCCGCCACGGCATGGGCGAGGAGGAGGACCAGATCGGCGCGGTCACCGGCCTCGCCTGGACCGGGGTCGGCGGCGAGCTCCTGACGATCGAGGCGGTCACCGTCCCGGGCAAGGGCCAGATCCGGACCACCGGAAAGCTCGGCGAGGTCATGCAGGAATCGGTTCAGGCGGCCTTCTCCTTCGTGAAGGCGCGCAGCCCGAGCTATGGCGTCAAGCCGAGCCTGTTCGGCCGCAAGGACATCCACGTCCACCTGCCCGAAGGCGCCGTCCCCAAGGACGGCCCCTCGGCGGGCGTCGGCATGGTCACCGCGATCATCTCGACGTTGACCGGGATCCCGGTCCGCCGCGACGTCGCGATGACCGGCGAGGTCACGTTGCGCGGCCGCGTGCTCGCGATCGGCGGGCTCAAGGAGAAATTGCTCGCGGCGCTTCGCGGCGGAATCAAGACGGTTCTGATCCCGGAGGAGAATGAAAAGGATCTCGCCGACATTCCGGCCAATATCCGCGCGGGTCTGGAAATCGTGCCGGTGAAGCATGTCGACGAGGTGCTCGCCCGGGCGCTAGCGGCGCCGGTCGCGCCGATCGAGTGGACCGAGGCGGACGAGCTCGCGGCGCTGCCGCCTTCCGAGCTTCCCGCCGACGGTGCGGCCTCGATCCGCCACTAAGCGAACGTCGTCGCCCGGCGGTTTAGGTCCAAAAAGGGGGCGATTGGCACTGCCGATCGCCTCTTTCCTTTTGACTCGCCGCGGCCTCATGCCTTTAATCGCCAGTCGGCATTCGCCGCGAGTCTGGGCCATCAGGGGGGTTCTGGAGAAATGAACAAGCAGGAGCTTATCGGCCAGGTCGCCGAGTCGACCGGGCTCAGCCGGGGCGACGCGACCCGGGCCGTCGAGACCGTGTTCGACACGATCAGTTCGGCGCTGAAGCGCGGCGATGAGGTCCGCCTTGTCGGTTTCGGCACCTTCTCCTGCACCCGGCGCAAGGCTTCCACCGGACGCAACCCGCGCACCGGCGAGCCGATGCAGATCAAGGAATCGACCCAGCCCAAGTTCAAGGCCGGCAAGGGCCTCAAGGATTCGGTGAACGGCTAGGGATTTTTCTCGGCGTCGAAGCTGTAATCCGGCGCCCATCCGCGATCCACGAGATCGATGCACGCGCCAAGGGCGGCGCGCGCATTCCTTTCGGCGGCATAGCGGACAGCGCTCACTGGCGGATCGCGGCGAAGCCTGTCGGTGTCCAAAAGTTCCCAAGCCTCCTCGAAAGCGACGAGCGTCAGTAAGACGCTGATGTCGCGTTCGCCGGGACTGATGCAATCCAATTCGCGCGCCAGCCGGGACGACAGATCGCTAAATATCCAGCGGTCGAAGAGGAAAGAGGCAAGATCGACGGTGCGCAGGTCCGTCCTACCCGACGGGGATCGCGCCGCACCACGGAACCGGAAGCCATATTCATGCACGAGCTTAGCAAGCCAGTCCGCGGGTAGGGCCGCGCGGAGCACGGCAACCGCCGCGCGTACGTCCGCGGGCGGAGTCTCCGGAAAGCCTGTGAGGAAAATCTCGTTCTCCGGTGCGACCGGCGGCTCGCGCCAGACCGGCTCAGCTTGACCGGGCTGGATGATGACAATCTGTGGCGGCGCGACCGGAACGCGCACCCTTTTCCCAGTCGTCGCAGGTGATGCGGTGGCCGCCACCATCGCGCCCGCAGCCGCCACGATCAGTGCCAGATTACGCACGCCGCCGCCCCCATCGATGGACGGAGCCTCGCACGATGCGGTGCGCCGGGCAACGGCGCAGACCGCTCTGGACAGCCGGTTAGGGCCCCACTATGTGGGCCTCCGACGCGGCCTGAGGGCCGCGTTTCCTCGCCGGATTGCCGGTCAGGAAGCGGGGCGTGGGCGCATAGCTCAGTGGTAGAGCACTGTGTTCACACCGCAGGGGTCGCAGGTTCAAACCCTGCTGCGCCCACCACGCCCCCTCTCCTCCTCCTCAGCCCTCCGCCTTCTTCGATGCTGCGAGCGCGATCGCCTCGGTGACGATGCGGCGCGCATCCTCGGCCGTTCCCCAATGGCCGACGCGGACCCACTTGGCCGCCTCGAGATCCTTATAGTGGGTGAAGAAATGCTCGATCTGCTGCATCACGATCGAGGGCAGATCCGCCCGCTCGGCGACGTCCGAATAATAAGGGAACGTGGTGTCGACGGGCACGGTGAGAAGCTTCTCGTCGCCGCCGGCCTCGTCCTCCAGGAAGAGCACGCCGATCGGGCGGGCGCGGACGACCGACCCGGCGATGAAGGGCGTGCGGGAGACGACCAGGGCGTCCAGCGGGTCGCCGTCCGGCGACAAGGTGTGCGGTACGAAGCCGTAATTGGCCGGATAGCGCATCGGCGTGTGGAGGATCCGGTCCACGAACAAGGCGCCCGATTTCTTGTCGAACTCATATTTGACCGGCTCGCCGCCGACCGGCACTTCGATGATGACGTTGAGGTTGTCCGGCGGGCTGTCGCCGACGGGAATGAGATCGATGTTCATGAAAGAATGTCCGAATGTTGGAGACGGCGGGGCCGTGGAACGCGGGCGCCATAGCAACATCGCACCCGGCGCTGAATAGGGGAATTGGCCGATGATCTCCTGCGACGAGGACGGCGTGACCCTGACCGTGCGGGTCACGCCGCGGGCCAGGAAAAGCGCGGCGGCGGGAACGGTCGAGATCGGCGAGGGCCGCACCGCGCTCGCCGTCCGCCTCGCCGCGCCGCCGGTCGATGGCGCCGCCAATGCCGAGCTTACCGCGTTCCTGGCGAAACTCGCCGGGGTCGGCCGGAGCGCGGTCTCGATCGTCGCCGGGGAAAAATCGCGCGTGAAGCTGGTTCGGATCGAAGGCGACGCTCGTGCGCTGATGCGGGCCTTCTCAGCGGGCGAGGAACGCGGCATGACAGAAGGGTGAGGGAGAAAGGATGAGCGAAGAGCCGAGCCAAGCAACCGAATCGGAGGCCCCGCAGCAGCCGCTGGGCGAGACCGAGACGGCCGAGGTCGCCCACCGCCGGGACCGGCTGCTCGCGGCTTTGGCGCTCATCTGCGGAACCGCGCTCGCGCTTGCACTGCCCTTCGCGCTTCGCGCAGGCGCCGAATTCTTCATGCCGGTGACTGCGGCGCTGGTCATCGCCATCGCTTTGGTGCCGGTGCTCGAATGGCTCGAGCGGCGCCACATTCCCTCGGCGCTCGCGTCGTTGATCTGCGTCCTTCTCTTTCTCACAATCGCAAATATCGCGGTGATCTCGATCCTCCTCCCAGCGATCGAATGGGTGCGCCTGCTCCCGCAGAATATCGGCCAGATCAGGGAGACGCTCGCGCCCCTCTTCGATTTCTACACCGCCTTCGAGCGCTTCGTGGACGATCTGGTCAATGCCTTCGGCCGCGCCTCCTCGCCGCGCGGGCTCCAGACGGTCACGCTCGAACAGCCCAATTCGATGCTCTCGATCATCGCCACCTCGGCGCCGTTCGCGATCATCCAGATGTTCTTTGCGATCCTCGTCATCTTCTTCTTCCTCGCCGGCTGGACTCGGATGCGGCGCCAGACGATCACCACCCGGGCAAGCTTCACCGGCGCGATGACGACGGCTCGGGTGATCCAGCAAGTGGTGAGCGCGACCTCGACCTATCTGGGCACGATCACGATGATCAATCTCGGCCTCGGGATCTCGGTCGCCCTGATCGTCTACCTGGTCGGGATGCCGACACCGCTCATGTGGGGCGGAATTATCGCGGTGCTGAACTACATCCCGTATCTCGGGCCGATCGGATCGACCCTGCTGCTCGCCTTGGGCGGCCTCATCGTCTTCCCGGACCCCTGGTACGCGCTGCTTCCGGCGGCGAGCTTCGTGGGGCTTCACCTCATCGAGGCGAATGTGATCACGCCCTCGATCATCGGCCGGCGGCTCACCATCAACCCGCTTCTCATCCTCGTTGCCCTGAGCTTCTGGGCGTGGGTCTGGGGAACGACCGGCGCCCTGCTCGCGGTGCCGATCCTGATCATCCTCAAGACCGTGCTCGACGCGGCCGGAAAGCCCGACATTGCCGGCTTCCTGTTCGAGGAAGGCACGTTGATCGCCGATCCGCACGAGGAGGGCCTGGCCCCTGCCCCGCCCCCACCGACAAATCGGCGGGAATAGTGGCGCGGCTCGCTTGACAGGGTGAGAGTGCTCTTCTAGGTCGCGGCAACCCAAGCGCGGGTGTAGCTCAGTTGGTTAGAGCGCCGGCCTGTCACGCCGGAGGTCGCGGGTTCGAGCCCCGTCACTCGCGCCACTTTTTTCCTGACA
The DNA here is from genome assembly GCA_023390415.1 of Pseudomonadota bacterium. Classification (GTDB taxonomy): domain Bacteria; phylum Pseudomonadota; class Alphaproteobacteria; order Sphingomonadales; family Sphingomonadaceae; genus Allosphingosinicella. The sequence continues at coordinate 7,672 of JAEWCW010000071.1, read as the reverse complement.
TTTCAAAAAAGTGGCGCCCGTTGCTGAGGCGGCTTACGCGCGCCAGCGGCCGGTCTCCATCCACCGCAGCAGCGGCTTCAGCGGAAGCACCCAGACGATCCCGGCGACAGTGTAGTACAGCGCCCAGATCGGCCACGGCAGGGTGCCGATCGCTTCAGCGACAGCGACCACGATCACGGCCCAGACGATGATCAGGGCGAGGATGAGGGCGATTCCCGCCGGCTTGCGCCAGCTCGGCTGTTCTACATGCACGTCAGAAATTCCTTCGGGGTGGCGATGGAGTCGAGCGCCATGTCCCACGGGTCGGCAGGAATGTCATCGTCCAGGAGCTGGACCTCCCAGCCGAGGCCGATCGTCCGCACCGGCCCTGCTTCGCGCAGATGCGCCAGGGCGCGGTCGTAATGGCCCTTGCCGTGGCCGATTCGATGGCCGTGTCGATCGGCGGCGACGAGCGGGACCAGCACGAGATCCGGCGCCAGCGCCGCGGCCTCCGCGCTCGGCTGGAGCACGCCCCAGGGGCTCGGCTCGACCGCCGGCGCCTCGCGCCACAGCATCCGCGCGTCGCGGTCGAGGAACCAGGGCAGCACTGCGCGCTGGCCCGGCCCGAGCCGATCCATCAGCGCATAAGGGCTGATCTCGTCCTTCAGCGGATGGTAGAAGGCGATCACTCCGGCGCCGTGGAGATGCGGCAGCACCAGGTCTGCGAGGCGCGCCTCGAGTTCGGCGCGAAGCTCGGGCGCCAGCGATCGGGCGAAGTCCCGCCGCCGCGCCAGCGCCTCCGCCCGCAGCCTTTGCTTCTCGCCGATTCCAGCTTCGTCCACGCATTCGCTCCCGCCCGCCCCCGGAAGGCGGGAGCGCGCGTCACTTACATCCGAAGCGTCGCCCGGGCATAGAAGAAGGTGCCCGGGACGTCGTAGGTGGTCGGGTCCATATTGTTGAGACCGCAGGTGAAGCAGTCCGGCGGATCGACGTTGAACAAATTGTTGGCCCCGAGCGCGAAGCCGAAGCCCTCGCCGATCGTCCAGCGCAGCTGAATGTCGGTGTAGAAGGTCGAATCCATCCGATTGCCGTTCGCCTCCTCGACCGAGCCGATATAGCGGCCGGTGAGCGAGGCTGCGAAATCACCCAGGCTCCAATCGAGCACCCCCGTGCCCTTCCAGCGTGGGAAGGCCTGGTCGGGGCTGCCCTGCTCGGTGCCCTCGCGCTCGATCCGCGTGACCCCGTTCGTGGCGGGCACCGTGACCGTGTAATTGAGCAGCCGGGTACCGCTGAGATAGAGACCGAAGCGACCGGCGCCGGTCTCCGGCCCGCGCCAGTTGAGCGTCGCGTCGATCCCATTGGTCTCGATCGACGCGATATTCTGGAGCGTCCCGCGGATCTGCGAGATTGCGCCCGAGGCGGTGCGGTCGATCGCCGCGCAGCTCAGCGCGTCACCCGCCTGTGCGCAGCGGTTGAGCAGCACCTCGGCGTCGATCGAGGCAATCGCGCCGTCCACCCGAATGTCGAAATAATTGGCCTCGAGCGACAGGCGCGGCATGAAGCTCGGCCGCCAGACCGCGCCGAAGCCCCAGCTTTCCGACGTCTCCGGATCGAGCTGGTCGTTGCCGCCGGTGACGACCGGAAGCTGCGGATTGGCCTGGACGTAGCTGCCGTTGGCCGGGACACCGTCGGCGATGCAGTTCGCCCGCACCGCCGCCGGGATCTGGCCGCCGACCGCCGAGCAGGGATCGACGAGATCCTGGTCGAAGCGCGACGGCGTTCCGAACAATTCGCCGATCGACGGCGCCCGGAAGCCCTCCGCCCAGGAGCCGCGGAACAGCAGGTCCTCGATCGGCTGCCAGTTGACGCCGGCGCTGAACGTGGTCGACGAGCCCGACGTCGAGTAATCGGAATAACGGGCCGCGCCGGACAGTTCGAGCCGGTGGAAGAAGGGCGTGTCGCTGAGCAGCGGCAGACGCAGCTCGGCATAGGCCTCGTCGACATTGTAGCCGCCGCCGGTGGGCAGCGCCGGAATGTCCGAGCCGAGACCAGCCGCGACCACCGGATCGGGATCGAACCGGCCTTGCTGGTCGCGATGCTCGAGCCCGAAGGCGATCCCGACCGGCCCGCCGGGCAGGTTGAAGAGATTGCCCGAGACGTTGAGCGAGACGTCCCACAGCTCCTGCTCGGAGCGATCGCGCTGGACGAAGGTCACATAGTCGATCATCGCCGGCGTGATCGATCCCTGGCCGCCGAAGATGTTGAACGGCACGCAGCCGCCCGTGCAGTTCGCGAGCGGGCCCAGGGCCCGGGCGAGGTTCCCGGCATGGACGTTGCCGAGCATCGTCTGGCGGGCGCGGTTCTCGCCCCAGACGCCGTTCAGGTCCCAGAACCACTCGCTGCCGCCCATGTCGAACGACCCGTCGAGGGTCAGCGCGCCATAATAAGTGTCGACCTCCTGGTTGTAGCGGCGCGGCCCATTCTCGACGAACCGGCGGCCGATGAACGCATAGTTGGTCGCGTCGAGCGTGACCCCGAACGGATTGAACGGGTTGGTCGAGTGGATGACGATCGTGTCGAGCAGATTGCCGTTGCCGGCATCGGGGCCGACGAACAGCGGCAGCGGCGCTGCCTGGTTCCGCGATTCGCGCCTGTTGTAGATGGCGCGCGCCGTCAGATCGACATTGTCGGCGAGCTCGTAGGTGGCGGTTCCGAACACGCCCCAGCGCTCCAGGGGGATCTGGATGAAGTTGAAGGGCGCGAAATTGAAGCGGTCCGGGGTCGTGAACGGCCGATAGTCGGCCAGGGTCGGCCGGCCGGTCAGCACCGGTGCGCGCAGGGTCAGGTCCTGGCCGAGCACGATGAAGCGTCCGTTCGGCGTGCCCGAGCTGCACGAGCTGTCGCAAGCGGTCGCCCCCGGAGTCGGGAATTGCGAGATGTCGCGGTGGCCCGAGCTGATCAGATCCTGGCGCACGTAATTGCCGCCCACCACGATCCTCAGCGGGCTGTCGCTGTCGCCGAGGCCGTAGCTCAGCTGGTAGTTTTGCAGGTTGCCGTCGCCCTCGTTCATGATCCCGAGCTGCATCGAGGCCTGGAGCCCGTCCTGCTGGCGGCGGGTGATGATGTTGACGACGCCGGCGATCGCGTCCGATCCGTAGATCGCGCTCGCGCCGGCCTGAAGCACCTCGATCCGGTCGATCATCGCTTCCGGGATCGAGTTGAGGTCGGTCGAGCCCGGAACGCCCGACGCGGAGGCGCCGTTCACGTAACGGAGGCCGTCGACGAGGACGAGCACGCGACGCGAGCCGAGATAGCGGAGATCGACCTCGGCCGCGCCGGCGCCGACTCCGCCGCCGTCGGGCGGGTTCCCGAAATTGCCGCTATTGTTGAAGCGCGTGTTGAGGCCGCCGCCGGAGCTGGGCAGGCGCTGGATGATCTCGGCAGCGTTGGAGAGGCCGGTCCGGTCCATCTCTTCGCGGTCCAGGAAGACGACGGGCTGGTCCTGGTCGAGCGGATCGCGGCGGATCCTCGATCCGGTGACGACGATCGGATTGCTGTCGCTTCCCGCGGCGGGCTGATCGGGCGGCACCGTGTCCGGCTGGGCCTGGGCCGGGCCGGCGGCTGCGAGCGCTGCGGCAAGGGCGAAGGTGGCGCTGGTGAAGCGGAAGGTGCGCGAGACGGCGATCATAAGAAGCCTCTCAATCAGGTTCGCCGCCAGCAGGCAGCGCGGCGGCTTCCGGGAACGGATAGTAAGTCACCGCGTGCTGCACGCGAAATAAAATCGGCGGGGGCGCCCCTTTTTGGGCGCGTCGTTGCAAAGCAGTAACAAGAGCAGGCAGGCGGTTATTGCCGCGCGGCGGGCCCGCCCCCGTCGATGACCGGGCGCACGCCGCCCGATTCTGTCGGCAACCAGCGCAGCCTGCTCACATAGAGACAGCGCTTGTGGACGCCCGGCTGCTCCCGCCCGTCCGGATCGGCGTTCCAGCCGTGGAAGAAGACGAGGCTTCGCCCGCTTTCCTCCAATATGTCCTGATGGCCCGGGCCGATCAGCGGCGAGCCCTCGTGGGAGCGCAGGATCGGATTTTCGCCGGGATCGGTGCAGGGCCCGCGCGGGCTCGCGCAGGTGAGATAGCCGACTGCATAATTGCGGTTCCCGAAGAAATTGCCGGAATAGAAGAGGTAATAGGAAGTGCCGCGGCGGATCATGGTCGGCGCTTCGACCACCCGCCATTCCCAATCGTCCTCGGGGCCCGGCGAATCGTCGTTCGCGACGAGCAGCTGGTGCGGGCCGAGCGCGGCGAGCCCGTCGGCGCTCAGGCCGACCGCATAGATGGCGGAGCCCGGCCCGCAGCAATTCCCGTCCTGCTTGTAATAGAGATAGAGGCTGTCGCCGTCGCGGAAGACATGGGCGTCGATCGCGCCCGCCTCATGCTCGTTGCAGACGAGCGGCGTGCCGATCCCGGTGAACGGTCCCTCCGGACGGTCGGCCACCGCAGCGCCGATACATTGGCGCTGGAGAATGTGCGGTCCGCCGGGCGGTGTCTCCGTCCGGGTCAGCGTCGCGTGGCGGGCGTTGAAATAGAGCACGTAGCGCGGCCCGATCCGGAAGACCTCGGGTGCCCAGACCTGCGGGTGGCGGCGGTCGACCCAGGCGGGCAGGTTCGCGGCCGGAAGCGCCTCGACCGGCGCCGACCAGCGGGTGAGATCGCGCGAGCGCACCATCTGCACGTTCATCTGCCCGCCGCCCACCTGGTTGCCGGTGGCATAGGCATAATGATTGCGCCCGAAGCGGGCGACGAACGGATCGGGGAAATTGTAATCGAGCAGCCGATGCGGCCCACCGACTCCGAGCCGGGCGCGCGAGACGCCCTCCCCCGACCGGCCCGGGCATTGCTGCGCGGCTGCGGCGCTCGATCCGAACAGGATGGCGGCGATTGCGGCGAGCGTGAGGAAGGGACGCATCGCCTGGCTCAACGCTCAGCGCTCGGCGCCGGGTGCCGGAAAGCTCAAATAATGGAGGCGCCGAACCTCGCGCCGGCCGCGCACCACCGTGTCGAGGATAAGGCCGGAGAAGAAGCTCAGAGAGGCGAGGATCATCAGGCCGGTGGCCAGGATCGCCGTCGGGAAGCGCGGCACCAGGCCGGTGTCGATATAGGTGATGACCAACGGAACGGCGAGGATGATCGCGGCGAGCGCAAGGAGCAGGCTGAAGGCGCCGTAGAAGAGGATCGGCCGCTCGATCCGGTAGAGGTGGAGGATCGTGCGCATGATCCGCCAGCCGTCGCGATAGGTGGAGAGCTTCGACTGCGAGCCTTCAGGCCGCGCGCCATAGGCGGTCATCACCTCGCCGACCGGCATCACCAGCTCGAGCGCGTGGACGGAGATCTCGGTTTCGGTCTCGAAGCCGCGCGAGAGCGCCGGGAAGCTCTTGGCGAAGCGCCGCGAGAAGACCCGGTAGCCGGAGAAGATGTCGCTGAACGAGCGCCCGAACAGCCTCGCGAGCAGGCCGGTGAACAGCCGGTTGCCGAGCCGGTGGCCACGGCGATAGGCCTCCTCGACCGCCGACTTGCGGGCGCCGACGACCATGTCGAGCTGTTCGTCGACGAGCTTCGCGACCAAAGCGGGCGCGGCTGCCGCGTCATAGGTCGAATCGCCGTCGGCCATCACATAGATGTCCGCCTCGACGTCGGCGAACATCCGGCGGACGACATGGCCCTTGCCCTGCATCCGCGCGGTGCGGACGATGGCGCCGGCGGCCGCCGCCACTTCGGCGGTGCGGTCGCTCGAATTGTTGTCGTAGACGTAGATTTCGGCCGAAGGCAGCGCCGCGCGGAAGCCGGCGACGGTCTGCGCGACCGCCGCCTCTTCGTTGTAGCAGGGCAGAAGCACCGCAATCCGCGGCCCGCCGCCCTGCCCCCTCTGCTCGATCAGATCAGACCCCACGCAAACCCCCTGAAGCGGAGGCTTACGCCTTCTTCGGCTTCTTGGCAGCAGCCTTCTTGGGGGCCGGGGCCTCCTCGGCTGCAGGCGCGTCGTCGGCCTTCTTGGCCTTGGCCTTCTTCGCCGGCTTCTCAGCGGCTTCGGCAGCCTCGGCGGGCGCAGCGTCAGCGGCCTTGGCCTTCTTCGGAGCGGCCTTCTTCTTCGGCTTCTCCTCGGCATGGTCGTGGCCGCAGCCCGGGCCGTGGACATGGCCTTCCTCGGCCTCGATCGCGTGCTGGAGCTCGTCGCGGGTCGCCGGACGATCGCTCACCTCGGCGCGCTCGAACAGGAAGTCGACGACCTTGTCCTCGTAGAGCGGGGCGCGAAGCTGGGCTGCCGCCATCGGCGTCTGCTGGATGTACTGGGCGAACTTCTGCCGGTCCTCGGGGCGATATTGCTGCGCGGCCTGGGCAACCAGACGGTTCATCTCCTGATTGCTGACCTCGATGCCGTTCTTCTGGCCGATGTCCGAGAGAAGCAGGCCAAGCCGCACGCGGCGCTCGGCGATGCGGCGATAATCGTCGCGCTCCTTTTCCATCTCGGCGCGCGCGGCCTCGGGATCGGCCTCGTGGCTCGCCTCATGCTCGAGCTGCTGCCAGATCTGGTCGAACTCGGCGTCGACCATGGACGGCGGCACCGCAAAATCGTGGCGCTCGGCCAGCGCGTCGAGAAGCTGGCGCTTCATGTGCGTGCGGATGAGGCCGTTCAGCTCCTGCGCGAGCTGGCCCTTGATCAGCTCGCGAAGCTGGTCGATGCCCTCGAGACCCATCGCCTTGGCGAAATCGTCGTCGAGCTTGGTCTCCTTCGGGGTCTGCACCTCGTTGACGGTGACCGCGAACTCGGCGTCGCGGCCCTTCAGGTCCTCGACATTGTAATCGTCCGGGAAGCGCACCTTGAGCGTGCGCTGCTCGTTCGCCTTGGCGCCGACGAGCTGGTCCTCGAAGCCCGGGATCAGCCGGCCCGAGCCGAGCTCGACCGCCATGCCCTCGCCCTTGCCGCCGGCAAAGGGGGTGCCGTCGATGCTGCCCTCGAAGTCGATGATCACCTGGTCGCCGATCTTCGCGGCATGCTTGGCCGGCGCCGGATCGAAGCTCTTCTGGCCCTCGGCGATTCGGCCGAGCGCCTCGTCGATCTCGGCGTCCGACGGCTCGACCGCATAGCGCTCGAGCTTCAGATCCTCGATCTTCGGCTCGGGAAGGTCGGGAAGCGTCTCGAGCTCCACCTTGACCACCGCGTCCTTGCCGGGCGCATGCTCCTCCAGCTCGACGCTCGGCTGCATCGCCGGGCGGAGCTGGTTGTCGGCCATCAGCTTCTGGACGCCGTCCTGAATGGCGCTCTCGAGTGCCTGCTGCTCGAGCGCAGGCCCGTGCATCTTGCGGATGAGGTTGGCGGGCACCTTGCCGGGGCGGAAGCCGGGCATGCGCACCTGGGGCGCGACGGACTTCAGCTCCTGGTCGACGCGGGCGTCGATGTCCTTCGCCTCGATGGTGATGCGGTAGGCGCGCTTCAGGCCCTCGTTCAACGTCTCGACAGTCTGCATTTCAAGCCTTCACTATCTCTGGGTAACGGCGTCGGGTGGCGCACGAAGCCGGCGGAAGCTGGTGCGGGCGAAGGGACTCGAACCCCCACATCTTTCGATACTGGAACCTAAATCCAGCGCGTCTACCAGTTCCGCCACGCCCGCCGGGCCGCCGGTCGGCGGCGTCCTATAACA
>JAEWCW010000108.1 GCA_023390415.1 Pseudomonadota bacterium | reverse complement strand
GGCGGCGGCTATGGCGGCGACGATTATGGCGACAGCTTCGGCGGCGGTTCCTCCTCCGGCTCGTCGCGTCCCCAGTCGCGCCCGGCCCCGGCCTTCGACAGCGACCTGGACGACGACGTTCCGTTCTAAGCGGCCGGCACGTCCAGGCCGAAGCGTCGCCGCCACGAATCGTCGAGCAGGTCCTGCTCGGATTCGTGCTTCTGCATGTAGGCGGCGAAGAAGGGGCAGATCGGGATGACCTTGAGCCCGCGCTCGCGCGCTGCAGCGAGGCCTGCGCGGATCAGCGCGGTGCCAAGCCCCTTGCCGCCATGCGCCTCGGGCACCTCGGTGTGGGTGAACATGATCTTGCCGGCGAGGAGGTTATAGTCGGCGAAGGCGAAGCTGCCGTCGCCGAGATCGATCTCGAACCTCTTGCGCTCCGGATTGTCGCGAACCTGCGCGCCTGCCTCGCTCACCGCTGTCGCCTCCTCATCGATCCGACCGGCATGACGTCACTTGCCGAGCTTGTCCTTCAATCCCGCGAGAGCGCCGAAGGGTCCCGCCTCGGCCTCGCTCTTCACGCCGGCCTCGCGAAGATGCTCCTCCGCGCCGGGTGCACGCGGATAGGAGGTGACGCTGAGCGACAAGGTTTCGGCGACGGCTTCGCCGAGATCCACCGCGCCGCCATCGTAGAAGACGACATCGAGCTCGCCGTCCTGGAGCTCGATTTCCTCCTCCGGGCCGCTGGTCTTCGGATGGGGCCGGAACTCGACTGCGAACGGAGTCTCCACCACCTCGCCGACCGGCTCGCCGGTGGCGACGCAACTCTGGGTCACGCCCGCGCGGATCGAACCTTCCGCCGTCACCACATCCCCCCGGATAGCGACCGCCGCTTCGGCCTCCAGCCGATCGATCTCAACGAAGCCAAAGCGTCTTGCCAGCGCCGCGCGCTCCGACTCGTCAGCGGCGATCTCGATCCGGCGCGGGGCCGCGCCGAGCGTATCGACACGCACGGTGCGCGAGAATTCGGGCGCGCTCACAGAATGCCCCTCAGGATCGCATGGGTCTCGGTGCCGGCGAGCCGCGCGCGGACCTCCGCTAGGCGCGCGGCGACCAGCTCCGCCTGGACCTCCGACGGTGGCGCCTCCCGGAAGACGTTGCGGCGGACTGCCGCGGCGAAGCCCTCCGGGTCGTCCACAGTCGCGCGATAGGCGTCGAGGCGGCCGCCGAGCGCGCCCATCATCTTTCCGACATGCTTGCCGACCACCGGATCGCCGATTCCGATCTGGCGGACCGTGCCGTCCATGTCGTCGACGAACAGCTCGGTGAGGAGCACGCTCTCGTCGCGCGTCGCAATCCCGTCCTGTTCGAGCCTGAGAAGCACGAGTGCCAGCACCGAGGCGAGCATGTCGAAGCGCCCGTCCATCGTGTCGGGCACTCCACCCTCGCGATACCAGAAGGGGTCGCGCGCCATGGCGACCGTCGCATCATAAAGCGGCGCGAGCTGCTTTCGCGCCTTCGTCCCGAAGATCCTGTCGAGAAAAGTCATCGCCGTCCCTGCAAGCCCGGGGCAGGGTTGCACCGGTTGGCCGATATTCATATTGGGAAGTCTAGCTTTTGCGGCAAGTGGCGGCCCGCCGCGCGAGGCGCCTTTCTTGGAGATCTTCGAATGAGCCTGCGCCTTGCTTTCCTGCTGACTGCCGCCGCGACCCTCGCCGCAGGCTGCTCGTCGATCCGCGACCACCAGGGCTATATCGCCGAGCCGCAGCTGATCGCTTCCGTCCAGCCGGGCGTCGACAACCGCGAATCGGTTGAGCGCACGCTCGGCCGGCCGACCTTCACGGGCCAGTTCGACACGAATGACTGGTATTATGTCTCGCGCGACACGCGCCAGTTGGCCTTCCAGCATCCGCGCCCGTCAGACACGACTGTGCTCCGGGTACGGTTCGACGCGGCCGGAAACGTCGCAAGCGTCGAGCGCACCGGCCTGGAGATGGTCCAGAACATCGATCCGTCCAGCGAGACGACGCCGACCCTCGGAAGCAATCGCAGCTTCTTCGAGGAGATTTTCGGCAATGTCGGCGCCGGCCAGCCCGGCCAGCGCGGCCAGACCGCCGACAACCCGCAATAAGCTTGGCATCCTCCCCGCCGAGAGGCGGGGAGAAGCCTAGCGGACGATCCCGCCCGCGCCGAGGACGGCGAGGGTGACGAGGTCCGACGCGCTCGCCGTCATCGAGGCGATCTGGACCTGGTGCTGCATGCCGACCAGGACCGGGCCGATCACTGCGTCGCCGCCCAGCTCCTTGAGCAGCTTGGCGGAGATGTTCGCGGTCTGCAGGCCCGGCATCACCAGCACGTTGGCGGGGCCGGTGAGACGGCTGAACGGATAGACCTTCTGAAGCGCCGGATTGAGCGCCACGTCGGGCGGCATCTCGCCTTCATATTCGAAATCGACGTCGGAGCGCTGGTCCATCAGCTTCACCGCATCGCGGATGCGCTCCAGATAGGTGCCTTCCGGATTGCCGAAGATCGAATAGCTGAGGAAGGCGACCCGCGGCTCCTGGCCCATCCGCCGCGCCATTCCCGCGGTGTGGACGGCGATCTCGGCGAGCTGCTCGCCGGTCGGCCGTTCGGTCACCGTCGTATCGGCGATGAACACCGTGTAGCTCTGCCCGACCATGATGTGGACGCCGAACGGGGTCACGCCCGGCTTGCGATCGAGGACCCGCAGGACCTGGCGCAGATTCTGTTGATAGGTGCGGGTGACGCCGGTGATCATGACGTCGGCCTCGCCGGCCTCGAGAAGCAGCGAGGCGAAGATGTTGCGGTCCTGGTTGACGACCCGCTCGACCTCGCGCTGCAAATAGCCGCGGCGCTGGAGGCGTTTGTAGAGCCGCTCGGCGAGCTCCGGCACGCGCGGATAGTTGCGGCTGTTATAGACCTCGAAGCTCTCGGGATTCTCGACCCCGAGCGCCCGCAGACGGTCGTAGACCTCGTCGCGGCCCACCAGCACGGGGATTCCGTAGCCGCCCTCGCGGAAGGCGATGGCCGCGCGCAGGACGACATCCTCCTCGCCCTCGGCGAACAGCACCCGCTTCGGGTTGTTGCGCGCCGCCTCGTAGGCGAGGCTGAGCACCGACGTGGTCGGATTGAGCCGCGAGCGCAGCTTCTGGCGATAGGCCTGCATGTCCTCGATCCGGCGCTGGGCGACGCCGCTGTCCATCGCCGCCTGCGCGACCGCGGCGGGGACGATCTCCATCAGTCGCGGATCGAACGGCGCGGGGATGATGTAATCCGGGCCGAAGCTGTGCGCCTGGCCGCCATAGGCCGCGGCGACCTCCTCCGGCACCTGCTGGCGCGCGAGCTCCGCCAGCGCATGGGCGGCGGCGATCTTCATCTCGTCGTTGATCATCGTCGCGCGGACGTCGAGCGCGCCTCGGAAGATGAAGGGGAAGCCGAGGACGTTGTTGACCTGGTTGGGGAAATCCGAGCGGCCGGTGGCGACGATCGCGTCCGGCCGCGCCGCCTTGGCGTCGGGCGGCATGATCTCCGGATCGGGATTGGCCATGGCGAAGATGATCGGCTTGGGCGCCATGTCCTTCACCATCTCCGGCTTGAGCGCACCCGCCGCGGAGAGGCCGAGGAAGACGTCCGCGCCGACCAGCGCCTCGCGAAGGTCGCGCGCCTCTGTGACGACGGCGTGGGCGGACTTCCACTGGTCCATGCCCTCGGAGCGGCCCTGGTAGATCACGCCCTTGCGATCGCACATGATGACATGATCGTGGGGCACGCCCATCGCCTTGATCAGCTCGGTGCAGGCGATCGCCGCGGCGCCGGCGCCGTTCACCACCACCTTGATATCCTTGAGCGAGCGGCCGGTGAGATAGCAGGCGTTGATCAGCCCCGCGGCGGTGATGATCGCGGTGCCATGCTGGTCGTCGTGGAAGACCGGAATGTTCATCCGCGCCTTCAGCTCCTGCTCGATGACGAAGCAGGCGGGGGCGGCGATGTCCTCCAGGTTGATCCCGCCGAAGCTCGGCTCGAGCAGGGCGACGGCGTTGATGAAGGCCTCGGTGTCCTCGGTCGCGACCTCGAGATCGATCGAATCGACGTCGGCGAAGCGCTTGAACAGCACCGCCTTGCCTTCCATCACCGGCTTGGAGGCGAGCGCGCCGAGATTGCCGAGGCCGAGGATCGCGGTGCCGTTCGAGATCACCGCGACTAGATTGCCCTTGGCGGTGTAATCATAGGCCTTGCCCGGATCCTCGGCGATGGCGCGGACGGGAACGGCGACGCCGGGGGAATAAGCGAGGCTGAGGTCGCGCTGCGTCGCCATCGGCTTTGAGGCCACGATTTCGATCTTCCCCGGCCGGCCGCACGCATGGAAATCCAGCGCCTCGGCTTCCGAGAATTTGACGTTGCTGCCTTCGCTCATTCGGTCATCCTCTTCTCGCCGCCCGCTCTAGGGCCGGGGAGCGGCGACTCGCAACCCTCGGGGGGAATTGCTGTGGACGATCGGGAGAAAGCCGTTCCACCTTTGCGGCGGAGCCTCTAACTTCGCGCGCATGGCAACCAAGGCGAAGACTGACGGCGCGCCGACGCCGATGATGGCGCAATATCTCGCGCTCAAGGCTGAGGCCGAGGATTGCCTGCTCTTCTACCGGATGGGCGACTTCTTCGAATTGTTCTTCGATGACGCCAAGGCGGCCGCAGCGGCGCTCGACATCGCGCTGACCGCCCGCGGCGAGCATGAGGGCGAGCCGATCCCCATGTGCGGCGTGCCGATCCACGCCGCCGAATCCTATCTCGCCCGGCTGATCCGCGCAGGCTTCCGCGTCGCCATTGCGGAGCAGACCGAGAGCCCCGCCGAGGCCAAGAAGCGCGGCTCCAAATCGGTCGTGAGCCGGGCGATCGTCCGGATCGTCACCGCGGGCACGCTGACAGAGGAGACCCTGCTCGACGCGCGCGCCGCAAACTGGCTGGTTGCGATTTCCAAGGTCGGCGACCGCCACGGCCTCGCCGCTGCCGACATCTCAACCGGCCGCTTCGAACTGAGCTCGATTCCGCCCGCCGCGCTCGACGCCGAGCTGGCGCGGCTCGCCGCGGCCGAGATCGTCGCCTGCGAGCCCATTGCGGGCGTCGAGGCGAGCCTCCGAAAGGCGGGCTTCGACAGCCTCGGCGCCGAGACGCGGCTCAAGCAGCGTTTCGGAGTCGCCACGCTCGACGGCTTCGGCAGCTTCGACCGGGCGGCGCTCGCCGCGGCCGGTGGCCTACTCGCCTATCTCGAAGAGGTGGCGCGCGAATCGCTGCCTTACCTACGCCCGCCGGTTTCCGTAGCGACGGGCGACCATATGACGATCGATGCGGCAACGCGCGAAAGTCTGGAGCTGACCTGCTCGGCGGCCGGCACCCGCGCCGGCAGCCAGCTCGCGGCGGTGGACCGCACCGTCACGGGCGCGGGCGCGCGGCTGCTCGCGGCCGACCTCGGCGCGCCCTTGCTCGACCGGTCGGCGATCGAGGCGCGGTTGGAGCTGGTCGCCGCCTTCGAAGCGGATTCGGGGCTGCGCGAGGCGCTGCGGCGCCAGCTCAAGGCGCTTCCGGACGTCGGCCGGGCACTCGGGCGCCTCGTCGCCGGCCGCGGCGGCCCCCGCGACCTCGGCCAGCTCCGCGACGGTCTCGGCGAGGCGCGGCGGGTCCATGACCGGCTCGACAGGATCGCCGACAGGCCAGCCCTGCTCGAGGCTTTGATGCCCGCGCTCGTCGGCCACGGCGCGCTGATCGACCTGCTTAGCCGCGCCCTGGTCCCGATGCCGCCGATCGATTCGGCCCAGGGCGGCTATATCGCCGAGGGCTATGACGCCGCGCTCGACGCTCTCCGAACCACCGGCGGCGAGGGGCGCCGCGCGATCGCCGGGCTCGAGGCGCGCTATCGCGAGCAGACGGGGATCGCGAGCCTCAAGATCCGCCACAACAATGTGCTCGGCTATCATATCGAGGTGCCGGCCAAGAATGCCGATCGGCTGATGCGCGCGGAGAGCGGCTTCACCCATCGGCAGACGCTCGCCGGCGTGGTGCGCTTCAACGCGCCCGATCTCCACGAGCAGGCGATTCGGGTCGGCAACGCCCAGAGCCACGCGCTCGCTGCCGAGGCCGCCCATCTCGAAGAATTGACCGGCGAGGCCCTCACCCGGGCCGACGCGATCGCCGCCACTGCCGACGCGCTCGCCCGCCTCGACGTCGCCGCAGCGCTTGCCGAGCGCGCCGCCGAGGGCGGCTGGACCCGGCCTTTGTTCGACGACGCCAATTGCTTCGAGGTTGAGGGCGGGCGCCATCCGGTGGTCGAGGATGCGCTGAAGGTCTCGGGCACGCGCTTCGTCGCCAACGACCTCGCGCTCGCCGAGGACCGCCGGCTGTGGCTGGTCACCGGCCCGAACATGGGCGGCAAATCGACCTTCCTCCGCCAGAACGCCTTGATCGCGGTGCTCGCCCAGGCCGGCTCCTACGTCCCCGCCGCGCGCGCGAAGCTTGGCCTGGTCGACCGGCTGTTCAGCCGGGTCGGCGCCTCGGACAATCTTGCCCGCGGTCGCTCCACCTTCATGGTCGAGATGGTCGAGACCGCGGCCATCCTCAGCCAAGCTACCGAGCGCAGCTTCGTGATCCTCGACGAGGTCGGCCGCGGCACCTCCACCTATGACGGACTCGCCATCGCCTGGGCGGTGGTCGAGGCGGTCCACGACCGCAACCGCTGCCGATGCCTGTTCGCGACCCATTATCACGAGCTGACGCGCCTCGCCGAGCGGCTCGACGCGCTGTCGCTCCACCATGTCCGCGCCCGCGAATGGAAGGGCGATCTCGTATTCCTCCACGAGGTTGCGGACGGGCCCGCCGACCGCAGCTACGGCCTTGCCGTAGCCCGGCTTGCAGGCCTGCCGCCCCCCGTCGTCGCCCGCGCCCGGGCGGTCCTGAACAAGCTGGAGGAAGGCCGTGCCAAGACGGGAGGGATCGCGGCGGGCCTCGACGATCTGCCGCTCTTCGCCGCCTCCGCGGCTGCGGAGGCGGAGCCGGAGGCCGACGCGCTCGCCGCAGCGCTCGCAGAGGTCGACCCGGACAGCCTGACGCCACGCGAGGCGCTGGAGGCGCTGTACCGGCTGAAGAAGCTCGCCGCGGAGAGCGACAAGGCCTAATCAGGGGCGATGGCCACACGCTTCGCCTCGATCCCCAATCGCCGCGCGATCGTCGACCGAAGGACGCTGGCCGATGCGCTGGCCGGCGCCTCCCGCAAGAGGGCGACCCAAGTCCTTCGTACCGCGCTCGCCGACGGGCGGGCGGAGATCGCCCGGCGGCTGGAGGAGAAGCCGTGGCAGGGCAGCGAGGCCGCCGCCTCCTACGCCTTCCTTACCGACCAGGTCGTTCGTCTCGTCCACGACTACGCGCTTGCCGAGCATCCGGTCGCCAATCCGACGGCGGCCGAGCGGCTGCTCGTGATGGCGGTCGGGGGCTATGGGCGGGGCGAGATGGCGCTTCATTCCGACGTCGACCTTGCCTTCGTGACGCCATGGAAGCCGACGCCCTGGTCCGAGCGGGTCGTCGAATCGATCCTCTATCTGCTCTGGGACCTGAAGCTGAAGGTCGGCCAGTCGGTGCGCTCCTTGGACGAGCTCGGCCGGATCGCCGCGAGCGACCATACGGTGCGAACGGCGCTGATGGAGGCGCGCTACGTCTGGGGCGACGAATCGCTGTGGGACCGGGTCGAGGCGGGGCGCAACCGTCCGAGTCCCGCCGAGATCGCCGCCTTCACCGCCGAGAAGCTGGAAGAGCGCAACGAGCGCCACCGCCGCCTCGGCGACAGCCGCTACGTCGTCGAGCCCAACGTCAAGGACGGCAAGGGTGGCCTCCGCGACCTCCACGCCCTCTACTGGATCGGCAAATATGCCTTCCAGGTCGGCTCCGTCCCCGACCTCGTCGAGACCGGCCTGCTCTCGCCCGCCGAGCTCCGGCTGTTCCAGAAGGCGGAGCGCTTCCTCTGGGCTGTGCGGTGCCATCTGCACATCGTCTCCGGCCGCGCCGAGGAGCGGCTGACCTTCGACTATCAGCGCGAGATCGCGCGGCGGATGAACTATGCCGATCGGCCCGGCAAATCGCCGGTGGAGCGCTTCATGCGCCACTATTTTCTCCACGCGAAGGCCGTGGGCGACCTTTCCGGCCTGTTCCTCGCCCATCTTGACGAGCGCTTCGCCCGCCGCGGCCGCCGCTTCGGTCTGCCGGCTATCCAGCGCCGGCCCGGCAAGCTCAACGGCTTCCTGCTCGACCGCGGCCGGCTCGCGCTTCCGCGCGACGATTTCTTCGCCGAGGATCCGGTGCGGCTCATCGAGCTGTTCGCGCTCGCCGACCGCTACGGCCTGGAGATTCATCCGCTCGCCATGCGAACGACAGGCCGCGACGCTCGGCTGATCGATGCGCAGGTCCGCGCGGATCCGCGGGCCAACGCCCTGTTCCTCGACATCCTCACAAGCCCGCGGGATCCGGAAACGGTGCTGAGATGGATGAACGAGGCGGGAATATTCGGCCGCTTCGTTCCCGATTTCGGCCGGGTCGTCGCCCAGATGCAGTTCGACATGTACCACCATTATACGGTGGACGAGCATTCGATCCGCGCCATCGGCCTGCTCGCCCAGATCGAGAAAGGCGACCTCAAGGACGACCATCCGCTCGCCGCGGCGCTGATGAAGCAGCTCGCCTCGCGCCGGGTGCTTTACGTGGCGGTCCTGCTCCACGACATCGCCAAGGGCCGCGGCGGCGATCACAGCGTGCTCGGTGCCGAGGTGGCGCGCGAGCTGTGCCCGCGTCTCGGCCTCAGCCCCGCCGAGACCGAGACCGTGGCCTGGCTGGTGCGGTGGCACCTCCTGATGTCGGCCACCGCCTTCAAGCGCGACCTCTCCGACCCGAAGACGATCCAGGATTTCGCCGAGCGGGTCAAAAGCCCGGAGCGGCTTCGCCTGCTCTTCATCCTCACCGTCGTCGATATCCGCGCCGTCGGCCCTGGCGTCTGGAACGGCTGGAAGCGGCAGCTCCTTCGCCAGCTTTTCGATTCCGCTGAGGAGCTGCTCCGCCTCGGCCACATGCATAAGGGCCGAAGCGAGCGCGTTGCGGCGATCCAGGCCGAGCTCGGGGAGCGGATCGGTTGGGACGACCCGCACTTCACCCGGCTCGCCTGGCGGCTGCCCGACAGTTACTGGCTGGCCGAGCCGATCGACGTGCAGGAGAAGAATGCGCGCTTCGTCGATGCGGCGGATCGCAACCCGCGTCGCGCCAAGCCGCTCGCGGTCAGCATCCAGCCCGAACGCGGCGCGACCCTCATCACCGTCTACGCCAAGGACCGGCCCGGCCTTTTCTACCGGCTGGCGGCGGCGATCAGCCTTGCCGGCGCAAACATCATCGACGCCCGAATCCACACCACCAATGACGGCATGGCGCTCGACAATTTCCTGATCCAGGACGGCGCTGGCGAGCCCTTCGACGATCCCCACCAGCTCCGCCGGCTCGACAAGGCCGTGCTTGCCGCGGTCGCAGGCGAAGAGCCGGCAATGGCGCGGCTCGAGGCCAAGGCGCTGCCGAAGGTTCGCGCCGAGGCCTTCCGGATCGAGCCTGCAGTCTTCGTCAGTAACGAGGCCTCGACACGCTACACGGTGGTCGAGGTCAATGCCCGCGATCGCGCCGCCCTGCTGAGCGGCCTTGCCCGCGCCATCTCGGACTCCAAGGCGATCATCCATTCCGCCCATATCGCGACCTATGGCGAGCGGGCGGTGGACGTCTTCTATCTGACCGACCTCGAGGGGCGGAAGATCGAGACCCCGGCGCGGATCAAAGCATTGGAGGGACGGCTGCTGGTGGCAGCGGCGCCCGCCGCCGAGGCCCAGGCCGAACGCCGCAAGGCCGCCGCCGGCTGAGGCGCAAAGAGAAAGGCCCCCGCCGTTACCGGCGAGGGCCCTCTCCCCTCCCCAGACCCCCGCTCTAGAAGCGGAAGCGGCCGGTGATCCCGAAGGTGCGCGGCTCGGCCAGGTAGGACATGAACACCTGGTTCGAGATCGCCGAGGTCGGCGAGCCGAACTGGCGGACCTGCGCGATCGTGCCGTTGTTCGGGCCGCTGCTCTGCAGCGGGCCGCTGAACGCCACCTGCTGGTACTGAGTATCGAGCAGGTTCTGCGCCCACAGCTCGAGCGCCCAGCGTTGCTCGGGCCCGCGGATGCCGATACGAGCGTTCATCACGAAGAAGCTGTCCTGCTCCTTCTCCGGGAACAGGTCGGAGCCCGTGTTGAAGTCCGAAGTCAGGCGGCCGTCGACGTAGATGAGGCCGGAGAGGCCGCTTCCGCCGAGATCGGGCGTGTAGGACAGCGAGCTGGTGACGACATGGGGCGGCGCGTTCGACATCTGCTGCCCGGCGAGCAGGAACAGCGCCGGATCGAGCGCCTCGCCGTTCGAGCTGCCGACGAGATCGTCGTTATAGCGGGCCCTTGTGTAGGTGTAGCCGAGGTTGATGGCGAGATCCCGGCGAGGCCGGAGCTGCGCCTCGATCTCGACGCCGCTCGAGGTCACGCCATGCTCGACGTCGTCCGGCGAGCAGGTGCCGCGGCCGGCGGCGTTGGCGCCTTCCTGGTCCGAATCCGTCGTGCTTCCCCCGACCAAGTCCGAGCAGCCGTTGATGTTCTGGACAATGAACACCGTGCCGTTGAACGTGTTGAGCTGGAAGTCCCGGAAGCGCTGGAAGAAGGCGGCGACGTTCAGGGTCAGCGGACGGGTCGTGTACTTGAAGCCGACCTCATAGGCATCGACGATCTCCGGCGCGAAGCGCAGGTTGGCGGCGTCGGCATTGGTGCGCGGGAACACCGCGCTGCCGAGGTCCGAGCGATCGAGGTTGTAGCCGCCCGCCTTGTAGCCGCGCGAATAGCCGCCATAAACCATCCACTGGTTGTTCGGCCGGTAGGACAGGACGGCGGTGCCGGTCCATTCGCCCTCGCTCAGCTCGTCCTGGAGGTTCAGCGCGTTGAGCGCGCTGCTCGAGTTGCCGACGCAGGAGAGGGTGATGATTCCGCCCGCGGTGGCGCCGAGAGCCGGCGCCAGCGGACCCGACAGGAACGGAGCGAGGGCCTGCTGCTGGGTGGGGCAGATCGTGTTGTTGTTGTTGAAATCGGCCGAGAACTCCTTGTTCTCATGCGTGTAGCGCGCGCCCAGCGTCAGGCTCAGCTGGTCGGTGATGTTGAAGATATTGTGGGTGAACAGCGCCCAGTTGGTGCTGTCCTGGTGGTAGTTGGCGCGCTGATCGCCGAGGTTGCGGACCTGGCTCAGCCGGTCGAACGACTGCAGGAAGACGGTGGCGATGCCCTGCGCCTGCGCGAGCGGCACGCCGCCCGCGGTGAGCTGCTGGATCAGGTTGCCGCTGAAGGCGCGGCGACCGTCGAGCGGCGCCAGCGGGGCGTTGGTGAGACAGCCCGGCTGCGCAGGATCGGTGAGCGCGACGATCGCCGACGGCGCGAGCGCACTTCCGGCCAGCGCACGACAGGCCGCGAAGGGCCCATATTGCGAGCCGAACATCGTGTTGTCCGCGACGAGCAGGTCCTCGCTGGCGAAATAGCCGCCGACCAGCCAGTCCAGCACCCCGCCGAAGGCGGAGCCCTGGAGCCTCAGCTCCTGCGTGATGGTGTTGAAGCGGCGGAAGACGTTGCCGTCGTCCTCACGGACGAGCAGATCGAGATTGCCATAGTCGATATCGGCCGCGCCGCCCGCCTTGTAGTGGCGGTAGGCCGTGATCGAGGTCAGGTTCACGTTGCCGAAATCGTAGTCGATCTGCGCGGAGACGCCGTAGTCCCGCGTGTCGTTGCGGTAGGTCTGGCCCGGCGTGATCGCGATCTCGCGATTATAGGGGTCCCCCGCCGACGGGAAGATCGCGCCCATCCGGCGCATCAGAGCGACGATCCGGCTGTCGCCGGCGCGATACTGATAGTCGCCCGGAACGCCCGGCGTCGGATCGAACGCCTCGCGCATCTCCGTGTAGACGGCGCCGCAGCAGCTTTCGTCGCGGGTCGTATAGTCGCCGATCAGGCGGATCGAGAGATCGTCGTTCGGCTCGAACAGCAGTTGGGCGCGGGTAAAGAAGCGGTTGCGGTCGTTGACGTCATTCTCGGTCCCGCCTGCTGCGTTGACGACGTCGTAGAAGCCGTCGCGGCGGGCGCCGACCACGTCGAGCCGGAATGCGACCGTGTCTGAGAGCGGCCCCGTGAGGCCGAGCTGGCCGCGCATGAAGTCGTAATTGCCATAGGTGAGCTCGGCCTGCCCGGCGAACTCGAACTCCGGCCGACGGCTGATCACGTGGATGAGACCGGCCGAGGCGTTGCGGCCGAACAGGGTGCCCTGCGGACCGCGCAGAACCTCGACGCGTTCGATCTCACCGAGCTCGTTGAGGCCGATGCCGGAGCGCGAGCGGTAGACGCCGTCGATGAAGACGGCGACCGAGCTTTCGAGGCCGGGATTGTCGCCGACCGTGCCGATGCCGCGGATACGGGCCGAGCCGTTGGACTCGGAGCCGGTCGAGGAGACCAGGAGCGACGGCGCGAGCTGGTTGAGCTGGCGGATGTCGCTGGCACCCGAATTCTGCATGGCCTCGCCGCCGACGGCAGTGACGGCCAGAGGCACGTCCTGGAGCGCCTGGGTACGGCCCTGGGCGGTGACGATGATGTCGCTTTGCGTGCCGCCCTGATCGACGGCGGCTTCCTCGGTCGGGCTCGTCGTCGTCTGGGTGGTGTCCTGCTGAGCAAAGGCGGGGGTCGCGATCGCCGCGAAGCCTGCAGACAGCAGCCAAGTATATTTCGACATTTCAGACCCTCCCGAATTTATCTTTGTTTGAGGGAGAGCTAACCCATGGTGGTGCCGCGAGCCAGCGGAAACGCGCGAATTTTCGGCGCGAAACCGGGGATTATTGCATTTGCGCAACTATTCGGTTTCGAATTGAAACGGCAGTTCTACGGCACCCATCGAAATGCCGTTACGGAATGCTGGATTTAGACGCGAACGGGCGGGGCGACCGTCTTGGCCGCCCCGCCCGCTTCGAGGGCTCGATACGAGCGCTTCCTGCTACTTCGGCGCCAGCACCATGAGCATCTGGCGCCCTTCCATGCGCGGATGCTGCTCGACCTTGGCGATATCCGCCACGTCGCCCTGGACGCGCTGGAGCAGGCGCATGCCAAGCTCGCCGTGAGCAAGCTCGCGGCCGCGGAAGCGCAGCGTCACCTTGACCTTGTCGCCCTCGCCGATGAAGTCGTTCACCTTCTTCATCTTCGTGTCGTAATCATGGTCGTCGATGTTCGGACGCATCTTGATCTCCTTGATCTCCTGCGTCTTCTGGGTCTTGCGGGCGAGGTTGGCCTTCTTCTGGGCCTCGTACTTGAACTTGCCGACGTCCAGGAACTTGCAGACGGGCGGATCCGCATTGGGCGAGACCTCGACGAGGTCCAGGCCGACATCGGCGGCCTGCTCGATCGCTTCGGCGGTCAGCATGACCCCGAGATTCTCGCCATTTTCATCGATCACGCGCACCTTCGGCACGGAGATGAATTCGTTGTAGCGGGGGCCGTTCAGGGGCGGCGCCTGCGGGCGCCGGATCATTGGCGGACGTATAGCAGTATCTCCTCGAGGATTCGAAACGGCGGAGAGGTAATCGCTCGGA
Source organism: Pseudomonadota bacterium (assembly GCA_023390415.1). Taxonomy (GTDB): domain Bacteria; phylum Pseudomonadota; class Alphaproteobacteria; order Sphingomonadales; family Sphingomonadaceae; genus Allosphingosinicella. Next base: position 8,887 of record JAEWCW010000108.1, on the reverse strand, counting down.
CGCCGGATTGAAAGGAGGGGGCGAGGCAAGCCGTTGCTTTTCCACCGCACCTGTTGCCCCGAGGACGCGGGGCTCGGCCGGCCGCTGGCGGCGTGGACTTCGGGTCCGCGGGACGGCTAAGCGAGGGCGATGGCCCCCGCACCACTCGACATTCTCCGCGAAACCTTCGGCTTTTCGGGCTTCCGGGGCGTGCAGGAACAGGTCGTCGGCCGGGTCATGTCCGGCAGGCACACGCTGGCGGTGATGCCGACCGGTGCGGGCAAGTCGCTCTGCTACCAGGTGCCGGGGCTGGCGAGACCCGGAACGGCCCTGGTCGTCTCGCCGCTGATCGCACTGATGCACGACCAGATCCGCGCCGCGGAGGCCTTCGGGATTCGCGCCGCCTCGCTCACCTCGGCGGACGAGAATCGCGAGGAGACGGTGCGGCGGCTCCGCGCCGGCGATCTCGACCTGCTCTACGTGGCGCCGGAGCGCGCGACGGGCGCCGGCTTCGCCAATTTGATCCGGAACCTGCCCATCGCCCTGGTGGCGATCGACGAGGCGCATTGCGTCTCCGAATGGGGCCATGACTTCCGCCCGGATTACCGCCTGCTCCGGCCTCTGCTCGACGGGCTCGGCGACGTTCCGCGGCTGGCGCTGACCGCGACGGCGGACCACCGGACCCGCGCGGACATCCTCGTCCAGCTCGGCATCCCGGAGGACGGCCTCGTTCTCGCGGGATTCGATCGCCCCAACATCCGTTACCACGTCCGCCCGCGTGACGGCGCGACGGCCCAGCTCAAGGCCCTGCTCGCCGAGCAGCCCGGGCCTGGGATTGTCTACGTGCCGAGCCGCGACAAGGCTGAGAAGCTGGCCGAGCAACTCGGCACCGGCGGCCGGCCCGTCCTCCCCTACCATGCAGGACTCGACGCGCGGGTGCGCACGCGCAATCAGGCCGCCTTCGTCAAATCGGAAGAGATGGTGATGGTCGCGACCGTCGCCTTCGGCATGGGCATCGACAAGCCGGACGTGCGCTTCGTCGCCCACGCCGGAATCCCGAAATCGATCGAGGCTTATTATCAGGAGACCGGGCGTGCCGGGCGCGACGGCGACCCTTCGGAGGCCTGGCTGTTCTGGGGCGCCGAGGATTTCGCCCGCGCCCGCCGCCGGATCGAGACCGAGGTCGCCGAGGAGCGGCGCGGCGGCGAGCGGCAGAGGCTGAACGCGCTCGCTTCATTGGTGGAGACGGCAGGGTGCAGACGCGCGCTCCTCCTCCGGCATTTCGGGGAGCAGCCACCGGAGACCTGCGGGAATTGCGACAATTGCCTCGCGCCGCCGAGCACGGTCGACGCCACGGAGGCCGCCCGCAAGCTGCTTTCGGCCGCGTTCCGCACCGAGATGCGGTTCGGAATCCAGCACCTCAGCGACGTCCTCGCCGGACGCGAGACCGAGAAAGTCCATTCGTTCGGCCACCACCGCCTTTCCGTCTTCGGGATCGCCGACGAGGAGGAGCTTGCGCTGATCAAGCCCGTCGCCCGGGCGCTGCTTGCGCGCGACGCGCTGCGCGCCGACGATTTCGGGGGCCTCTCCTTCGGCCCCGGCGCCCGGCCGATCCTGAAAGGCGAGGAACGGCTCGAGATCGTGATCCCGCCCAAGCGCGAGCGCCGCCGCAAGGGCCGGGACCAGCGTGATTATCCGCACGATCCGCTGTTCGAAGCGCTTCGCACCCGGCGCCGCGACCTCGCCGCGGAGCTCGGCGTTCCGCCCTATGTCATCTTCCACGATTCCACGCTTCGCGAGATGGCGGAACTCAAGCCGACGAGTCTTCAGGCCCTGTCGCGCGTGTCGGGGGTCGGCGCGGCGAAACTGGAGCGTTATGGTGCGGCTTTCGTGGAGGTGATCGGCGCCCATGAAGCAGCTTGACGACAAGACACTGGTGGCCGGCCAGATCCTGCCCGAGCAGGTGGCAGAAATCGCCGCCTCCGGCGTGACGGCCATCATCAACAATCGCCCCGATGGCGAGGAGCCGGGCCAGCCGAGCGGCGCGGACATCGCAGAAGCTGCTGCGGCGGCGGGCATCGCCTATCGCCACATCCCGATCGCCGGCGGATTCAACATGGACGACGTCATGGCGATGGCGGACGCGCTCGAGGCGGCCGTGGGCACGACCCTGGCTTTCTGCAAATCGGGGACGCGGTCGACCTTCCTTTGGGCGCTTGCGCGGTCCGAGCGGGGGGCTGACGGAGGCGACCTGAGCGCTCGCGCGGCCGCCGCCGGCTACGACCTCACGCCGATCGCCCCCTATCTCAATTGATGTCCTGGCGGCCGAACCAGGCGAAGGTCGCGCCGATCAGCGCGACCGTCCAGGCGGCGAGCACCGCCAGCGACGTGCCCCAGCCGAGCGCGACGACAGCCCCGCTCGGAAATGGCATCGCAAGCGCCTCGCCGCTTCCGATCCAGGTCGCGAGGTTCGCGATGTGGTAGCCGGGCAGAGCGTGGAGCAACGCCCACATCGCGCTTCCGAGGTAGACCGCGAGCATCGGAGCGAAAGTGGCGATGATCGATTCCACCGAGATGAGAACGATCGACACGATCAGCGCCCCGATCATCGAGCGGGTGAGGATTGCTGCGAGGCTGGCATAGCCGATCGTGATCAGCAGCGGCGCGATCGCGCCGAGGGCGGCGCTCGCATGGGCCTGGAGCAGCGCGCCTGCCGTGATTCCTGCCGGCATCGGATCGGCCGTCATCACATCGTCGGCCCAGACCCCGACCGTGAACAAGGCGGCGGCGATCGTGAAGGCGATCGCGAAAAGGATGAGGATCAGCGCATATTTGGCCGCGACAACCCCCGCGCGCCGGCGGTGGGGGAGGACCAGCTTCCACGTGTTCCAGCCATATTCGCCGGCGAAGACGACGGCCACGTAGGCGGCGATCAGGATGCGCGTCACCGACTGGCGCGGCAGGCCCCAGAAAGACGTGGCGTCGTCCAGCCACTTGTTCAGCGTCGGCGCCTGGTCGACCGCGTCGCCGCCGTTCACCAGCGCGACCGCGACGATCATCGCGATGATCCCGACGAGGACGATCGGATACATCCAGACGAGGAACCAGGTCGCCTTGTGGCGGCTGAGCTTCAGGCTCTCGGCCGAGAGGGCATCAAGCATCGACCGTCTCCGTCTGCGTGATTGCGAGGAAGACCTCCTCGAGGTTCCGCTGCTGCGGCGCGATCCCGTAGAGATCGGCGCCTGCACCGATCAGCCGGCGCGCCACTTCGGGCGTCTCGGCACGCGTGGCGCCGACGATCAGTGCCTGGCCGTTGCGCTCGACCGGCCAGCGGTCGTGTAGCGCCGCGGCCGCGACATCGAGCGGCGACGCCTCCACCCGAAGCCCGTCTTCGTGGCTGAGGAGGTCGGTAATGCTCGATTCCCGCACGATCTCGCCGCGGCTGATGATCGCCACCCGATCGCACACCTGCTGGACCTCGTGGAGGAGGTGGCTGGACAGGAAGACGGTCTTGCCATGGTCGTCGGCGAGGCCGCGGATGAGGCCGCGCATCTCCTGGATGCCGGCGGCGTCGAGCCCGTTCACCGGCTCGTCGAGAATGACCAGATCGGGGTCCGCGAGCAGGGCCGCCGCAACGCCCAGCCGCTGGCGCATGCCTGTCGAATACCCCTTCACCTTGCGTTTCGCGTCCCTGGCGAGCCCGACCTGATCGAGAAGCGCCTCGATCCGGTCCGCGGAATCGCGAAGGCCGTGGGTCCGCGCCAGCACCTCGAGATTCCGCCGGCCGGAGAGAAAGGGATAGAAAGCGCCGCCATCGACCAGCGAGCCGACCCGGCGAAGCGCCGACGGGTCGCGGCGCGGGTCTTCGCCGAACAGGCGGACCGTGCCGGCGCTGGGCGCGATCAGGCCGAGCAGCATCCGGATGGTCGTGCTCTTTCCGGCGCCGTTCGGACCCAGGAAGCCGTAGACCTCACCGGCGTGCACGGTGAGGCTGACCCCGGTCACCGCACGCACGCCGCCTCCGCGGCGCCCGTAGGTCTTGCTCAGATTCGCCAGTTCAAGGACCGGCGCGGCTTTGTCGTTCATCGGCCGGTCCACTCCCAGCAACGGCACGGAGTGTATTGGTGCATTGATACACCTGGACTGTCAAGCGGGGGGTCAGCCTGCCCCCGGTAGAAGCCGCCGCGCCTCCTCGAGATCCTCGTCGTCGACCATCAGGCGGATCGGGATGAGGAAGCTCGCCCCTTCCATCGAGCTGTTGAAATCGAACAGGATTGCCGGGATGCCCTCCGCCTCGAGCCGCGACCGCGCGATCCCCGCCTCGAAGCTGTTGTAGAAGATCGCGGCCTCGACGAGGGCCATTACCAGGGCACCACGTCGCCGGCCTCGATCTCGTCGCGGCGCGGCGTGCGGCCTAGGATCGCGTTTCGGTGCGGAAAGCGGCCGAACCGGGCGATGACGTCATGGTGGAGGCGGGCGAAGCGCAGCTGCTCCGGATCGCCGACGCTTGTGAACAGGAGAAGGCTGCGCTCCTGATCGTCGAGATCCTCGCTGTGCTGGAAGGGCATGTAGAGGAAGCCGCGCTCCGGCCCGGACAGCTGATCGTCATAGCCGCGGTCGATCGCCGCCTTGGCGATCTGGAGGCCGAGATGATCAGTCGCGAACTGCTCGGCATGGCCGCGGAACATGTTGCGCGGGAACTGGTCGAACAGGATCACCGCCGCCAGCGCCTCGCGTGGGGAGCCGAGGAAGGTCTCGGCCGGGCATTGGCGCTTCGCCTCCCACAGCTCGCGGAAGCGCTCGGAGATGGCGGCGTCGAGGCCCTTGTCGAACCACCATTGCTTCGGGTCGAGCCCGAACCAATAGTCCAGGACCTCGTCCGCCCAGTTGCTCACGCGGTGCCGCCCACGGTCAGCCCCTCGATCAGCAGGGTCGGCTGCCCGACCCCGGCGGGGACCGACTGGCCGCCCTTGCCGCAGATGCCGACGCCTTCGTCGAGCGCCATGTCGTTGCCGATCGCGCGGACCTTGGTCAGCACCGAGGGGCCGTCGCCGATCAGGGTCGCGCCCTTGATCGGCGCGCCGATACGGCCGTTCTCGATCAGGTAAGCCTCGGTGCAGGAGAAGACGAATTTTCCGGACGTGATGTCGACCTGGCCGCCGCCGAAGCTCTTGGCGTAGATTCCGGTCTTGGCGCGCGCGAGGATCTCGCCGGGATCGTCCTTGCCGCCGAGCATGAAGGTGTTGGTCATGCGCGGCATCGGCGCGTGGGCGAAATCCTCGCGGCGGCCGTTGCCGGTCGGCTCGACGCCCATCAGCCGGGCGTTGAGCCGGTCTTGAATATACCCCTTGAGGATTCCGTCCTCGATCAAGGTGTTGCAGCGGGTCGGCGTGCCCTCGTCGTCAATGGTGAGCGAGCCGCGGCGGCCGGCGATCGAGCCGTCGTCGACCACGGTGACGCCCGGCGCTGCGACGCGCTCGCCGATCCGCCCGGAGAAAGCGGACGTGCCCTTGCGGTTGAAATCGCCTTCGAGGCCGTGGCCGATCGCCTCGTGGAGCAGGACTCCGGGCCAGCCGTTGCCGAGCACGACCGTCATCTCGCCGGCGGGCGCGGCGACCGATTCGAGGTTCACCAGCGCCTGGCCGAGGGCGATGTCGATCGCCCGGTTCCAGACCGCCGGCTCGAACAGGTCGTCATAGAGATAGCGGCCGCCGAGGCCGTGGAATCCGGTCTCGCGTCGGCCGTTCTGCTCGGCGACGATCTGGACGTTCATCCGCACCAGCGGGCGCACGTCGTGCGCGGTGAAGCCGTCGGCGCGGACGATCTCGATCACGCTCCACGAACCGGAGAGGGAGACGGTGACCTGGCTCACCCGCGGATCGCGGGCGCGGGCGGCGGCGTCGATCTGCTGGCAGAGCGCCACCTTCTTCGCGAACGGGATCGCCGAGAGCGGGTCGTCGCCGGTGTAGAGCGAGGCATTGGTGCCGCGCGGCGGTGCCGGGCGGGCGCCGCGCGCTGGATCGAGCACCGCCATCGTCTCGGCGGCGCGGCGGATCGCGGCTTCCGAAAGCTCGTTGGCATGGGCGAAGGCGGTGGTCTCGCCGGAGACGCCGCGAAGCCCGAAGCCCGCATCGGTGTTGAAGTCCGCCGTCTTCAGTCGCCCGTCGTCGAACGCGAAGCTTTCGGAGGCGGTGTACTGGAGGAAGAGCTCGCCATCATCGAGGGCGCCCAGCGCCTCGGCGGTGAGGCGGCGGGCCGAGTCGGGGTCGAGCCCGCCCGGACGATAGAGGAAACGGCGCGGATCGGCGGGAATGTTCATCCCGTCGATATAGGCAGGGCCGCCGGAATGTCTATTTCAGGCCGCCGCGCCGCGGGTGTCGGCTGGGCCGCCTTCGAGGATGAAGCGCTTGTCGCAATAGCCGCAGTCGGCGAAGCCCTCGGCGCCGATCTGGATATAGACTCGCGGATGGCCGAGCGAGGGGTGGATCGCGGCGGCGCCGTCGCAGGCGACGCGGGGCGTCGGCGTGTAGGCGATTTCCGGCGTGTAGCGGTCGGTCTGCATGGGCGCGGCCCTTAGCAAGCGCCGGGGTGGCAGACAATCGGCTCGCGGGGCGCTAAGGCCGCCGCCATGTCCGAAGCAGCAATTTCGATCCGAGACCTCGAAAAGACCTATGAGGGCGGCAAGCGCGCGCTCCAAGGCGTCAGCCTCGACGTCCCGCGCGGCCAGATTTTCGGGCTTCTCGGGCCGAACGGCGCCGGCAAGTCGACGATGATCAACATCCTCGCCGGGCTGGTGAACAAGAGTGCCGGAAGCGCCTCGATCTGGGGCTTCGACATCGACGCGCACCCGCGCAACGCCAAGGCCTCGATCGGGATCGTGCCGCAGGAGATTTTGTTCGATCCCTTCTTCACGCCCGCCGAGACCCTGGAGATCCAGGCCGGCCTCTACGGCGTGCCGAAGGACAAGCGGCGGACCGCGGAGCTGCTCCGCGCGGTCCATCTCGAAGACAAGGCCAATGCCTATTCGCGCACGCTCTCGGGCGGAATGAAGCGCCGGCTGCTGGTCGCCAAGGCGATGGTCCATTCGCCGCCCATCCTGGTCCTCGACGAGCCCACCGCGGGGGTCGATGTCGAGCTTCGCCAGCAGCTCTGGGATTATGTGCGCGAGCTCAACCGGGGCGGCGTCACCATCGTGCTGACCACCCATTACCTCCAGGAAGCCGAGGAGCTCTGCGACCGGATCGCGATCATCAACCACGGCAGGCTGATCGCGAACGAGCCGACCCGGACCCTGATCGGCATGGCGCAGGAGAAGGAGGTGGTGGTCACCGTCGACCGCGACGTCGAAGCAGCGCCCGAGGCGCCCTGCTTCGACAAGATCGCCGTGGTCGGCGAGCGCACGCTCTCGATCACCTACCGCAAGGACCGGGTGAACGCCGGCGAAGTCCTCGCCGCGCTCCAGAAGGATGGGCTGGGAATCGTCGACGTCAGCACCCGCGACCCGGACCTTGAGGACGTGTTCCTGAACCTGACCCGGGCCAGCGCCGAGGCCTAGCGCGCCAGGAACTCCCGGACCGCCGCGTGAAGGCGCGCCGGCTGGTCGTACATGATCATGTGGCCGCTCCGGTCGATCCTCAGCAGCATGGCGCCGCGGGCGCCGGCATAGGCGCGGGCGTAGGATGCCTCGGTGCGGGCGGCGCTGGCGGCGTCGGTGTTGGCGTAGACGACCGAAAGATTCCGGATGCGCGGCAGCTGCGGAGTCAGGTCGACCGTCGAAAGATCGTGCATGGCGCGGGCGACGACGTCGGGATCGCTGTTCCGATCGGTGGCGAAGGAGCCGATCAAGGATTCGACCAGCCGGCGGCCGCCCGGTGACGCGGAAAGGTCGCGGAGGCTGTCGGCGAGGCCGCGCATGCGCTCGTTGCTCGATCCGAGCAGGCCGGTCGGCTGGGGCAGCATGTCGACCACCATCACCCGCCCGACCCTCTCGGGATGAGCGGCGGCGACCATCATCGCCAGCGTTCCGCCCATCGAATGGCCGATCAGGGCCGGGCGATCGAGCGTCGCGACGTAACGGCCGATCTCCTCGGCGAGCGGCGCGACGACGGGACCGCTGCCATTGCCCGCGGACGGGGCGCCGGCCATGCCGCCGACATGGATCAGGTGGTAGCGATAGCCGGGGACCGAGCGGACGGTGCCCGCCCAGACGCCGGGGCCGGCGGTGAGGCCGGGGATCAGCACCACGTCGCGTCCCTCCCCCTTCACCTCGACGGTGAAGCGGGTCGGCACGAAGGGGGGCTCGGCGGCCGCGGGCGCGCAGGCGGCGAGCGCGAGGGCACAGGCGCAGCCGGCGATGAAGGATCTGCGTTGCATGCGCCCTCGATAGCGCTCCGCCCTTTAACCGGCGATGACCCGCGCGGTTGTCTCGCCGCGCTTTTGGGCTAAATCCAGCCGATGCCCCATCTCTACCTCGTCGACGGCTCCAGCTACATTTTTCGCGCCTATCACCGGCTGCCGCCGCTGACCAACCGTCATGGCCTCAATGTCGGCGCGGTCTACGGCTACACGACGATGCTGTGGAAGCTCGCCGAAAGCCTGCACAAGGAGGAAGGGCCGACCCATCTCGCGGTGATCTTCGACGCCGGCTCGCACACGTTCCGGAACGAGCGCTACGACCAGTATAAGGCGAACCGGCCGCCGCCCCCGCCGGACCTCGTCCCCCAATTCCCGCTGATCCGCGACGCCACCCGCGCCTTCTCCTTGCCCTGCATCGAGGAGGAAGGGCTGGAGGCCGACGACATCATCGCCTGCTACGCCAAGGCCGCGCTCGCCGCGGACTGGAAGGTGACGATCGTCAGCAGCGACAAGGATCTGATGCAGCTGGTCGAGGACGGCCGGCTCGACCTCT
>JAEWCW010000107.1 GCA_023390415.1 Pseudomonadota bacterium | reverse complement strand
GCCGCAGCGGGACTGAAGGACCGGGCGGGGGGAGCCGAATTTCAGAAAGGCAAAAGGGGGGCTATGCTCCCCGGCGACGCATGATGAACGACCTATCCGAAATCGTCGCGGCCGACGCCGTCGAGGCACGGCTCGCGGCGGCGAACAAGAAGGGCCTGTTCCAGCAGGTCGCGGCGCTGGCCGCGCGCCGTACGGGGATACCCGCGAAGACGATCGCCGCCGCGCTGACCGAGCGAGAGAAGCTCGGCTCGACCGGCTTCGGGGGCGGCACCGCAATTCCCCACGGCAAGATCGAGGGGCTGGACAAGGTCACCGGATTCTTCGTCCGTCTCTCGGCCCCGATCGATTATCAGGCGGTGGACGGGATCGGCGTCGACCTCGTTCTGATGCTGCTCTCGCCGCCGGATGCCGGCGCCGACCATCTCAAGGCGCTGGCCAGCGTCAGCCGCATGTTCCGGGACCGACAGGTCGTCGCCAAGCTGCGCGGCGCCCGTTCCAAGGACGCGATCTTCGCCCTCCTCTCCGGCGTCGAAACTCGCGATGCCGCCTGAAGCGGGCGCCGCAGCGCATCTGAAGGCGCTCGAATCGCTCTACCGGGCGGCGCCGATCAACGCGTTGTTCCGCTCGACGATCGAGATTGCGGAGCAGGGGCTCGCGCGGATCAGGTTCGAGGTCGATCCGGACGTCTTCCACGCGGCGGGCGCTGCGCACGGTACCCTCTATTTCAAGATGATGGACGATGCCGCCTTCTACGCCTGCAATTCGATGGTCACCGACCGCTTCCTGCTGACCACGGCGTTCAACCTCAACTTTACTCGGCCGCTGAAGGCCGGGCCGGTGGTCGCCGAGGGCCGCTGGGTTAGCGGCAAGAGGCGCGTGTTCGTCGGCGAGGCCCGGCTCCTCGATTCCACCGGCGAGGAAGCGGCGCGCGGCACCGGCACGTTCATGCGCTCGCACATCCCGCTGGCCGGCCTTCCGGGCTATTCGGCCGACTAGATGGCGCCGCGGCTCAGCAGCCACGTGCTCGCCTCGGCCCTGCTCCGACTGGCCGAGCGGGAGGGCGGCTTCGGCGCGGTGCTGGCCAAGGGCGACCCCGACAGCGGGGCACTCACCCTGATCATCGTCGAGCGCGGCGAGCGGCGAATGCTGCTCGAGCGCGTCGCCTCTCCGACCGGCGGCTATGCCTGGGCCGAGGCCGGGAATCGGGCGGGCGACAACGATCAGGCCTTCGCCCAGTTCCTGGAAAAACGCCGCCGAATCGATCCGGACCTCTGGCTGATCGAACTGGACGTCCCGTCAGCCGAACGGTTCGCCGACGAAATGCAGGCGCTCGGTTGACTCGCTTCCGTAACGGTTCGTAGCGCCGGATCACCAAGTTTCGAGAGCGGGGGGCCACCGGTGTTTCCGGTTGCCGCGCGAGACGGGGGGCCTAGTCCCAGGCGTCCGGTTCCGGATGCGCTGTCGGCAAAGCCAACCGCACCGACAGATTGAGTTGATGACCTTTACGATGCGCGCCGCCGGCCGAACCGCGGCTGCTTTTGTCCTTGCAGCAAGCGCCCTGTTCGCCCAGCCCGCATTCGCCGCCGACGAGGGCGGCGCGGTCATCGCCGTGTCCACGAAGGCCGCAGTCCCCGGCATCGACAGCCTCGAAGAGGCGATCGGCCGCACTGTGGAGCTTCCCGAGCTGGTCCCCCAGGAGCCCCGCCCGCTCGCCCAGCTCGTCGCCCAATATGCCGACGACGAGGCCCGCGACGAGCAGGCGGATTGCCTTGCCTCGGCCGTCTATTTCGAATCGAACGGCGAGCCCTTCGCCGGCCAGCTCGCCGTCGCCGAGGTGATCATCAACCGCGCCCACTCCGGCCGCTTCGCCGACACTCTGTGCGGCGTGATCACGCAGCGCAGCCAATTCTCCTTCGTCCGCGGCGGCCGGATCCCGTCGCCGCCGCGCCACACCGAGGCGTGGCGCAACGCCGTCGCGATCGCGCATATCGCGCTCGACGACCGCGCCGACAGCCCGGTCTCGGACGCGCTCTTCTTTCATGCGCGCTACGTCAATCCGCGTTGGCGCCTGCAGCGCCTGGCAGCCGTCGGCAACCACGTCTTCTACCGCTGACCCGCCGAGTCGCGCCCTTGCCGGGCGTTCCCCAATCGTTCTAATTGGGGCGATGGATTCGCCGCTCTCCGTTCCCGACTGTTTCGACGACCGGCCGCCGGCCGCGCAGGACGTCGCGCGCGGCGTGACTCGGCTCTTCTTCCGCCAGGACCAGTTCGCCTTGTGCGAGGTGCCGCTGCCCAACGGGCGCCGCGCCGACATGGTCGCGATCGACTCCCACGGCCTGCTCACGATCGTGGAGATCAAGGTGTCGCGCGCCGACTTGATGGCCGACTGCAAGTGGCCGGACTATCTCGATTATTGCGACCGCTTCTACTGGGCGGTCCCGGCCGGCTTCCATCTCGGCCAGTTCGAGTGCGACACGCACGGCCCGGACCTTTCAGGACTGATCGTCGCCGATCGCTACGATGCGGAGGTGGTTCGGGAAGCGCCGCTCAGGAAGCTCGCACCGGCACGGCGCAAGGCGGAGACGTTGCGCTTCGCCCGCCGCGCTGCGCGGCGCGTGGTCGGCGATCTCGATCCGGCCCTCGCCGAATTCGCCTACCGAACTGGACCGTAAATCCGAATCGGCTCGTTGCGCGGCGCCTCGAGCAGGCGGAGGATCGCCGCTGAGCGATTGTCGCGACGGGCATATTCGAGCGCCGAAAGGCCCGCCGCACTGTCGGTATGATTGGCGTCGGCGCCGCGCGCGAGCAGAAGCCGGACCATAGCCAGGTCGCGCCGCTGGACCGCGAAGATGAGCGGCGTCTCACCCTGACCGTTCGGCAGGTTCACGTTCGCCCCGCGCTCGAGCAGCGCCTCGGCGGCCTCGGCGAAGCCGATCTGAGCAGCGATGATCAGCGGCGTGTTGCCGTCATTGTCCTGGATGTCCGGCCGGGCGCCGCGCGAGAGCAGGTAGCGCACCCAATTGGCATCGCGCCCACGGGTGACGATGTGGAGCCCGCCTTCCCCGCTGCCGTCGCGGGCATTGAGCGCGACCGAGCTCGGATTGGCGATGATCGTCGCGACCTTGGAGGCGTCGCGCTCGCGGACCGCCTTCAGGAAATTGTAGCTGTCGGAATATTGGGCGAAGGCGGGCACCGCCACCACCGCGAGCAGGCCAGCAATCAGCAGTCGCCGCTTCGTCGTCACGCTTCAATACCCCATTCATCCGGCTTGATTGCAGCAGCTTAGCAAAGCATGGCTGGCGGCGCCATGAACGATCTCCGTATCCGCGCCGTCCCCAAGCTCTTCGCCGCAGCCGCCATCGGCCTCGCCGCGCTCGGGGGCTGTCAGTCCGATCCGGGTTCGGTGCCGCTCGAAGGCGCGCGAATGGGCGGACCATTCACCCTGACCGACCAGAACGGGCAACCATTTTCCAGCACCGAGCTCACCGGCAAATATCCGATCGTCTATTTCGGCTACACCTTCTGCCCTGACGTTTGCCCGGTCGACATGGCGCTGATCAACGCGGCGCTGCGCCAGTTCGAGCAGCGTGATCCGGACCGCGCCGCGAAGGTCGTACCGGTCTTCATCACCACCGATCCGCAGCGCGACACGCCGCAAGTGCTCCGCGAATTCGCGTCGCGCTTCCACCCGCGCACGGTCGCGCTCACCGGGGCGCCCGAAGACCTCGCGCGGGTTGCGCGCTCCTACGGCGTCTACGCGTCCCGGCGGACGACCGGCCAGGGCGAGGATGCTTATCTCGTCGATCACAGCCGCCAGCTCACCCTGTTCGGACCCGAGGGCCAGCCGATCATGCTTCTCCCCGAGGACCAGGGGCCGGCGGGAATCGTCGAGGCGCTCGACCGCTGGGTGCGATGACCGCGCCGGTCTGGGAGCGCCCGCTTTCCTCGCTCGATCGGAGCGAGTGGGAATCGCTCTGCGACGGCTGCGGCAAATGCTGCCTGCACAAGATCGAGGACGATTTCACCGGCGAGATCCAGGCCACCAACGTCGCTTGCCGGCTGCTCGACCGCCACAGCTGCCGCTGCTCCAACTATCGGGCGCGGCGCGCTTTCGTCCCGGATTGCATCCGCCTCGACGCGGGCAATGTCGAGCGCTTCCAGTGGCTGCCCTCGACCTGCGCCTACCGCCTCCGCGCCGAAGGCAAGCCGCTTCCCGATTGGCATCCGTTGCTCACCGGCGATCCCGAATCGGTGCACAAGGCCGGAATGTCGGTGCGCGGCTGGACGATCTCCGAGGACGAGGCCGGCGATCTCGAGCATCATCTGATCGATCGTGAGCTCTGAGCATCGCCTCCCGGGCCTGCCGCTCATTCTCAAGACCAGCCCGCGTGCGAAGACGATGCGCCTGCGCGTCGATCCCCGGACTGGGGAGGTCCTGCTGACGATCCCGCGTCGCGTGACTCCGCGCAAGGCGCTCGCCTGGGCCGAGACCCAGCGCACGTGGATCGAGGCGCAGCTCGCGCGGGTCGAACCCGCGACCGCGATCGGGCCGGGCTCGATCGTACCGCTTTACGGCATTCCCCATCTGATCGACTGGGATCCGGCGCGCCCGCGAAGGATCGAGCGGGAGGAGGGGGCGCTTCGGGTCGGCGGACCGGAGGCAGGGCTGGAAGCGCGAGTGCTGCGCTGGCTCAAGGCCCACGCGCGCGACCTGCTCGACCGCGAGACCCGCCGCTTTGCCGAAATGGCGGGTCGCCCGGTCATCCGCGTTGCCGTCGGCGACCCGCAGTCGCGCTGGGGCAGCTGCTCCTCGTCAGGCGCGATCCGTTATTCCTGGAGGCTGATCCTCGCGCCCGATTTCGTCCGGATCGCAACCGTCGCGCACGAGGTCGCCCATCTCGTCCACATGAACCATTCGCCCGCCTTCCACGCCGAGGTGGCGAGGCTGCTCGGCACCGATCCGCGGCCGGCGCGCGACTGGCTGCGCAGCCACGGCGCCGGCCTTCACCGGATCATTCCTCGGGCTTGATGACCTCGCGGTCGCGGTCGCGCGGGCGAGGCGGCAGCGGATCGCGGCGGGGCGCTGGAGGACGGCGATCCAGGCTGCGCTCGAGCCACTCGCGGTCGATCCGATCGTCTTCCTGCGGCTTGACGTCGCGGGGGCGGTCGATGATCGCCGGCTGCTCCTCCTGCGGCACCTGGGGCGGCTCCTCCTGGCCGAGCGGCATCCCGTCCTCATCGACCAGCGGGTCGGGGGTCACGAGATCTTCCCAGGTCGAATTTCCGTCCGGGTCGGCTTGCCAGTCGGGTGCGGCAACGTCGGTCAGCAGATTCTCAACCGGCCGGTTGGATACGGCGCGAACCATGAAATCGTGGAATGCCTGGGCCGGGGCCCGCCCGCCGGCGAGGCCCGGGACGGCGCGGTTGTCGTCGCGGCCCATCCACACGCCCGTGGTAAGGCCGCTCGAGAAGCCGAGGAACCAGCCGTCCTTGTTGGAGGTGGTGGTTCCGGTCTTGCCTGCGGTCGGCCGGCCGAGATTCGCGTTTCGGCCGGTACCGTGGAGGACGACGCCCTGGAGAAGGTCGGTCATCTGCGCGGCGACATGCGGCGCCACGAGAACGCGGCCCTGCTCGTTGGGATGCTGGTAGAGCAAAGTCCCGTCGGCGGTGGTCACGCGGCGGATCCCGTACGGCACGACGGCGGTCCCTCCGGCCGCGACCGACGCATAGGCGCGGGTCATGTCGAGCAGCCGGACCTCGGAGGTGCCGAGCGCCATCGACGGGTTGGTCGCGACGCGCGTGGTGATTCCCATGCGCTGCGCCATGTCGGCGACGTTGCCCGTGCCGACGTCCTGGGCGAGCCGGACGGCCACGGTGTTGATCGAATAAGCCAGCGCCTGGCGGAGGCTGACATTGCCCGAATAGCGGCCGCTGTCGTTGCGCGGGCTCCAGCCGGAGATGGTCAGCGGCGCGTCGACCACCGAGGAATCCGGCGTGTAGCCGCTCTCGAGCGCGGTCAGATAGACGAACAGCTTGAACGCTGAGCCGGGCTGGCGGTTGGCCTGGGTGGCGCGATTGTAGATCGACGTCGCATAATCGCGCCCCCCGATCATCGCCCGAACCGCGCCGTCGCGGTCGAGCGTGACCAGAGCGCCCTGAGTGCCGCGCGGCGCATTGGCGTTGATCGCCGACTGTGCGATGCGCTGCATCGTCGGATCGATCGTGGTCCACACGTCGATCGGCTGGACGGTCTCGTCGATCAGCATATCGAGCTGCGGCAGCACCCAGTCGGTGAAATAGCGGGCACTGTCCTGGCGCTGCGGATCGGCTGCGAGCCGGACCCGGGCGGGATCGGTCGCCGCAGCCTGGGCGGGCGTGATCGTGCCGTTCTCGCGCATCAGCCCAATGACGACGCCGGCACGGCCGCGCGCGGCCTCGGCATCGGCGGTGGGCGAATAATTGGACGGCGCCTTGACCAGCCCAGCGATGATCGCCGCCTCGCCGATCGAGAGATTGCTTGCGGGATGGTCGAAGAAGCGGCGCGACGCCGCATCGATGCCATAGGCGCCGCCCCCGAAATACACCCGGTTGAGGTACATTTCGAGGATCTGCTCCTTCGAGAAGCGCCATTCGAGGGCAAGCGCAAGCACCGCCTCCCTGATCTTGCGGCCGAAGGTGCGGCTGTTGTCGAGGAAGATGTTGCGGGCGAGCTGCTGCGTGATCGTTGATCCGCCCTGGCTGCTCCGGCCGCTGGTCGCCCAGACCGTGAGCGCGCGGGCGGTACCGATCGGGTCGATACCGGGATGGGACCGGAAGCGGCGGTCCTCGACCGCGATCATCGCCTCGCGCATGATCGGCGGGATGCGGTCATAGGGCAGCCACTCGCCGAAGCTCGGGCCCATCGTCATGATCACGCTTCCGTCCGCGGCGCGGACCCGGATCATCTGGCCGAGATCGTCGCGGCGGGTCAGCTCCTGGTAAGAGGGCAATTGGCTGACCGCGACAGAGACGGCGACGACGACGGCGATGGTCAGCGCTACCAGGGCGTAGACTGCCACCTTGAACGCGGTGAGCAGCATGCGCTTGGCGCGCGAAGGGAAGGCTGTGGCCATCGGCGGTCAGCGATAGGGTTGGCAGATCATGCGGGCAAGAAGCAGCAGCAAGGTTAACCGCGGCTTACGGCCTGCTTGTCGAGCCGGGACGAAGTTGGCTGGCGCAACTTTTGGGGCTAGGCGGCGGCGATGTCGCTCTACCCGCTCCTGAGGCCGCTGGCCTTCGCGCTCGATGCCGAGACGGCGCATCGACTCACCATCCGCGGGCTGAAGATCATGCCGGCGGGCCTCCCGACTCCGCCGGACCCCGTGCTGAAGACCGAGGTTGCCGGCCTCGCCTTCCCGAACCCGATCGGCCTCGCCGCCGGATTCGACAAGGATGCGGAGGTGTTCGAGGCGATGCTCGGCTTCGGCTTCGGCTTCGTCGAGGTGGGCACGGTGACGCCATTGCCTCAAGCGGGCAATTCCAAGCCGCGCCTGTTCCGGCTTGCGGAGGACCGGGCGGTGATCAACCGCATGGGCTTCAACAATGGCGGCGCCGCGGCCGCTTCGGCGCGGCTGGCCGGCCGCCGCCGGGCGCGCGGCATCGTCGGGGTCAATGTCGGCGCTAACAAGGACAGCGCCGACCGGATCGCCGATTACGCCGCCGGGGTGCGCACCTTCGCCCCGCTCGCCGATTACCTGACGCTCAACGTCTCCTCGCCCAACACGCCGGGGCTGCGCGGCCTCCAGGACGAGGGCGCGCTCGACGCCTTGCTCGCCGCCGCGATCGAGGCGAGAGGGGAGAGCCGCATGCCGATCTTCCTCAAGGTCGCGCCGGACCTTGAGCGCGCTGATGTGGAGTCGATCGCGCGGACGGCGATCGACCGACGTGTAGATGCCCTGATCGTCGGCAACACGACCGTCTCGCGCCCGCCGCTCAAGTCTAGCCATGCCGGCGAGGCGGGTGGCCTTTCCGGGGCGCCGCTCAAGACGCTCGCGCTCGAGCGGCTCCGCGATTTCCGCCGCGCGACCGGCGGTGAGCTACCGCTGATCGCCGCCGGCGGGATCGAGAACGGGGTCGATGCCTGGGAGCGGATCCGCGCCGGGGCGAGCCTCGTCCAGCTCTATTCCGCCCTGGTCTATGAAGGGCCCGAGCTTGCCGGCCGGATAGCCGCCGAGCTGAAGCGGCTCTGCGCGCTCCAGGGCATCGCGAATATCTCGGAGGCGATCGGTGCAGGCGGCTAGCCGATCAGAGTGATCGGGCAAAGTCGTTGGAACTTCAGGATAACAGCCCGCATTCTCCACTCTGGAGAACGCCGATGCCCAAGGACCTCGTGAAGACCCTCACCTACCTGACCGTCCACCTGATGGTGGCGTTCACCGTGGGCTATCTCCTCACCGGCTCGATCGAGATCGCCGGCGGATTCGCGCTGATCGAGCCCGTCTGCAACGCCGTCGCCTTCTTCTTCCACGAGAAAGCGTGGAACGGCCGCCTGTTCGGCTTCCGCCGCGCCGCCGCCTAGCGGCCGCCTTCTATTCGGAACACGCCCTCGCGCCGCGGGTCGGCGCCGCCGTCGGTTCGGCCGCCGCGCAGGAACACGCCGTGCAGCCCCGAATCCTCACCCTGGCCTGGGCGGACGTCGATTCCCCGCGCGCGTAGCGCCTCGACCACGCCCGGCGCAAACTTGCCGGCTTCCCCGTTGAAGGTTGATCCGCGCGCGATCAGGTTCGGAAGATCGATCGCCTGCTGAACACCGAGGTCCCAATCGACCATGCCGACGATCGCCTTGCCGACATAAGCGAGGATGGCGG
>JAEWCW010000065.1 GCA_023390415.1 Pseudomonadota bacterium | reverse complement strand
CGCCCGCTCCTCGGCGCCGGAGGCCGCGCTTCGCTTCCTCGCTTTGGTCGATGCCGGCAACTGGACGGAGAGCTGGGCCGCCACCGCATCCTCGTTCCGCCAGCTCAACACGGTCGAGGCGTGGCAGTCGGCCTCGCTCCAGGGGCGCGTGCCGCTCGGCCGGGTCCTCTCGCGCACCCTGACCGGCGAGGAGAGCATCCCGGCCCCGCCCGCCGGCCTGCAGCTCGTCCGCTTCCGCACCCGCTTCGCCAACAACCAGGCGGACTCGGTCGAGACCCTTACGCTCGCCCGGGAAGCCGACGGCTGGCGGGTCGCGGGCTATTATATCGAATGAGGAACGGGGCGCGGCGGTGCGCGCTTCCCCTGGGGGAGCGCGCGCCGGCACGCCGGGTTCACATTGGTCCATGAGGAGCAGCGCATGACCTACGCCGCGGGCGCGACGCCGCCTTTCTACCACGGCACCCGCGCCGACCTGTCGGAAAGCGACCTGCTCTCGCCCGGCTTCCAGTCGAATTTCGCGGACCGCAAGCTGTCCTGGATCTACTTCTCCGCCACGCTCGACGCGGCGGTCTGGGGCGCCGAGCTCGCCCGCGGCGAGGGTCGCGAACGGATTTATCTGGTCGAGCCGACCGGACCGTTCGAGGACGATCCGAACCTCACCGACAAGAAATTTCCCGGCAGTCCGACCCAATCCTACCGCTCCCGCGAGCCCTTGCGCATCGTCGGCGAGGTCGCTGAATGGGAGGGCCATTCCCCGGAGCAGCTCCAGGCGATGAAGGACGGACTCGCCCGGCTCGAGGCCGACGGCCACAACCACATCATCGACTGAACCGCCCATCGCCCCGACCGAACCAGAGCCCACTCATGCACATGACCCACGACCCAACTTCGCCGCCAGCGCCGGAGATCGCCTTCGGTCAGTTCCTCGCCGTCGACGTCCGCGTCGGGACCATCGTCGCCGCGCATCCCTTCCCCGAGGCGCGCAAGCCCGCCTACATCCTGGAGATCGATTTCGGCCCCGCCATCGGCCGCAAGCGCTCGTCCGCGCAGATCACCGAACATTACCGCCTCGAGGACTTGCCCGGCCGCCAGGTCGCCGCGGTGGTCAACTTCCCGGCGCGCCAGATCGGCCCGGTGCGCTCGGAAGTGCTCACGCTCGGCTTCCCCGATTCCGACGGCAAGGTCGTCCTGGTCCAGCCGTCGCACCCGGTGCCGAACGGCGGCCGGCTGTTCTAGCGCCGAGTCACCCCGCGCGCAGGATCTTCGCCATCGGCCGGCCCTTCGCCAGTTCGTCGATCAATTTGTCGAGATAGCGGATCTCGCGCATCAAGGGCTCCTCGATCGCCTCGATCCGCACCCCGCAGATCGTGCCCGTGATCGTCTCGCGCGCCGGATTGAGCCGCGGCGCCTCGGCGAAGAAGGTCTCGAAATCCGTCCCCGCTGCGAGCGTCGCTGCAAGCGCCTCGGGATCGTATCCGGTCAGCCAGGAGATGATCTCGTCGACCTCGGCCCTGGTCCGTCCCTTCTTCTCGGCCTTGGCGACATAATGCGGATAAACGCTCGCCACCTTCGTCCCATAGATCCGATGTCCGGCCACTGTGCCTCCTTGGCGGTTGCGTCCCGCGATACACTGCCGCCTAGCGCGCGCGAAAGCCCGCCAGCGCGATCAGCGCCAGGAGCGCGAAGGTGAGGATCGTCGAGGCGGCGAAATTGACGACCAGGCTCCACGAGGGCTGGGCGACGTTGGTGAGCGTGTAGGTGACGAAGGCGGCGAGCGTCCCGAGCGCGGAGAGCGCGACCGCTGCCCGGGCATGGCGGCGCTTCGCCTCCTCGATCAGCGGCAGCGCGCTGAGGATGAGCGCGCCTGCAAGGATGATCGCGATGAACGGGATCGCCGAGACGAGCGGCGTGAAGCCGGCGCCGATCAGCCCCTCTTCGGGCGGAGTCCCCCCGCGCAGCGCCGCGCAGAAGGCGATCGTCGCGACGGCGCCCGCCGCGACCAAGAGGGCGATCGCCGCCGCCCGAAGCGCGTCGAGCCGCCGCTGCGCCACCGATCCCGGAACGTCGATCGCGATCACCTTGGCGAGGCGCCGGACGTCGAAGTCCCAGCGCTCGTCGGTGACGGTGATCGCGTTGCGCCGGCTCAGTTCGGCGAGGCTTTGCGGGAGCTCCTCCGGCCGCGGCATCGGCGCATTGCCGATCAGCACCGGGATCACCGGGATCCCGCTGCGCAGCGCGGCCGAGATCTCGCGGACCACATAGTCGCCCGGATCGTCGAGCCGGCGCAGGCCGCTGTCGTCGGTCGTGCCGCTCCAGCGCTCGCCGATCAGCGCCACCATCGCGCCCGATTGGCCGAGCTTCTCGTCGATCACGCGCTCGAAATCGTGGCCGTAGTCGATCCCGGTAACGTCGCGGAACACACGCTCCGGCCCGAAATAGGCGGCGAGGCTGTCGGCCAGGCGGCCGGCGAAGCCGCCGGCATCGCCGCGGCGGTAATTGATGAAGATCCGGTCCTTGTGCGGCCTGTTCCAGGGGAGCGCCATCCGCCTCGCCTCCATGCCCGTGGAGGAGACTGCGGGAAGGCGCGCGGCGCCGCAACCGCAAATCGTGGCGGGCACGAAACGGTCGTCGGTCTGGGCTGTGGCGGCCGGCGATGATAGGCTGCGGCGCGATGGCGACGCTGTCCGAGCCGACCTTCCCGCTCTTCTCCTACGGGACGCTGCAGCTGCCCACGGTCCAGCAGGCGACCTACGGGCGGCTGCTCGAGGGGGAACCGGACGCGCTTGCGGGCTTCGCGCTGCGGCCGCTCGCCATCAGCGATCCGGGCGTGATCGCGATCAGCGGGCTTTCCGAGCATCGCATCGCCTGCCGCACCGGCAATCCGTCCGATCGCATCGCCGGCACCGTCTTCCGCCTCACCGCGGCCGAGCTCGCGGCCACGGACGCCTACGAGGTGGACGTCTATGCCCGGATCGAGGTCGCTCTCGTCTCGGGGCTGCGGGCGTTCGTCTATGTCGGTCCCGGCGCCTGACCCCGCCTCAGCCCGCCGCGCTCGCCCGCGCTGGCCGCGCGGGTTCAACTGCAACCGCACGCCGGCGTTTCGAGTTCACCTCGCGGGAAGTCCCGCCGACGCGCCCCGACACCGGAGAGAGACATGCGCCTTCACGGCACCGTCGCCGCCTCTTTGCTCGCCATCGCCGCCTGCGACACGGTGGACCGCCCGGTTGAGACCACCAATGCCGTCGCCAACGCCGCCGCGCCGGCTGCCCCCACCAATGCGGCCCAAGCGGGGCCGGACGCTGGCTGGGACCTGCAGTCGAGCGGCGAAGGCACGGCCCTCGCCTTGCTTTCCGCCCCCGACACGACGACCGTGCGGCTCTTCTGTCCCGCAAATGCGAGGCGCCTGATCGTCAACGTCCCCGGCTTCCGTCCCGTGGGCAGCGAGGAACGGATGTCGGTCGGCAGCGGCGGCGAGGTCGTCGCCCTGGTCGCCGACACACGGGGCGACCGCCAGCGCGGCGGAGTCACAGGCGAAGGCGCCCTCCCCGCCAATCTCGCCGCCCTCGTCGCCGGCCCGGTCGCGGTCAATTACGGGTCCCAGAATAGCGGCCCGCACCCGGCTCCGCCGGCGGAGCTCGCCCGGTCGTTCGCCGCCGCCTGCACCGGCGCCGCCGCCCAGCCGCCGCCCACCAGCACTGCCGGGGTCAGCGCCTGCCTGGTCCAGGGCAACGAGCGCCTCCAGGTCGCGCCGCTTCGCGCGGTGGGCACCGAGCCCTTCTGGGGCGCCCGGATCGAGGGCCGCTGCGTCACTTACTCCCACCCCGACGACCAGGCGGGCACCCGCGTCTGGACGCGCTACTCGGCGACCGCGAACGGCGGCACCTGGTCCGGCGCGCTCGGCGGCCGCCGCTTCGAGCTCACCACCCGCGCCCAGCCGGGCTGCTCGGACGGCATGTCCGACCGGCGCTACCCGATGGCGGCCGAGCTGATCGTCAATGGCGAGCAGCGCACCGGCTGCGCCGCACCGGCCTGAGGCAAGGCGATGGCCGACACGGTTAAGCTCCTCTCCGGCGGCAACCCGCAGATCCCGAAGGGCGAGGGCGACGCCCCGGTCCAGGCCTATATCGCCGCAATGCCGGGCTGGAAGAGCGAGGTCGGGCGCCGGATCGACGCGATCGTCGTGCGCGCCGTCCCGGGCGTGCGCAAGGCGGTGAAGTGGAACTCGCCCTTCTACGGCGCGCCGGACAAGGAAGGCTGGTTCCTCAGCTTCCACGTTTTCGCCCGCTATGTGAAGGTCACCTTCTTCCGCGGAACCGCGCTCGATCCGGTTCCGCCCGGCACATCCAAGCACCCGGACGTGCGCTATCTCGACATCCATGAAGGCGCCTTCGACGAGGTGCAGTTCGAATCCTGGGTGAGGCAGGCCAGCCGCCTGCCGGGCGAGAGGATGTGACGCGACCGCGCTAGCCGTTCGCGGCCACCGCCGCGCGGACCAGCGCCTTGAGCGCCTCGCCGTCCGGCTCGTCGCCTTCGAACAGGTCGATCGCGCGGCGCGCATTGCCGTCCAGGCTGGCGTTGAACAGGCGGGCCGGGTCCGGCAGCTGCGCGCCCTTGGGGAAGGTCAGCTTCACCTTGTCGCGATAGACCTCGCCCGTGCAGAGGATCCCGCCGCGCTCCCACACCGGCACGCCGGCTGGATTGCTCGGCTTACGCCATTTCACAGTCTCGGCGATCTCCGGATCGGCCGCCACGATCAGCGCCCGCAGCCGCCCCAGCACCTGGCCCCGCCAGTCGCCTAGCGCCGCGATCTTCGCGTCGATCTCGCTCGAGGCCGTCATCGCGCCCTTCTCCTTCCACCGCCAATGCCATAGGCCCGCGCATCCGCATCGGAAAATCCTTTGTCTCGGAGCTCCCGCACATGCCCCACTACCTGCTCTCCTACGATCTTTCGCCCGATTATCTCGATCGCCGCCCCGCCTATCGCGACGCGCATCTCGCCTTGGCCTGGAAGGTGGCTGACGCGGGCGATCTGCTCCTTGGCGGCGCGGTCGGCGATCCGGTGGAATCCGCCTTGCTCATTTTCACCGATCCTGACTCGGCACGCGCTTTCGCCGAGGCCGATCCCTATGTCGCGGAAGGCCTGGTCCGGTCATGGCGCGTCCTGCCCTGGACCACGGTCGTCGGACCTGCCGCCGCGACTCCGGTTCGCCCGAGCGGAAACTAATATCGGCTCCGGGACCTCATCGCAAAGATGAACGCCAAATGAACGGTCGCTGATCTGAAGAAGTGTTAGTGCACGAATATTTGAACACTTGTTAGAATCGCGCTGAAGGTATAGCCTGCGGCGATCACGACACCTGGGGAGGGGTTGAGATGCGCATCCGGTTATTCCTGCTTTCGGCTTTGGCATCCACTGCGACTGCCGTCGCCCAGCCTGCGCCGAGCGCGGCACCCGCTCAGCCCGGCACTGGCGACACTTCGGACATCGTCGTCATCGCCGATCCGGCCGTCCGGGAGCGCCAGATCCGACAGTTCGTCGATGCGCTGGAGAACATTGCCGGCAGCGATCCGATGGGCCGTTTCGACAGCGCCGAAATCTGCCCGGCTGCGGTCGGGCTCTCGGAGGCGCAGAATCGGGCCATCGCCGCGCGGATGCGCCAGGTCGCCCACGCTGTGCCGCTCCCGCTCGCGGCCCCGGATTGCAGGCCCAACGTGCTCGTCTTGATCGCGCCCGATAAGGCGGAGATGATCCGCGCCCTGCGCGAGCGCCATCCGATCTACTTCCGAAACGCGTTCAACCAGATGATCGAGATTCCGGCCGAGCGAGGACCGGCCACCGCCTGGCACCTTTCCGCCCGCGTCGACCGGAACGGACAGCCGCTCGGCTATGACGAGGATTTGGGCGTCGAAATCGTCTCAACTCCGGTCGCGCCGTCGCGCATCAGCATGACGGTCCGGCCGGTCATCCTTGCAGCCGTGGTGGTGATCGAGGCCCGGTCGCTTGCCGGGCTGACCACCACTCAGGTCGGCGATTATGCGGCGATGCGCGCTTATGCGCCGATCCGGCCGCAAGGGCTTCCGCAGAGCGCCAATTCGGTGCTGACCGTGCTCGAGGCGCCGATGGACGCGCTGGTCCCGGCCAGCATCACCGAATGGGATCTCGCTTACCTTCGCGGACTCTATGCAACGCCCGCCTATCAGGGCGCGCAGCGCCAGCGCGCCGACATCCGCCGCGCGATGAGCCGGGACCTTGAACAGGGCGGTCAGCCGCGCCGCTGAACGCCGCCCGGCGGACATGAAGAAGGGGCGCCCGCCCTAGCTCGGACGCCCCTTCCCTGATGCGCGGGGTCCGCCCGCTCTACATGCCGTTGATCGCCGGGGTCTCGGCGGCGGCATTGTCGGTGCGATCGATCTGGTCGGCCTTGTCGTCGGCCCTTTCCTCGACCCGGTCCGCCTGGTCCTCGAGGCGGTCGGCGACCTGCTCGTTCTGCGTATTGTCGGCAATGTCGCGAAGGGCGTCGGCGGCGTTCTCGCCCGCCTGCTCGACATTCTCCGCGGCCCGGTCGTCGGCCCCGCCGCCGCAGGCGGTGAGGGTCAGCAGCGCCGCGGCGAGCGCGGTGGTCGAAATCAGCTTCATCAATAATCCTCCCTTGGATGCTGTCAGGCGCCGACGGCCCGGACGGGACGGCCGGCCAGACGCATCGGCATAAAGCGCGGCGCCCGCGCCGGTTCCCACGTCGGCGCCCGGTGAATCTACGGCGTTGCGGATCACGCAACATCCAGATGCAGCGGCTCCGTCTTCCGAAACCGCGTCCTCCCCGGTATCCGGAATTCAAACTGGCCCTATCCGGCCGCCCGCCACCCGAAATTCATGGGAGAAGTCATGCGCAAGTTCCTCTTTGCCGGAGTCGCGGCAGCGGCCGTTGCCGTCGCCGCCCCGGCCGTCCTCTCGATGGGCCCCGCCTTCGCGGAGGCCCAGCCCGCCGCAACCGCCCAGGCAGCGCCGCAGGTCCGCGCCGGCGTCTACAAGCTCGACAAGAGCCATGCGAAGATCCTGTGGTCGGTCTCGCATTTCGGGTTCTCGACCTACACCGGCGAGTTCACCGATTTCGACGCCCGCCTCACCCTCGATCCGGCACGCCCGGATCGGAGCCGGCTGACCGCGACCATCGCCCTCGCCTCGGTCGCCACGCATAACGACGCGCTGGACACGCACATGCGCTCCGCCGACTTCTTCGACGTCGCCGCCCACCCGACCGCGACCTTCGTCTCGCGCGAGGTGAGGCAGACGGGGCCGCGCACGGCGCTCGTCACCGGCGATTTCACGCTGCGCGGGGTGACCCGGCCGCTCACCCTCGACGTCGTCTTCAACGCGGCGGGCGACAACATGGCCGGCGTCTATACCGCCGGCTTCTCCGCCACCGGCACGATCCGCCGCAGCGAGTTCGGGATGACCTACGGCGTCCCCGCCGTCGGCGACGAGATCGAGCTCCGCATCAGCGGCGAGTTCAATCCCGTCTGATCCGCTTCGGGCGCGGCGCAAGCGGGCAGTGCCCAGTTGATCGCGCCGCGCCCCGTCGCCTCGAGGAAGGCGTTCGCCTTCGAGAAATGACGGCATCCGAAGAAGCCGCCATGGGCCGAGAGCGGCGACGGGTGCGGCGCCTTGAGCACCAAATGCCGCCCGCCGCGCGCGACGTCGTCGACGAAGGCGGCCTTCTTCTGGGCGTAGCTTCCCCATAGCATGAACACGACCGGCTCCGGTTTGGCCGCGACCAGCCTGACGACCGCATCGGTGAACCGCTCCCAGCCGCGCTCCCGGTGCGAGGCGGCCGCCGCCATCCGCACGGTGAGCACGCTGTTGAGCAGGAGCACGCCCTGGCGCGCCCAATGTTCGAGATGGCCGTGGCTGGCCGGCGCGATTCCGAGGTCGCTCGCCATCTCCTTGTAGATGTTGCGGAGCGACGGCGGCAGCGGCGTCCCCGGCCGCACCGAGAAGCACAGGCCGTGCGCCTGGCCGGGCCCGTGATACGGATCCTGGCCGAGGATGACGACCTTGACCTCCTCCAGCGGCGTGAGGTCGAGCGCGCGGAACCACTCGCCGCCCTTCGGGAAGATCTGCCGTCCGGCGGCCTTCTCCGCGATCAGGAAAGCGCGAAGCTCCGCCATATAGGCGCTGTCGAACTCCGCCTGCAGCGGCGTGCGCCAGCTCTCGTTGAGATTGACCCCCAGAAGTGCCTCCCGCGCCGGTTCGCGCCGCTCAGACCAGCGGCAGCTCCGGCTGCTCGGGCTCGAATCGGCGCCACCCGCCGGGGCCCAGCTTCTCGAGCGGCCGGAAGCGGGCCTTATAGGCCATGCGCGGCGAGGCTTCGACCCAATAGCCGAGATAGACGTAGGGCAGCCCTGCCCGCGCCGCGCGGACGATATGGTCGAGGATGATGTAGGTGCCGAGGCCCTTGCGCGATCCGGGACCGACGTCGAAAAAGCTGTAGATCATCGACAGCCCGTCGCCCTGCTGGTCGCTCAAACAGGCGCCGACCAGCTTGCCCGGCTTTCCGTTCTTCGACGGCTCGCGATATTCGACGACATAGGTGCGGACCGGCGTCTGCTCGACCATGTCGGC
>JAEWCW010000053.1 GCA_023390415.1 Pseudomonadota bacterium | reverse complement strand
CTCCTCCCCCAGTGAGCGAGGCCGCGCTGCGCAGTTTCGTCGGCCCCAATGCGGACGAGTATCTCCAGGCCTGGCAGGCGCCGCGGCCGTGGAACAAGGCGGCGTTGCTCTTCGGCCTGGGCTGGCTCGGCTACCGGAAGATGTGGCGTCCGGCTGCGGCGGTCGCCGCACTCCTCATTGCGATCGGGCTCGCGGCGCTCTTCCAGAGCTGGATCCTGCTGGTCCTGCTCGCGGCCTTCGTCGGAGTCGCCCTCTGGCTGGGCCGTTCGGGCGACCGGCTCTACCGCGCCCATGCCGAGCAGGGCGTGCGCGCGGGCACGAGCGGGGGAACGTCAATGCCGGCCGCCCTCGCCTTCGCTCTCCCGGTGCTTGCCCTTGCCGTGGCCGGAATCGTCGTTGGAGAGCTCCGCGCCCGTGCCCGTAATGCGGCGGTCCGGGTCGAAGCCCAGGCTCGACCGACCGACGGCAGCTGGCGGGTCGTGTTCAGCACCGAGGGCGGAATCTACCAAGGCGATCTCGACGCGCGCGGCGGCGCCGGCACGCTCACCGTCGATTATCGCACGCCGGAAGGGAATGGCCGGGTCCGCGAGCAATGCGGAATCTCCGGCGACTCGCAGATCGCGATCCGCTGTTCAGACCCGCAGGTCCTGGCCGGCGCCGGGCCGTATGCGCCGGACAATTTCGACCTTCAGATGGCAGACCCATCGACCATGCGCGGCGCCGTAGGCTCCTCGGGCAACGAGCCGGGTGAAGCCATGTTCACGCGGCGCTGAGCCGCGCGATCAGGGCCTGGGCGGCGGCCGGATTGCGGACCTTGGCTGCGCCGATGAAGAAGAAGAAGACGTCGAGGCCCGAATCGGCCCAGGCTCGCGCTCTGGCGGCCAGGGCGTCAAGCTCGGCCGGCGTGTAGCCGAGCGGCTCGTCCTCGCGCGCCTGCTTGAACCGGGCATAGACAAAGCCGCCGCCGGGCGCCGGCTCGGGATAAGCGAGCGCCACGCCGGCCTGGGATGCAAGCGCAGCAAAGCGGGGATCGCGGAAGCTCTCATGCTCCGCCTCGATCGCGTGGCGGAGCGGTCTGCCGCCGACCTCGCGCGGGAGCAGGGCGAGGAAAGCGGCGATCTCGTCGGGATCGAATTTCTTGGTCCCGGCAAGCTGCCACAGGATCGGGCCGAGCCTGTCGCCGAGCGCGTCCAGCCCCTGGCCGCAGAAGCGCCCGATCGCCTCCCCCGCCTCCCCGAGGATCTTGCGGTTGGTGCAGAAGCGCGAGCCCTTGATCGCGAACTTGAAGCCGTCCGGAACCGTCGCTGCCCACCGCGCGAATGAATCCGCGCTCTGCAGCCGGTAGAAGGTCGCGTTGACCTCGATCGCAGTCAGCGCCCGCGAGGCGAATTCGAGCTGCTTCGCCTTGGCGAGGCCGGCCGGGTAGAAGGTCCCGCGCCAAGGCTCATAATCCCACCCGCCGATCCCGACATGGATCCTGCCTGCCATTGGAATCTCCTCGCGAAGCCGTTGCCCGCCATCGCAAACTTCCCGGGCGCGCGAAACCTCTTCAGCCGGCGCGCGCACCAACGGCGTCTCTGACAGAAATTGGACGGCCTTCCGCTTCTTCGCCGCAGGATTGGCGCGCCCGCATTGGGCGCGCCTATCTCAGCCGGTGGGGTCGTTCAGTCCACGTGGGGAGCGAAGGCCGGGGGATCGCTGGCGGGGAAGCTGGCATCCGCCGCTTCGTCGACCTTGGACCAGCTCTTGGGCGGATCGCGCATCGCCTCCGCGCCGGCCTGGCGGGCGGCGCTGGAGGTTCCGACCGGGCCGGGCGGGCGGGTGCCGCGCGCCAGGGCCGGCGCGAAGATCTCGTCATCGTCGCCCCGGAACCAGCGGCGGGTGAACAAGGCAGCGGCCACTGCGGCGACCGCGCCGGTCGCGGCGGCGACCAAGACGGTGCTGCGCTTCATCCTCATGCTCCCTCGTGCTGCATCGTGGCGGGCTGTGCCGGCGGAAGGCCGCCCGCCTCGGCCATCTCCATCAGCTCGGCCCTGCGCGCCTCCATCTGAGCGCCGAGCGCCTCCAGGTCGACATCGGTCGCGCGCGCCTGCTGGAAGATATTGCCGCGCTGCTTCTCTTCCTCCTCGACATGGTGCTCGATCTGCTCCTGCAGGACTTTCACCTTGGCGTCGTAAAACTCCTCGTCGGCACCGCCGGCCTCGATCTCGTTGACCAGCAGTTTCGCGCCGTCATGCTCGACATAGGCCTCGTCGAGATCGTCGTCGGAAATCTTGCCGCGGAGCGCCGGATAGAAGATCTCCTCCTCCAGCATCGTGTGGATCTTGAGCTCGGTGCAGATCTCGCGCGCGAGCCGCTCCTTGCGGCCGTCGCCGCTCGCCTTCTCGAACTGCTCGAACAGCGCCTCGACCCGACGGTGATCGTCCGCCAGCAAATGGGTCGCGTCCTTCTTGCCGATGACCATGAGAATATCCTCCTCGTTTGGCCTCTGGAACATTCGGGGCTAGGGACCGGTTCCTTGGCGACCTGCCGTAAAGGGCCCGCTGCTTGACGACTGAGACCCTCTCCCCAGTGCTCCCCGAGGAGACCGAGGAAGCGACGCGCCGGCTGCTCGACAAGGCGTGCGAGCGCGACCTCATGTTCGCGACCGCCGAAAGCTGCACCGGCGGCATGCTCGCCTCGCTTCTCACCGACGTTCAGGGCGTCGCCCACGCCTTCGATCGCGGCTTCGTCACCTACACGAACGAGGCCAAGAACGAGATGCTCGGAATCCCGCTCGACCTGATCGACGAGAAGGGCGCGGTGTCGCGGGAGGTGGCGGTCGCGATGGCGGAAGGGGCGCTTGAGCGCTCGCGCGCCCATATCGCGCTCGCGATCACCGGCTTCGCCGACGCCGGCGACGAGCCCGGCCTCGTCCACTTCGCCTGCGCCCGCGCCGGCAGGATCACCGCGCACCGCGAGGAGCATTTCGGCCCGGTGGGTCGCGGAGCGACCCGGATCGCGTGTATGCAGGTCGCGGTCGAAATGATGACGGAGATGCTGTGAAGAGGCCGCCTTTCGAATCGATCCACCGCCACGGCTTCGTCCGGGTCGCCGCTGCGAGCCCGGTCGGATCGGCCGGCGACGTCACCTTCAACGTCGATCAGGCGATCGCGCTCGCCCGCGAGGCGGACGGCAAGGGCGTCGACCTGGTCGTCTATCCGGAGCTCAACATCTCCTCTTATTCGGTCGACGACCTGTTCCTGCAGGAGGCCTTCCTCGACGCGGTCGAGGACGGGATAGCGCGCTTTCGCGACGAGACTGCGAAGCTCGGCCCGGTCTTCGTGGTGGGCGCGCCGCTGCGGCGGAACGGCCGGCTCTACAATTGCGCCCTCGCCGTCTCGCGCGGCCGCATCCTCGGCGTGGTGCCGAAGAGCTTCCTCCCCAATTACCGCGAATATTATGAGAAGCGCTGGTTCGTCTCGGGCATCGGCCTCAACGGCATCGACATTGCGGTCGCCGGCGAGATCGTGCCGTTCGGCACCGACCTGATCTTCGCGGCCGAGGATCTGGACGACTTCATCTTCCACGTCGAGATTTGCGAGGATTATTGGGCGCCGCAGCCGCCCTCGACCGTCGGCGCGCTGGCCGGGGCGCTGATCCTCTGCAATCTCTCGGCGTCCAACATCACGATCGGCAAGGCGGACGAGCGCAAGCTTCTCTGCGCTTCGCAATCGAGCCGCTGCTGCGCCGCTTATGTCTATGCGGCGTCGGGCCCCGGCGAGAGCACCACGGATCTGGCCTGGGACGGCCAGGGCTCGATCTACGAAATGGGCGAACTCCTCTGCGATTCCGGCCGCTTCGACATGGAGCCCGAGCTCTGCGCCGCGGACATCGACGTCCAGCGCCTACGGCTCGAGCGGATGCGGATGCCCACCTTCAACGACAATGCGGTTGCCGCCGGCCATCCGGAGAAGAGCGCCCGCCGAATCCATTTTGCGCACAAGCCGCATCTGAAGGACGTCGGCTTCCTCCGGCGCCTGCGCCGCTTCCCCTATGTCCCGAACCGGCCCGAGCAGCTCGACGCCGATTGCTACGAGGCGTTCAACATCCAGGTCCAGGGCCTCGCCCGCCGCTTCATGGCGACCAAGGGCAAGCATCTCGTCATCGGGGTCTCGGGCGGCCTGGATTCGACCCACGCTCTGATCGTCGCCGCCAAGACCTGCGACTTCCTGAAGCTCCCGCGCTCGACCATCCTCGGCTTCACCATGCCCGGCTTCGCCACCGGCGAGACGACCAAGGGCAATGCCTGGGCGCTGATGAAGGCGCTCGGCATCGTCGGCGAGGAGATCGACATCAAGCCTGCAGCGATGCAGATGCTGACCGACATCGGCCACCCCTTCGCCAAGGGCGAGCCGGTCTACGACATCACCTTCGAGAACGTGCAGGCGGGCCTTCGCACCGACTATCTGTTCCGTCTCGCCAACCAGCGCGGTGGCTTCGTCGTCGGCACCGGCAATCTCTCCGAGGTGGCACTAGGCTGGTCGACCTACGGAGTCGGCGACCAGATGAGCCATTACGGCGTCAATGCGGGCGTTCCCAAGACGCTGATCCAATATCTGATCCGCTGGGCCGTGAAGTCCGGCCAGTTCGATCCGGCAACCAACCGCACGCTCGAGGCGATCCTTGCAACCAAGATTTCGCCGGAGCTGATCCCGGCCTCGGACCAGGGCGAGATGCAATCGACCGAGGACACGATCGGCCCCTATGCGCTGCACGATTTCTTCCTGTTCCACATCCTGCGGAGCGGCCAGCCGCCGTCCAAGGTAGCGTTCCTCGCCTGGCAGGCGTGGAAGGACGTCGACAAAGGCCAGTGGCCCGCCGGCTATCCGGATGCGCTGAAGGGCACCTTCGATCTGGCGACGATCCGCAAGTGGCTGGAGGTCTTCCTCTACCGCTTCTTCCAGATCAGCCAGTACAAGCGCAGCGCCATGCCCAATGCGCCCAAGGTCTCGTCCGGGGGCGCGCTCAGCCCCCGCGGCGACTGGCGCGCCCCGAGCGACGGCACCGCGGCGCCGTGGCTGGACGAACTGAAAGCTGCGTTCGACTGATCAGCCGAGCTTCACCCCGTCCGGCCCGAATTCGAGGCGGGCGGTGAGCAGGGCGCGAAAGGCGTTGTAGCCGCCCTGTCCGGGGAAGAAAGCGTGGAAGAAGAGCTGCGGCGTGCCGTCGCGCCCGGGCGCGACCGAGGCGTGGCCCGGCGCCCACCAGGTCCGGTTGGACTTCAGGAGCGGCTTGGGCTGCTTGACGAAGGGGCCGAGCGGATGGTCGGCGACGGCGACGCCGATCCCGTAGGCGGGGGTCGAGAAATCGTTGCCGGCGTAGAAGAGCCAGTAGCGCCCCGCCTGGCGGGTCACCCACGGGCCCTCGATCAGATGGCCTTCCCAATCGAGATCGTTGGCGAGAACCTGCGTCGGCTCGCCGATCAGCGCAGTACCGTCCGCGGTCAGGCGCTGGGCGAAGATCGGAGTCTTCATCGCGTCGAGGATCATCTCGCCCTTCCCGGAGCGCTCCAGAACCTCGCGCACGCGGTTCCATGAGCCGAGCACCGCCTCGATCAGCGGCTGCATCAGGAAGAAGCGCTCGAGCGGGCGCCGCGTGTTCGCCCAGGGCTGGACCGCGGCGGCGAAGGCGGCGGTCAGCCGGTCCTGCTCGCTCTCGAACATCTCGTCGATCAGCTCCGGCGCCTCGCGCAGCAGGCCGGCGAGCGGCCGCGGCCAGATTCCATTGGAGTCGCGCTTCCAGTAGAGCCAGGGCTGGCCCTCCGCATCGACGAGAATGTGCGAGTCGATGACTCCGCCGCTCATCGCCGGCTTCGGCGCGTCCGGGTCGGCGGGCGGGAAGAGGAGGACGCCGCCGGTCACGATTGGATGGCCGAGATCGCGCCACGGGCCGAACGGGCTCGGCGCCTTGGCGAGGCCGATGGCGAGCGCGTTCGATTTCTCGCGCGCCGTGTAGACGACCCAATATTCGTCGCCGACCTTGGCCATCTCCGGGGCCCAGAAGTCCGCGACCTTGATCCCGGTCGCGGTCCATTCCGGCGTCTCGCCTTCCGGGAAGACAAAGCCTTCGTGGGTCCAATGCTCGAGATCGTGCGAGCGAAGGATCGGGAAGGCGTCCGGCGCGTCGTTCGAGGTCGCGACCAGGACCCAGCCCTCATTGGTCTTGAGCACTGCCGGGTCACCATAGCCGGAGAGGATTTTCGGACTCAGATTCTCGGTGATCAGCGGCCGCCACTGCAGCCCGTCCTCGGCGGCGTCGGACGGCTCCTCATAAGCGTGGGGCATGCGCGTTCCGAAATCGCGGTGGAGGGCGCGAAAGAAGTCGCTGTAATGCGCCTGCTCGCCGCCTTCGACCTCATAGATGCGGGTTTCGCCGGTATCGGCGAGGGCCACGCCAAAACGCGTTCCGCCATCGTCCGCGACGGCATCGACACTGAAGGCGGGAATCGATTTATCAGACATATTAGGGGATTTAGACGGAAGCGCAGGAGGTTGGAAGGCCGGCGAGGCGGCCGCAGACTTTTCCCGTAAAGTCAGACAATTGGGGGCTAACCTCGATCAGTCAGAATGATGCTGCACTGCGGGAACCCGACTCGGAACGCGCGGGTTCACCGTGAACGCAGAATAAACATCCACGAGGGCGCACCGTTGATCCAGCTATCCACCGCCTCGTCCCTGGGGCAGAGCCAGTTTGAAACCCGAACCTTCGACCACAACCTGATCTGCTTCTCCCACCTGCGGTGGAATTTCGTCTTTCAGCGCCCGCAGCATCTGATGAGCCGCTTCGCCGAAGAGCGCCGGGTCATCTTCTGGGAAGAGCCCGAAAACGCGCTTGAGGGCTGTGAGCCCGCGCTCGGAATCCGCACGTGCGCCGAGACGGGAGTCGTCGT
This sequence comes from Pseudomonadota bacterium, assembly GCA_023390415.1. Lineage (GTDB taxonomy): Bacteria > Pseudomonadota > Alphaproteobacteria > Sphingomonadales > Sphingomonadaceae > Allosphingosinicella. The sequence goes on along the minus strand of JAEWCW010000053.1, from coordinate 17,522 downwards.
TGTCACCCCGTCCCTGCCCGAGGGCATGGGCGAGGAGGAGAAGGAGACGGTGCTCAAGGCCCTGCTCGACGGGTTCCTGGCCGGCGAGGAAGGGCCGTTCGTGCGCTGGTATTACACGCCGATGATGCTGCCCTTCTCTCGGCACGTCGACGCCGCCGCGACCGTCTACGACTGCATGGACGAGCTCGCCAATTTCCGCTTCGCGCCGAAGCGCCTGTTGGCGCTCGAAAGCGAATTGTTCGACATTGCCGACGTCGTCTTCACCGGCGGCTACAGCCTGTGGGAGGCGAAGCGCGCGCGGCACCCGAACGTCCATCCCTTTCCTTCCTCGGTCGACCGCGCCCATTTCGCGCAAGCCCGCGCGATCGACGCCGTACCCGACGACCAGGCGGTCACCCGCCAGCCGCGCTTCGGCTTCTACGGCGTCATCGACGAGCGGATGGACCTGAAGCTGATCGCGGCGCTCGCCGAAGCCCATCCCGAATGGTCGATCATGATGGTTGGGCCGGTGGTGAAGATCGATCCCGCCGACCTGCCGCAGCGGCCCAACATCTTCTATCTCGGCTCCAAGACCTATGAGGAGCTTCCGGCCTATCTCGGCGGCTGGGACGTCGCCTTGATGCCGTTCGCGATCAACGATTCAACCAAGTTCATCTCGCCGACCAAGACCCCGGAATATCTGGCCGGCGGCCGGCCGGTCGTCTCGACTCCGATCACCGACGTCGCCCGCCATTATTCGGATCTCGAGGCAGTGATCATCGCCGACGGCGCCGAGGAGTTCATCGCCGGCTGCGAGCGCGCGCTGGAGCTGTCACGCAGCGAGGGCGAGTGGCTTGCAGAGGTCGACACCAAGCTCGCGAATCTGAGCTGGGACATCACCTTCGCCCGGATGCGCGGGCTGGTCGGCGAGGCGATCGGAGAGGCGAGCCGCGAGACCAAGCGCGGGCCCAATCTGGTCGCGACCCATCTCGGCAAGAGCTACGACTATCTCGTCGTCGGTGCGGGCTTCGCCGGATCTGTGATCGCGGAGCGGCTGGCGAGTCAGCACGACGCCAAGGTCCTGGTGATCGACCGGCGCCCGCACGTCGCCGGCAACGCCTATGATCGCACGGACGAGGCCGGGGTCCTGATCCACCAATATGGCCCGCACATCTTCCACACCAACAGTGACGAGATCGTCGACTATCTCTCGCAATTCACTGCGTGGCGGCCCTACGAGCACCGTGTGCTGGCAGAGGTGCGCGGGCAACTGGTGCCGATCCCGATCAACCGGACGACCCTCAACAGCCTGTTCGGCCTCGACCTGGAGACCGACGAGGAGGCTGCTGCCTATCTCGCCTCGCGCGCCGAGCCGGTCGACGAGATCCGGACGAGCGAGGACGTGGTCATCAACGCGGTCGGCCGCGAGCTCTATGAGCTGTTCTTCCAGGGCTACACCCGCAAGCAATGGGGCATCGACCCGTCCGAGCTCGACAAGGCGGTGACCGCGCGGATCCCAACCCGGACCAACACCGACGACCGCTATTTCGGCGACAAGCACCAGATCATGCCGGCCGAGGGCTATACGAAGATGTTCGAGGCGATGCTCGATCATCCGAACATCGACGTCCTGCTCGGTGCCGATTTCCGCGCCGTGAAGGACGAGGTCCGCGCCGGCCACATCGTCTATACGGGTCCCATCGACGAATATTTCGATTTCCGCTTCGGCAAGCTTCCCTACCGAAGCCTCCGGTTCGAGCACCGGATCGAGGACAAGGAGCAGTTCCAGCCGGTCGCGGTGGTCAACTACCCGGACTTCAACGTCCCGTACACGCGGATCACCGAGTACAAGCACCTGACGGGCCAGAAGGCGGCGAAGACCAGCATCACCTACGAATATCCGTCGGCCGAGGGCGATCCTTATTACCCGATCCCGCGGCCGGAGAATCAGGCGCTGTTCAAGCGCTACGAGGCGCTCGCCGACGCCACGCCGGACGTCACCTTCGTCGGGCGCCTCGCCACCTACCGCTACTACAATATGGACCAGGTGGTGGGGCAGGCGCTCTCGGCCTTCCGCAGGCTCGACGCGCAGCGCAAGGCGGAGGCGCAGACGGAGACCGAGCCGCTGATCCTGACCGCGGCCGCCGAATAAGGCGCGACGGTTGCAAAGCATGGGCCCGAGGTTCATGGCGGGCGCATGCTTTCTCAACGGACGCGGTACACAATCCGGGCCCTCCTCCATCTCGCCGACCGCTACGGCGAAGGGCCGGTGCACCTGTCCGAGATCGCCGAGGCGCAGAACCTTCCGCCCAAGTTCCTGACCGTCATCCTGTCGCAGATGCGGCGCGCGGGAATCGTGCAGACGATGCGCGGGCGCGAAGGCGGCTATTGGCTCGCTCGGCCCCCGCAGGAAATCAGCTATGGCGAGATCGTCCGGCTGACCCGCGGCTCGCTCGGACTCTTGCCCTGCGCCAGCCGCTATGCCTGGGAGCAGTGCAAGAACTGCATCAGCCAGGACAAGTGCAGGCTCCACCGCGCGATGCTTCTGGTCCGAGACGAGACCGCGCGCATCCTTGACGGGCTCAGCCTCGCCGATCAGGTCGACATGGTCGAGCCGATCCGGTGACCTCCGTCGCGATTGTCGGCGGCGGCGCCTCGGGAACCCTTCTCGCACTCCATCTCGTCCGCGCCGGGATCGGCCCGGTCCGGCTGATCGAGCGCGGCCCCAACACAGGCCGCGGAGTCGCATATGGGACGGCGCGGCCCGAGCATCTGCTGAACGTCCCGGCGCGGCGGATGAGCGCCTTTGCCGACGATCCCGATCATTTCGTGCGCTGGTTCGCCGAGCGCGGCGGCGATGCCGAGGCCTTCGCGCCGCGCATGCTCTACGGCAACTATCTGGCAGAGCTGCTGACGAGCGAACCGGGGATCCAGGTGGTCCAGGGCGAGGCGATCGACGCCGACGATGGCGGCGTCCTCCTCCGCGGCGGACGGATCGACGCGGACGTGGTCGTGCTCGCGCCCGGCAATCTCAAGCCTGCGATCCCGATCGATATCTCCGCCCTTGGCGACCGCTGGGTCGGCGATCCGTGGGCTGGGGACTTCATTTCAGGCCTCGGCGAAGGCGAGGACGTGCTCCTGATCGGCACCGGCCTCACCGCCGTCGACGTCGCGCTGACCCTGGACGCGCGCGGCTTCGGCGGACGCATTCTCGCTCTTTCGCGCCGCGGCCTCGCACCCCGATCACATGGCGCGCGCGAGCCGATGGTCGCTCCGCCGGAGACCCTGCCCAGGGACTGCGTCCGGCTGCTTCGGCGGGTTCGGCGGCGCTCGGAGGAGATCGGCTGGCGAAGCGCGGTGCACGAGCTGCGCAGCGTCACCCAGGGCATCTGGAAGAACGCGCCGGAGGTGGAGCGGCGGCGCTTTCTCCGCCATCTGCGGCCCTGGTGGGACGTCCACCGCCACAAGATCGCGCCGCGCATCGCCGAGACGATCGGCCGGATGGAGGACGCGGGACGGCTTGCCTTCGCGGCAGGGCGGATCCTCTCGGCCGAGGGTGACGGCACCGTCCGCTGGCGGCCGCGGGGCATGGAGGAGGTGCGCAGCTTCGCCGCGGCGCGAATCGTCAATTGCACCGGGCCCGAATGCAATCTCGCCCGTGCTGGCGAGCCGCTGCTCGACGCGCTTCTCGCCAAGGGCGCGATCCGCGCCGATCCGCTGCGCATCGGCATGGATGTCGACGAGGAGTTGCGCGCGATCGGCGCCGACGGATGCCCATCCGAGCGCCTCTATGCCATCGGCCCGGTGACCCGCAGCGCCTTCTGGGAGAGCGTCGCCGTTCCGGACATCCGCACCCAGGCGGCGCAGCTGGCTCAGCGGTTCAGATCAGGATCCTGAAGCTCGCGCCCCCGCCCGACGGCTCGTCGACGGCGATCGATCCGCGATGGGCGAGGACGATCTGGCGGGCCAGGCTGAGCCCGACGCCCGTCCCCTTCGCCTTTGTGGTGAAGAAGGGCAGGAAGATGTCCTGCCTCAGGCTCGCCGGAACGCCGGGGCCGTTGTCGGTGATCTCGATCTGCACCCGTCCGCTCTTGGTCGCGGCCAGCGAGAAGCAGACCCGCGGCGCATCCGAATGGCCCCGCGCCGCCTCGGCGCCGTTCTTCAGGAGGTTGATCAGGACCTGGGCGAGAAGATCCGGATCGGCATCGATGGCAAGTGTTTTCGGCTTCACCCGGATGTCGAGCTCGACCCCTTCGGCCGACTCGCTTGCGCGGAACAGCGCGGCGATCTCGTCCGCCCAATTGGCGACCGCGAAGCTGCGCCGCCGGACCTCGGGCGCGCGGCTGATCTGGCGGTAGCTCTCGACGAAATGCATCACCCCGTCGGCGCGGCGGGCGAGAGTCTCGACCGCGGCGCGGGCGTCCTGGACGTCGACATTGCCCTCCTTGTCGACCTCCGCGATCAGCGCGGCGGCGGTGTGGGCGAGCGAGGTCACGGGCGTGATCGAGTTCATGATCTCGTGGGTGAGCACCCGGATGAGGTCCGACTGTGCGGCGATCTCGATCGCGTTCAATTCGCTCTGGATCGGCTGGACGGCGACGACCCGGACGAGGCCGCCCAGGCGGTGGACGATCGCCGCGCTGACCATGGCGGTCTGCGGCACGCCTTCGGTCATCAATGGCACCAGTCGCGGCTCGCCGACCGCGCCTTCGCCGAGCGCGCGGGTGAAGGCGTCGCCATAATCGGCGAAATCCTCGATCCGGACCCCGGTGTGGCGGACAAGGAGGCGCCGCGCCGCCTTGTTGGCGAGATCGACCTTGCCGTCGCCGGACACGATCAGCAAAGCGGTCGGCGCGTCGTCCATCACCGCCTCGTAGAAGCGGCTCGAATCGCTGAGGGCATGGCGCTCCTCGCGAAGCGCGCGGATGCCCTGGTCGAGCGCCTCGCCCAGTTCGGCGAAGCCGCTCCCGGCCCAGCGCTGCGCGAATCCCTGGCCGAGATCGCCGAACCGCACCGACTCGATGAAGCGCGCAAGCTCGACATTGGTGCGCTGGATGAAGCGCCACAGCCACAGGCCGGCGAGGAAGGTGAGCAGGCCGGCGAGCACGCGCGCGACGCCAAGGCTCGGAACGTGGAAGGATTCGACGAAGGCGAATCCGGCGGCGAGCAGAACGAGGACGCGGAGCGCGAGGCCGAAGGCGAAGCGGCTGCGGAAATGCATCAGCCCTCGCCCTCAGCGCTACAGCCCATGCTTCTCCATCCGGCGATAGAGGCTTGCGCGGGTGAGCCCGAGCTCCTGCGCGGCGAGCGAGATATTATAGGCGTGCTTCTTCAGCGCCTGCTCCACGATATGCCGCTCTGCCCGCTCGAGATTGAGGTCCGTGCCGAGCGGCGCAGCAGCCGGCGCGGGCTGGACGGGCGCCGGCGTCGCCGTCCGCGCGGCCGCGCGCGAGAGGGAGAAATCCTCGACCGTGAACGGCCCCTCGCCCGCGAGGATCACGGCCCGCTCGGCGGCGTGGCGAAGCGCGCGGACGTTGCCCGGCCAATCATAGGCGATCAGCGCCGACATCACCTCGGGCGACACCTCGCGCGCGGGCTTGCCATATTTGCGCGCGTAGAATTGGACGAAGTGGTTGACGAGATCGGGCACGTCCTCGCGCCGGTCGCGGAGCGGCGGAAGCTCGATCTCCACCGTGTTCAGTCGGAACAGCAGGTCCTGGCGGAACCGACTCTCGTCTCCAAGCTGCTCGGGCGCCATGTTCGTGGCGGCGATCACGCGCACGTCGATCGGCACCGGCTTGTTCGCGCCGACCGGGATGACCTGGCGCTGCTCCAGCGCGGTCAGAAGCTTGGGTTGGAGATGGAGCGGCAGATTGCCGATCTCGTCGAGGAAGAGCGTTCCGCCATGCGCGGCCTGGAGGCGGCCGATGCGGTCGGCGCGGGCGTCGGTGAAGGCGCCCTTCACATGGCCGAACAATTCGCTCTCGAAGAGATTCTCCGCGACCGCGCCGAGATCGACCGAGACCAGGACGTTGTCGGCGCGGCGCGAGCGGCGGTGGAGCTCGCGCGCGACCAGCTCCTTGCCGGTGCCGTTCTCGCCGAGCACGAGCACATTGGCCTCGGTCGGCGCTGCGCGCTCGATCAGCGAATAGACCCGCGCCATCCCGGGCGAGCGGCCGAGCAGGGGAGTCTCGCCGGACGGCGCCGCGATCGCCGCCGAACGCTTGCGCTCCGTCGTCGCTTCGGCGCGCGAGTTGCGAAGGGCCGCGGCGGTGCGGACGGTGGCGAGCAGCCGCTCGTTCGACCAGGGCTTGGAGACGAAATCGGTGGCGCCCCGCTTCATCGCCTCGACCGCGGTCTGGACCCCGCCATGGGCGGTGATCATCACCACCACAGCCTCGGGGTCGCGGCGGAGGATCTCGGACAGCCACTGGAAGCCTTCGGCTGCGTTGGTCGCCCCGCGCGCAAAATTGGCATCGAGGAGGATGACGTCCGGCCGCTTCGATTCCATCGCGGCGACCGCTTCCTCGGGGCTCTGGAAGGCGCCGATCTCCGCGAACAGATCGCGCAGCAGGAGTCGCGCAGACAGCAGGATGTCCGGATCGTCGTCGACGACGATGCAATATTCGTAAGGCTTGGCGCGCGTCACGGTCCCACTCCCCTTCCAGACTTGTATCCGGCCGTCCCCGGGGCACAATCAATTTCCGTGCCACGCCGTCCGTTGGCGGACAGAAACGTTCGGAACCGAACAGGGACCGTGGCTCGGACGGGCGGCGCGCGCTTCAGTGCTACATCTAAAAAAGTACGGAAATCCGCGGCTTTTCTTCTCTGGCACGGCTCATGCTGATCTTCCTGTCGACCGCTCATGGTCGCCAAAGGGAGAATGAAAATGGCCAAAGTCGAACTCTTCGGGTTCAGCCTCGGAATGATGCTGACCGCGCTCCTCACCATCGCCACCCTGACCCAGGTCGCCTGACCCCGGTGCCGCTTGTGATGTACGTTCACGAACATCCCTTGTCCGAAATCGGACAAAACATGCGTTTCGCATGCCGCAAGGGGGTCCCCGCGCCGGCAATCCGTGGCACGATGGTTGCTACGTCGTCGGCTCGGGGAGGGATGTGATGAACGTCGTCAGCGTCGTGAACGGGGGAGCAGGCAAGAGCGGGCCGGAAAGCGGCGGTGCGATGGATCGCGTCGTCGAGCGCAAGGGCCCGAGCCGCAATGTGAAGATCGCCGCCGCCGCGATTCTGATCCTCCTGCTCGTTGCACTTTTCTGGTGGTTCGCGCCGTCGGCCAACAGCCAGACGATCGCCGCCGAGCGGCTCACCATCTCGACCGTCACCCGCGGACGCTTCGACGATTTCCTGCCGCTCCGCGCCCGCGTCGAGCCGTCGGTGACCGTCTATCTGGATGCGGTCGAAGGCGGCCGAGTGGAGCAGCGCATGGTCGAGGACGGTGCCGTCGTCGCCCAGGGCCAGCTGCTCGCGGTCCTCAGCAATTCCGACCTCCAGCTGAACGTGCTCGCGCGCCAGACCGAGGTCACCCAGCAGATCAACTCGATGCGCAGCCAGGAGCTCGCGCTCGCCCAGACCCGGCTCGCCAATCAGCGCGCCCTGATCGAGGCCGATCTCACCGCCCAGCAGGCGCGCCGCCAATTTGAGCTTCAGCGCCCGCTCGCGGAGCGCGGCTTCGTGTCGCAGCGCCAGTTCCAGGACAGCCGCGACGTCTGGAATGCCGCGCGCGAGAGGGTCGCGGTGCTCCGCCGCCAGCAGGCGACGGACGAGCGGCTCCAGTCCAGCCAGCTCGCCCAGCTCCGCGCCTCCACGACGGCGCTCAATCAGAGCCTGGAGCTCGCCCGCGCAAGCCTCGACGCGCTCAACCTGCGCGCCCCGGTCGCCGGCCAGCTGACCAGCTTCTCGATCCAGGTCGGCCAGTCGTTCAACCGTGGCGAGCGGCTCGGCCAGATCGACAGCGCCGGCGCCAACAAGCTGCGCGCCCAGGTCGACGAATATTATCTCGGCCGGGTCGCCGAAGGGCAGATCGCCAATGCCGACGTCGGCGGCCGTCCCTATCGGATGCGGGTCAGCAAGATCTATCCGCAGGTCCGGAACGGCGCGTTCGAGATCGATCTCGCCTTCATCGGCGCCGAGCCCGCCAACCTGCAGCGCGGCCAGACCGTGCAGATCCGGCTCACTCTCGGCGATCCGTCGCCCGCTTTGCTGATCCCGGCCGGCGCCTTCTACAACGATACCGGCGGCAACTGGCTGTTCGTGGTCTCTCCGGACGGCGGCAGCGCCGAGCGCCGCAACGTCCGCCTCGGCCGCCGCAACAGCGAGTTCATCGAGGTGCTGGGCGGTCTTCAGCCCGGCGAACGGGTGATCACTTCCCCCTACACCGGCTTCGTCGAGCGCACCGAGCTCGACATCGAATCCTGACGAGGAGCATCGACTATGTTCAACATGCGTGATCTGTCGCGGGTCTACCGGACCGACACCGTCGAGACGACCGCTCTCGACGGGATCAATCTCGACGTCGAGGACGGCGAGTTCGTCGCCGTCATGGGTCCGTCGGGCTGCGGCAAATCGACCCTGCTCAACGTGATGGGCATGCTCGATTCGCCGACCAGCGGCTCCTACGTCTTCAACGGCACTGAGGTTGCGGGCCTGCCCGAGGCCAAGCTCGCGGATTTCCGCAAGAAGAATATCGGCTTCATCTTCCAGAGCTTCAATCTGGTCGACGAGCTCAGCGTCCGCGAGAATGTGGAGCTCGCCCTCCTCTACCACGACGTTCCCGCGGCCGAGCGCCGCAGGCGGGTGGACGAGGTGATGGACAAGGTCGGAATCGCGCACCGCGCGAAGCACCGGCCGAGCCAGCTTTCGGGCGGCCAGCAGCAGCGCGTCGCGGTCGCCCGCGCGCTCGTTGGCAATCCGAACCTGATCCTCGCCGACGAGCCGACCGGCAACCTCGATACCCAGCACGGCGAAGAGGTGATGAAGATGCTCCAGGCGCTGAACGCCGAGGGCTCGACCATCGTCATGGTCACGCACTCGCCCGCCCATGCCGATTATGCGAGCCGGGTCGTCAATATGCTCGACGGCCGGATCCTCGTCGAACGCCGCCGCGCGGCCTGACGCTAGCGAGACGAAGGGAGCAGGATCATGTGGCGCAATTATCTGACCGTCGGCATCCGGGCGCTGATCAAGAACAAGACCTACGCCTTCATCAACATCGCCGGCCTCGCCATCGGCATGGCCGCCTGCCTGATGATCCTTCTCTTCGTCCGCCACGAAACCAGCTACGACCGCTGGATCCCCAATCATGAGAATGTCTACCAGCTGCAGAGCTGGTACCAGTCGCGCGAGACCGGCGAGGAAAATCGCCTCCGGATGACGCCCTATGTCGCCGGCAAGCGTCTCGCCCAGGCCTTCCCGCAGATCGAGCGCGAGGTCTACGTATTCGGCTCCTCGCCTGTCTTCATGCAGGATGGCGAGGCGACGACTCTCGAGGACTTCCGCTACACGGACGGGAGCCTGCTTCGCGTGATCGATCTTCCGCTCGCCCAGGGTGGTCGCGGCGCGCTCGACGAGGTCGGCACCGTCGTCGTGACCCGTTCCGAGGCGATGCGTCGGTTCGGCACCGAGAATGTGATGGGCCGGACGATGACCGTGGTCAGCCGCGGAGTCGCGCGCGATTTCCGGATCACCGGCGTGCTCGAGGACATCCCGACCAACTCGCACCTGCGTGCGACCGCGATCGCGCGGCTCGATTTCGTCGCCTTCAACGCGGATTCTCCGCAAGCCCTGACCTGCTGGGGCTGCCAGAGCGGCTGGGTCTATCTGAAGCTCCGCGACGGCGCCGATCCGGATTCGATCCGCGCCGGCCTTCAGGAATGGGAGCGCCGCACCATCCCCGACGAAAATGCGGGCGAGGCGCGCTTCAACGCCGGCGACGAGCAGGACTGGCACGTCGTCAACATCGCCGACATCCATCTCGGCGAGGCCCAGGACGGCGCGATGCGGCCGGGCAACGACCGGACGACGATCGTCACCTTCGCGATCATCGCCCTGCTGATCCTCGGCATGGCGGTGGTGAACTTCACCAACCTCGCCACCGCCCGCGCCGGCCAGCGTGCCCGCGAGGTCGCGCTAAGGAAGGTGCTCGGTGCGACTCCGAAGCAGCTCATCGTCCAGTTCATCGGTGAATCGGTGCTGATTGCGGTATTCGCGATGATGATCGCGCTCGCCTTGGTCGAGCTGCTGCTTCCAGCCTTCGCTGCCTTCGTCGATGCCAATATCGAGATCAGCTATTTCGGCGCCGACGGGATCGGCCTTCCGGTGCTCGCCTTGGTGCTGATCGTCGGCGTTCTCGGCGGCATCTACCCGGCCTTCTTCATCTCGCGCTTCCAGCCCGCCTCGGTGCTGAAGGCGAACAAGAGTTCGTCGGAGACCCCAGGCACCGGCCGGCTGCGCAGCGCCCTCGTGATCGGCCAGTTCGCCGTCTCCATCGGCCTCATCATCTGCACGGCCGTGGTCTACGCCCAGACGGTCTACGCACGGACGGTCGACCCGGGCTACCGGCGCGAGAACATCCTCCAGGTGGACGAGCTCTCGCGCTACCAGTTGCTCGGAAAGACCGACGCGATCGTCGAGCAGACCCGCCGCGTGCCCGGGGTCCAGGCCGTCGGCCGGACGACGATCGGAGTCGCGACCGACAACCAGAACAATACAGGCGTGATGGTCCCGGGCCGCTCGGAACCGACGACGATCGGCACCTATACGGTGGACACGGGCTTCCTGGACGCGATGGGAATGACCCTCATCGCCGGCCGCTGGTTCGACGAGAGCCGGCCGATGGACGATACGTCGCTGCCCTACCCGCCTTCGGCGGAAACGCAGCAGGCTCTGGCCGCGCGCGGGACCAATATCGTCATCAACGAGCTCGCTGCGCAGCGGCTGGGTTTCCGGACGCCGCAGGAGGCGATCGGCAAGACCCTGCGCGCGGGACTGGTCGACAATGAATATGGCCTCGTCCCCGTCACCATCATCGGCGTGGTCCGCGACGCCCGCTTCCGCTCCCTGCGCGAATCGCTCGATCCGATCATGTTCAGCAGCAGCCGCACCGGCCCACACACGCACATGATCGTCCGCTTTGACGGCGATCCGGCGGCGGTTCGGGCCGGTGTCGAGCGGGTGTGGCGATCGATCGCTTCGGACGTGCCGTTCAACGCCGATTTCAGCGACGACGTGATGGTGGAGCTGTATCAAGCCGAGGATGCGCGGGCGCGCACCTTCGCAGGCTTCGCTCTGCTCGCGGTGATCGTCGCCTGCCTCGGCCTGTTCGGCCTCGCCGCCTTCACCGCCGAGCGGCGGACGAAGGAGATCGGGATCCGCAAGGTGCTCGGCGCCCGTACACGCGACATCGTCCGGCTGCTCGCCTGGCAATTCTCAAAGCCGGTGATCATCGCCAACCTGATCGCCTGGCCGGTTGCCTGGTACGTGATGCGCGGCTGGCTCAACACGTTCAACGCGCGCATCGACCTCGGCCCGACGCCGTTCATCCTGGCCGGAGTCGTCGCCCTGGTGATCGCGATCGGCACCATTGCCGGCCATGCGATGAAGGTGGCCCGCGCCAATCCGATCCACGCGCTTCGCTACGAGTAACCCCAGCTGGCGGCAGGAGGGTCCGAAAGGAGCCCTTCTGCCGCTGGCGAGCCGCCGCCCCCGCTGCTAGCTTGGCCCGGGGAGAAGGGGGCGTCGCCGGGGCATGTGGGGTCATTATCTGTCGGTCGCGCTGAGGGCCCTGGCCCTCAAGCCCGGCCTCGCCGCTATCAACGTCTTCGGCCTCGCCATCGGCCTCGCCGCCTGCCTCTTCCTCCTGATCTACGTCCGCTACGAGACCAGCTACGATAATTGGGTGCCGGACTCCGCGCGCGTCTACCAAGTGCAGACGGTGAGCGCCGACCCGGAGGATTCGGAATCGCCGCTCGATCAATATGTGCATGGCGAGGTGGCCGACAGCCTTGCCCGCGCCTTCCCCGAGATCGAAGCGATCGTCCGGATCGACGAGGCGACACCCGTCTTCGTTCATGAGGGCGGGGCCGAGCCCCGCTTCGCGCCGATGGTGCTTGCGGACGAAAGCCTGTTCCGCGTGCTCGCTCTGCCCTTCCTCCGGGGCGACCGGAAGACGGCGCTCGCCGCGCCCGATGCCCTGGTGCTGAGCCGGAACGCGGCGCTCAACCATTTCGGCGGGATCGACATCATCGGGCGGACCGTCCGCGCTGTGCGCCGCGGCGAGGAGAAGGTGCTGCGCGTCACCGGAGTTTTCGAAGACCTGCCGCGCAACAGCCACATGGACTTGTCGATCGTCGGCCGGATCGATCCGGAAGAGCGAGCGGAATGCGGCTGGGCCTGCGTCGGAAGCATGGTCTATCTGAAGCTGCGGCCGAGCGCCGACATCGGCGCGGTCGAGGCGCGGCTGCCCGCCTGGGAACGGACCATCCCGCCGGTCGAGGTCGCCGGCCAGATGCGGCGCGAGGGCGATCGCTACGACTGGCGGCTGGTCGCGCTCCACGATGTTCACCTGAGCGGCGCGCCGGGGGTCGCGAGCCGGCCGGGCAACGATCGCCCGACCCTGCTCACCTTCGCGATCGTGGCGCTTCTGATCCTCGGCATGGCGGCGATCAACTTCGTCAATCTCGCCACCGCGCGCGGCAGCCAGCGCGCCCGCGAAGTCTCGCTGCGCAAGGTGCTGGGCGCGACGCGCGGGCAGCTCATCGCCCAGTTCTTGGCCGAATCGATGCTGATCGCCGGGATCGCCGTGCTCCTCGCCCTGCTGATTCTCGAGCTCGCCTTGCCGTGGCTGTCGGCGTTCCTCGACGCCGAACTCGAGACTCGCTGGCTCGGAACCGGCGGACTGCTGATGCCGGTGATCGCTTTGTGGATGGTGGTCGGGATCGCCGGTGGCCTCTACCCGGCCTTCTACCTCTCGCGCTACCGGCCGGCGGAGGTCCTCAAGGCGAACCGATCGAGCGCCGAGCCGATCGGTACCGGCCGCCTGCGGGCGGTGCTTGTGGTCGCGCAGTTCGCGGTCTCGATCGGGCTCATCGCCTGCACGCTCGTCGTCGCTGCGCAGACGAGGTTCGCGCGGACGGCGGAACTGGGCTTCGATCGCAACGACCTGATCCAAGTCGCCAATGCCAATCGCGCCGCGATCATCCCCCAGACCGAGACCTTGATCCGGCAGATCGGCCGCATTCCCGGCGTAGAGAGCGTCGCCGGCTCCAACCTAGCGGTGGCGATGGACGGCGCGCTCACCACCAACGTCCGGCTGCCGGGCCGCGCGGAGCCGGCCGTGTTGGGCTTCTACAGCGTCTCGCCCGAGTTTTTCGCGACGATGCGGCTCCCCCTGCTCGCCGGCCGCGGCCTCTCGCGCGACCAGGCGCTGGACGATTCCTCCGTTCCGCTCGATCCGGAGGAGGCCTTTTTGGCGGGGCAGCGGGCACTGATCGCACGCGGGGCGAACATCGTCGTCAATGCGGAGGCCGTGCGTCAGCTCGGCTTCGCCGATCCTCAGGCCGCGCTCGGCCGGACGATCGGCGTTGCGATGTTCGGCGCCGACGCAGGCCTCGTGCCCTCGACCATCGTCGGTGTGGTTGCCAACGGCCGCTTCCGCTCCGCCCGCGAACCGGCCGAGCCGCAGATTTTCTTCGACCGCAAAATCTACAACAATATCGTCGTCCGCCATGACGGCGCCGATCCAGAGGCGGTGCGGCGCAGGATCGGCGAGGTCTGGCGGAGCCTCGCGCCCGATGTCCCGTTCGAGGCCGCCCATGCCGATCAGCGGCTCGCTGCTCTCTATGAGCGCGAGACTGCGCGGGCGAAGACCTTCGCCGGCTTCGCAGCGCTCGCCATCGTCATCGCCTGCCTCGGCCTGTTCGCGCTCGCCGCCTTCACCGCGGACCGGCGCACCAAGGAGATCGGAATCCGCAAGGCCTTCGGCGCGCGCGGCCGCGACATCGTGAAGCTGCTCGCGTGGCAGTTCGCGCGGCCTGTGATCGTCGCCAATCTGATCGCCTGGCCGGTCGCCTGGTGGGCGATGCGGAGCTGGCTGAACGGCTTCGACGCGCGCATCGCGCTGACCCCGATGCCCTTCCTGATCGCGGGCGCGGCGGCGCTGGCGATCGCGGTCGGGACCGTCGCCGGCCACGCGCTTCGAGTCGCGCGCACCAATCCGGTCCAGGCCTTGCGCTACGAATGATGCTAGTGAGGCCGGCGTGGCGATCCTGATCCTCGGCGCGACCGGACTGATCGGCTCCGCGGTCGCGGCGCGGCTGGCGCGCGACGGGTACGATCTGGTGGGCGTTGCACGGCGGATCGGGTCGGACGCGCGGCGCCTTCCGGTCGGTCGGTGCATCGAGCTGGACCTGCGGGACGTCTCGCGGGCCGAGGATTGGCTCCCGCATCTCGGCGGGGTCGACGCGGTCGTGAACTGCGCCGGCGCGCTCCAGGACGGCGCGCACGACAGCGTCTCGGCCGTGCATAGCCGTGCCCCGGCCGCGCTCTGGCGCGCTTGCGAACAAGCGGGGGTGCGGCGCGTCGTCCAGGTCTCGGCAATGGGCGTAGACAAGGGCGGGATCACCCCATTTTCGAGGACCAAGAGCGAGGGCGACGCGGCGCTCGAGGCGAGCGGGCTCGACTGGGTGATCCTTCGCCCTTCGGTCGTGGTCGGACGCCAGGCCTATGGCGGAAGCGCTCTGTTCCGTGCGCTCTCGACCCTCCCCGTGCTGCCGCGGACGCCCGATGCGGGGCTGCTCGACATCGTCCAGCTCGACGACGTCGCCGAGACCGTGGCCATGACGGTGCGCGCCGATGCACCGGCGCGGGTGGCGCTCGACCTCGCCGGGCCGGAGCACCTCACTTTCGAGGAGGTGATCGCGCATTATCGAAGCTGGTTCGGCTGGAAGCCCGCGCGGCTCGTCACGCTCCCAAGCTGGGCGATGGGCGCGGCCTATCGGGTGGGTGACCTGATCGGATGGCTGGGCTGGCGGCCGCCGATCCGGTCGAGCGCGCGCCGCGAGATCGTCCGCGGCGCCGCCGGCGATGCGGGCGCGTGGACGGCCGCGACCGGCATCCAGCCCCAGCGCCTCGCCGAGGCGCTCGCCGCCGAACCGGCGTCGGTGCAGGAACGCTGGTTCTCGCGCCTCTATCTGCTGAAGCCGGCGGCGATCGGGATCTTCGCCTTGTTCTGGATCATGACCGGTCTGATATCGCTCGGCCCAGGCTACGCGCAGGCGGTGGCAACGATGGCGCGGACCGACGGTGCGGCCCTCGCTGAGCTCAGCACGATTGCCGGCGCCCTCGTCGACATCCTGATCGGTGCGATGATCCTCTGGCGGCGGACGACGAAGCCGGGCCTGATCCTCGCCCTCCTGGTCTCGCTCTTCTACATCGCTTCAGGGACGCTCCTGCTCCCGGCCTTGTGGGCCGATCCCCTGGGGCCGATGATGAAGATCTGGCCGATCCTTGCGCTGAACCTCGTCTGCCTTGCCATCCTGGAGGAGAGATGACGGAATATTTCGTCCTGAAATTCCTCCACGTGATCGGCGCCACGATCCTGCTCGGCACCGGCGCGGGCATCGCCTTCTTCATGCTGATGGCGCACCGCACGGGCGACGCACGCACCGTCGCCGCGACCGCGCGGATCGTCGTGATCGCGGACTATCTGTTCACGGCGACCGCGGTCGTCGCCCAGCCGATCACGGGGCTGCTGCTGGCGCGCACCGTCGGCTATTCGCTCGGAGAGGGCTGGATCGTCGCGTCGATCCTCCTCTATCTCGTGACCGGAGCTTTCTGGTTGCCGGTGGTGTGGATGCAGAGCGAGATGCGGAACCTGGCGCGCGCGGCGGCCGAAACGGGGGTTGCCCTTCCGGCGCGCTATCACAGGCTTTTCCGGACCTGGTTCGCCTTCGGCTTTCCCGCCTTCGCCGCGGTCCTCGCCATCTTCTGGCTGATGATCCGGCGCCCAGACCTTCCGTGGCTGGCCCTGTGAAGCGCGAGCCCCGCCTCTCCAGCCGGCTTTTGATCGGCGCTATCGCCGGCTTCGTCGGGACGCTGACGATGACCGCGGCGATGCGGCGGATGCACCGCAGGCTGCCGGCGAGGGAACGCTATCCGCTCACGCCGCGCGAGATCATCGACAGCGGGTCGGAGCAACTGGGCGTCGAGCTCGAGGACGAGACCGCCAAGGACGTCACCACGATCACCCATTTCATGTACGGCGCTGCGGTGGGTGCGGTGATGGCCGCGCTCAATCCCGACCCGAGCCGACGCGGCGGCGCGCTCGCCGGCACCGTCGTCTGGGTGGCGAGCTATATGGGCTGGATTCCGGCCGTCGGCACACTCGAGCCCGCGACGAAACATCCGGCGCGGCGCAATGCACTGATGATCGGCGCGCACCTTGTATGGGGCGCGACCACAGCAGTCGCGATCCGCGAGATTCGCTATGCGCGCGAGACCATCTTCCGCACCGGTCCCGACAAGGACGCGCCGCGCTAGGCCCTAACGGCGGAGCAGGTCCGACGGCAGGGTCGGCTCCGAGAGGATCCGCTCCATCGCCTCCCAGCGCGTCGTCTGGTCCGACCCCTGCGCCTCGATATAGGCGGCGACCATCTCCCGGCCGAGGCCGTAATTGATCACGTAGGAGCGATATTGCTCGGTGAAGGCGAGCAGCTGCTCTGCGCGCTGGGCGGAGACGAGCTGGTAACGCTGGGTGAGCGCGAGCGCGGTCGGCCGGTCGATCCGCCCTTCGAGGAGATCGCGGGCGATGGTGAAGCGCGCGCCGGAAAGATCCTGCATCGCCTCCTGAAGCTCGATATAGCGCTCGGCCCCTTCGGCGGGGACGCCGGCGAGCGGGTAGAGGGAGGCGCGCTCGAAGGCGAGCCGCTCGTCGCCCGGGAAGGCGAGCTCGTAGCCGTAATTGGACGAGCCTTCTGCAATCAGCGACTGGGGCGAATAGAGCGGGTAGAGCATATATTCGGTCCAGTTGCGGCCGCGGGCGAGGTGCCGCTCGATCAGCGCATTGTGGACATGGTGGCCGGGATAGCCTTCGTGGCAGCCGAGATCGACGGCGCGCCCGATCCTCACCGGAAGGTCGGTATTGACCTGGATGAGGCTGCGATAATTGCCTTGGTACCAATTGTAGCCGGACCAGCTCTTTCCGGTGACGAACTCAAGCGTGAACTGCTCGCCTTCGGGAAGATCGATGTGAGCGGCGGTGCGGCGGCGGCACTCAGCGATCGATGCCCGCATCACCGGATCGAGCCGGTCGGCGGGGATGGTGAAGCGGCTCTGGAACGCCTCGACCCGCTCGTTGAGCGGACCGCCTCCGGGGAGCAGCCGGTCGATCCGCGCAACGACCGCGTCATAATCGGAAAGCGGACGGATTTCCGGCGTCACTCCGAACAGGCCCTGGGCCTCCTCGACGAAGCTCAGTCGCTCGCCCTGGAGCATGCGCAGGCGGGTGTCGGCCGCGCGGAGGTTGGCGAG
>JAEWCW010000041.1 GCA_023390415.1 Pseudomonadota bacterium | reverse complement strand
GATCTGGGGAGACGGTCGGCGGCTCAAAGCGGCGACCAGCTCGCTTCGCCGGTTTCCTCGCCCGCCGCCGCGGCCGCCTCGCCGAGGTGGAGAATGAGGGCGTCGAGCACCGCATCGACTCCGGTCAGCGCCGCCGCCGACACGATCAGCGGCCGAACGCCGGCCTCGGCCTCGAGCTCGTCGGCGAGCGCGCCAAGAAGCTCCGCGTCGAGCGTGTCGGCCTTGGTCAGGGCGAGCACCTCGGCCTTGTCCTCCAGGCCCTCCCCATAGGCTTCGAGCTCGTCCCGCACGGTCCGATAGGCCTCGCCGACGTCCTCGACATTGGCGTCGACCAGATGGAGCAGCACCCGGGTGCGCTCGATATGGCCGAGGAAGCGATCGCCGATCCCGGCGCCCTCGGCGGCGCCTTCGATCAGCCCCGGAATGTCCGCCATCACGAACTCGCGGCCGCGATGCTGGACCACGCCTAGCTTGGGGTGGAGGGTCGTGAACGGATAGGCGCCGACCTTCGCCTTGGCGTTGGTCACCGCGTTGATGAAGGTGGACTTGCCGGCATTGGGAAGCCCGACCAGCCCGACGTCCGCAAGCAGCTTCAGCCGAAGCCAGACCCAAGCCTCCTCGGCCGGCCAGCCGGTGCCGTGCTGGCGGGGGGCGCGATTGGTCGCGGTCTTGTAGCTGGCATTGCCGCGGCCGCCGTCGCCGCCGCGCAGCAGCACGATGCGCTGGCCGACCTCGGTGAGGTCCGCGAGCACCACTTCCTTGTCCTCGGAGAGGATCTGGGTGCCGACCGGCACCTTGATGACCAGGTCCTTGCCGCCGGCGCCGGTCTGGTTGCGGCCGGCGCCGCCCTTGCCGCGGGGCGCCTTGAAATGCTGGGTGTAGCGGAAGTCGATCAGCGTATTGAGGCCCTCCACAGCCTCGAAGACGATGTCGCCGCCCTTGCCGCCGTCGCCGCCGTCGGGACCGCCATATTCGATGAACTTCTCGCGCCGGAAGCTGACCGCGCCGGGGCCGCCGGCGCCCGAACGGACGAAAATCTTGGCCTGATCGAGGAAATGCATGGCGGCGATGTAGGGCCAAGCGCCGGCGGATGCCAGCTTGGGCCTCAGGGCCGCGCGTGATGCGCTTCGTAGAGACCGATCTTGCCGCCGCCGGGCAGGGGCACGCCGGTGAAGAGGCCCCAGGAGGCGCGCTGCGGCGGCGCGCAGGTCACGCCCTTGGCGGCGAGCCTGTCGATTGTCGCGGCGAGGTCGTCGCACATGAAATAGAGCTCGTGATGGTCGTTGCGCTCGCCGCCATGGACTCCGAGCTCGGTCGGCGCGAGCTTGAAGATCAGCCAGCCGCCGCCCGAATCGATGCACGGGATTTCGAGGACGTCGCGAAGGAAGGCGCGGTCCGCCGCCTCGTCCTTCGTGAAGATCATCACATGGGCGCCGCTGATCATGGTTCGTCCCTCCTTTTCAGGGTGGCGATCAGGTGGTGGCGGGCGAGTTCGCGGGCCTTCTCGCGGGGCAGGCCGAGTGCATGGGCCATTGGCCCGCCCATCAGCGAATCGCCGAGAGCGGCCAGGACGAGCCAGAGGGTGGTCTCGTGCACAGGACGGTCCTCATGGCCCTCGCCGAGCTTGTCGACCAGATCGTGGATCGCCTCGAGGATCGGGTTGAGCGCTGCGCGGTCGCCCGACAGGATCATCCAGGCGGCGAGCGCGCCGCCGCCCTCGCGGCCGAAGGCGTCGAACGTGCCGTCCACCACCTCGCGCGGATCGGCCTCGCCTGCCCGCGCGCGCTCGACGGCCTCGCCGATCTGCGCCGTCACCCGCTCGCTGATGAGCCGCGCGAGGGCCGCCTGGAGCTCGGCCGCCGATCCGAAATGATGGAGCAGATTGGCGTGAGTGCGCCCGATCCGCGCGGCGACCGCCTTCAGGGTCACCGCCTGCGGCCCCTCCTCGATCAGCAGCACGCGTGCCGCCTCGAGCGCGACCGCGCGCGATTCGTCCTGGGAGAGGCGCGCGCGAGTTATTGACATTGGTGTAAGTATCTTGCAGGCATGTCGCGGGAGACTACACGATGGCCGCCACTGCGACACCCTCCGATCTGACCATTTCGCCCCGCGATCGCCGCTTCGGCCGCGAGGGTGGCACCGAGCGCTGGTGGCTTGGCGGCGATCCGGTCGGGACAGCGCTCTACAATGCGCTTTCGGCGACCTTTCCCAAGGGCGAGGCCTTCTTCGTCGAGAGCGTTCGCGCCTATCGCGACGGCGCCGACGCCAAGCTCGCCGGCGAGATCAAGGCGTTCACGACCCAGGAGGTGATGCACAGCCGCGAGCATGTGCAGTTCAACAAGCGCGCCCGCGAGGCCGGCTACGATCTCTCCCTGCTCGAGGAGCGGGTCGAGTGGCGCCTCGGGATCATTCGCTCCAAGCATCCGATCGTCAGCCTCGCCGTCACCATGGCGCTGGAGCATTTCACTGCGATCCTCGCCCACGAGCTTTTGAAGGATTCGCGCCACCTCGCCGGCGCGGACGCGGAGACAGCCGCCATGTGGCGCTGGCACGCGGTCGAGGAGATCGAGCATAAGGGCGTCGCCTATGACACCTGGCTCCACGCGACCCGCGACTGGACGCGCTTCAAGCGCTGGAAGGTGAAGGCGAAGGTGATGCTTCTCGTCACCCGCAACTTCATCATCGATCGGACCAGGGGCACGCTCGAGCTGCTCCGCCAGGACGGGATCACCGGCCCGCGCGCCTGGGCGCGATTCTTCTGGTTCGCCTGGGTGCGGCCGGGGATGATGCGCAAGATCTTCCTCGCCTGGGCGAGCTTCTTCCTGCCCGGCTTCCACCCCTGGAAGCATGACGACCGCGCGCTGATCGCCA
>JAEWCW010000025.1 GCA_023390415.1 Pseudomonadota bacterium | reverse complement strand
GGGGTTTGGGTAGCAGCGGAACAGAAAGTCCGATTGGCGACACCAGCTCCGACGTTCTCCAGATAACCGTTCGCCGATCTGCGGCTTTAGCCTGCGTCTGGAACTTGAGCACAGAGCCGGCGATTAGACCGCGCTCAACACACGATGGCCCACCGGCCCTATTATCACACCGCCGGCCGGCGGGCGAGCAGCAGACCCAGGCCGAGCGCGATCATAGCCGCGCCCGATGCTTCGCGTAGCCGGCAGACCAGGCGAGGCCGCCCCCCAATACCCGAACGCACATTGCCGGCTGCGAAGGCTACAAGCACATCGGCGAGTGTGTTGAGCAAAACCGAAACCACGCCCAGCACGGCGAATTGTAGAGCCACGCCGCCCACTGCGGGATCCACGAACTGCGGCACGAAGGCAAGGAAGAACGCGGCCGTCTTGGGGTTCAGCGCCTCCACCAGCACGCCCTCCCGAAAGGCACGCCGCACACCTACTGCCGGTGCGCCAGCCTGTTCGGCCGCTGCGGCAAGGGCGTCTTTGCGGGCTGCCAGAATGGTGCGCAACCCGAGCCAGGCGAGGTAGGCCGCGCCAAGCAACTTCAGCGCCGTGAACAGTTCGGCACTGGCAAGCACGAGGGCAGAGACACCCAGGGCGCCGGCGAGCACATGGACCAAGCCGCCCAAGCCAGTACCGAAACTGGAGGCAATGCCCTCGGCTCGACCGCCGGCAAGCGTGCGGGCGGCGACGTAGAAGATGCCCGGCCCCGGCGTAACCGCAAGCAACAGAGCAGCGGCGAAGAACAAGGCGAACTGGCTCACATCGGGCACGGGGCACCTCCGTCCAAGAACACGTAAGGCATTAAGCATCCTGCTAACATTGGGAAACGGCCGTTCGCGCCCCGATGTGGGCGGCGCAGTCCGACGTCATTTTGGGACAAGGGCGGCGGCTTGGCGTTCCCGAGCGTCACCACTCCTGGAGAGCCCTTCCTTCACGTTCGCCCTGTCCTCCACGTTACGGTTCTGGCTCATCTTCCGCTTGGCGTCGATCCGGGTGATGGGCAACCGCACGCCGACGATGCCCCGCAACTGCGCTTGGATGAAGTCAGATGGAGCATCGCTGACGGCCCAGGGCCGAGGGCGCGATGCCTCGTGGAGGTCGGTCAGGCGCGTGACGACATCAAGCAGCCGTTCGGCATCGTCGCAGAATTCGACCGGGCCGTAGGCGTGGACCGTCACGTAGTTCCACGTCGGAACGACCTTACCGTCCCGGCTCTTGCCCTCGTACCAGGAGGGGGTGACGTAGGCATCCGGCCCCATAAAGATCGCCAGGGCCTCCCCCATCGGCGCCTCCCTCCACTGGGGATTCGCCTTCGCCACATGCCCGTAGAGCGTGCCCATGTCCCCCTCGTCAGCGTTGAGGAACAAGGGCAGCGGCGTGCACACCATTCCGTCGGCCGTCGCCGTGACCAGATTGGCGAGCCCGGCGGCTCGCATCGTCTCATGGATGAACGGCAGGTCGGTCTCGCGGAACGCAGGGGGGATATACATTTGGGCCTCCTTGTCGGGGTGGAGTTTCCCCGAAAACTGGCACACACTGAATAGCCAGTTTTCATCTTTCTGATTGGTCCAGTTAATGCTCGCAATCCCGCAGTCGGATGGGGCCAAGACCGCCACCGCCCGGATAAGCGATACGATCAAGGCCCAAATCGCCGAAGGCGTTTATCCCCCCGGCTCGCGCCTCCCGTCGTCGCGGGCTCTCGCCGCCGACCTGGGCGTGTCCCGGACGACCGTGACGGCCGCGTATGAACAGCTCGCCGCCGAGGGGTACCTGGAAGCAAGGCAGGGCGCCAGGCCGCAGGTCCCGAGTGGCTTGAGAATGGATCTGCCAGTGATGAGGCAGGGCGTCCAGGCGCCTCCAACCCGCCTCTCAGAGTTCGGTCAGCGGGTGGTCGGCCTTCCCATGCACCGTCGGCCCGAAACCGACACACCCGTTGCCGACTTCCGCTATGGCGATCTCGCCGCGTCGGATTTCCCCACGCTCACCTGGAAGCGGGCGGTCGATGCTGCCATCCTGCGCCGTCCGTCCCGCCTCCAGTACGGCGACCCGTCCGGCTCGCCCGAACTTCGCTCGGCCTTGCAAGGCTATCTCTGGCGGGCACGAGGGCTGCGCTGCGATCCCGAGCAGATCATCGTAGTGAACGGGTCGCAGCAAGGTCTCGACCTGTGTGTGCGGTTGCTGCTCAATCCCGGGGAGCCGGCGGTCATCGAGAACCCGTGCTATGCGGCGGCGCGAGACATCCTCCTGGCCACGGGCGCCCGGCTGATTCCTCGGGCGGTGGACCGGGAAGGCATGCGCATGGATCAACTCCCACCCGCCCGTCTGGCTTACGTGACACCGTCCCACCAGTTCCCGCTCGGCAGCGTCATGTCCGTCAGTCGCCGGCAGGACTTGCTGGCATGGGCACGGAACTGTGGGGCTTATGTCATCGAAGACGACTACGACGGCGAATATCGTTTCGACGTCGCGCCCATTCCCACCCTGCAGACCTTAGAGGGAGCCAGGAACGTCATCTATCTCGGGACGGTCTCGAAGACACTCTCGCCCGCCTTGCGGCTCGGCTATCTGGTGGTTCCACAGGCGTTGAGCCAAGCCTTCCGCGCGGCGAAGCGGCTGGCGGATCGGCACACGCCGAGTCTGGAACAGGACGCCCTGGCGGAGTTGCTCACCAGTGGCGCCTACGAACGGCATGTGCGACGGGTGCGCAGGCGCAATGGGGAGCGGCGAGCTGCTCTCCTGACTGCGTTGCAGAACAGTCAACTCCGCGATGAGGTCAGGATTGTTGGCGCGGAGGCAGGTCTGCATGTCGTTGCTTGGCTCACGCGGTTTCCAATGGACCAGGAGACCATGCTCGTCTCCGCGGCACGAGCGGCGGGAGTAGGCGTGTATCCCATCACACCGCTCTATGACCCATCATCCATCTCCGATCGTCCGGACCACCCCGGTCTCGTGATGGGGTATGCGAGCCTGGATGATCGTGACATCACGCGCGGGATCGAGCACCTAAGCGCCGTGCTCAAGGCCAGTGCCGCTCGGCCTCCGTCGTAGCGACAAGCGGAGACGTGAACGGGTGCTCAGCCGATACGGAGTTCCGTTCCTACTTACTGCTCCGATCGGACTTCCTGCTCCTTTGCTACTTGGCCCCAATGCCCACGGTCACCGCGACGTGGCTGGTGGGCGCGATGGACCCGGAGGACGAGGACGTCCTGTGCTGCATTGCCGAACTGGCCCGAACGAACGGAATGCGCGAAACTGACCGATAAGCAGGCAATCCGGAACAGTTACGTTGGCGGTCGCTGGAAAATCTACGGCTTGGCTTGTGCTGCCCCGCGGTCCTCGGTGGTAGCGTCCTGTCGGAAATCACCTGTTTCCCGACAGGCTACCCCGGCGTGCTGCGGACCGCCCCACCGGCCCGGCTTTTTGTACGGCAAACCCTGTCGGAATGATAAGCTGCACGGAAACTGTCTTTTCGAGGTTTTCCGTACATGCTGGTCGGCTACATGCGCGTCTCCTCCGACAGCGACCGGCAGAGCACGGCCTTGCAGCGCGATGCGCTGATCGCCGCCGGCGTCGATCCCCGCCACCTGTTCGAGGACAAGGCGTCGGGCGCGCGCGATGACCGCCCCGGCCTCAAGGCGTGCCTCGCCTTCCTGAAGCCCGGCGACACGCTGGTGGTGTGGAAGCTCGACCGCCTTGGCCGCTCGTTGTCCCACCTGCTCGACATCGTGACCGACCTGCGCGACGGCGGTGTCGCGTTTCGTTCGCTGACGGAGGGCATGGACACGAACACGCCGCATGGGGAGCTTCTGTTCCATATTTTCGGGGCGCTTGCCCAATACGAGCGTGCCTTGACTCGCGAACGAATACAGGCAGGACTGGCAGCCGCGCGGCGGCGCGGCCGGCATGGTGGTCGGCCTAGCGCCATCGAACCCGAGAAACTGGACGCGGTTATCGCCGCCCTTGATGGTGGTGCGAGCAAAGCTGCGGTCTGCCGCACCTTCGGCGTCGCCCGGAGCACGCTCATCGACACGCTGGCCCGCATCGGCTGGACCGGCCCCGGCTCGGCTCGGTGACCGTCGAATGCCGGTCAGCTTTCTGACGCCCGAGCAGGAACGGCGGTACGGCCGCTTCAACGGTGCCCCCACCCAGGAGCAACTCGATCGCCATTTCCATCTCGACGACGCCGATCTGGCGATGATCGGGCGCCGGCGATGGGACCACATGCGTCTTGGCTTCGCCGTACAACTCGGCACGGTGCGCTTCCTCGGCACCTTTCTCGCTGACCCGACCGAGGTGCCGGTGGAGGTGGCCGCCGCCTTGGCGCGACAAATCGGTGTCGCCGATCCGGCGTGCCTTGGCCGCTATCGCGACGGAAAGGCACGCTGGCACCATGCGGCCGAGATCCGACATGTCTACGGCTATCGCGAGTTCGCCGAGCCCGCCGCGCAATTGCGGCTCCTGCGCTGGCTCTACGCGCTGTGCTGGACGGGGACCGACCGGCCAACTGCCCTGTTCGACCAAGCGACGGCCTGGCTAGTGACGCACAAGGTGCTGCTGCCGGGGGCGAGCGTGCTCGAGCGGACCGTCGCGCGGGTGCGGTCCCGCGCCAACAGCCGCCTGTGGCGCCTGCTGGCGGCCAGAATCACGCCCGAGCAGAAGACGCGCCTCGACGCGCTGCTGGTGGTGCCGGAGGGCAGCAGGCAGAGCCCGATGGACCGGCTCCGGTCGGGGCCGACCCTGCAAAGCACCAACGAGCTGGTGCGCGCGATCGAGCGCCTTAACGAGGTGCGGCACCTCGCGGCCGGCCTGCCGCCCATTGATCGGCTGCCGAAGACCCGTATCCTGTCGCTGGCGCGCTTTGCCGGCGCCGCCAAGGCCCAGGCGGTCGCCCGGCTGCCGGACGAGCGGCGCGCCGCCACCCTGCTGGCGTTTCTCCGGGCGCTGGAGGCGAGCGCGCAGGACGACGTACTCGACCTGTTCGACCTGCTCGTCACCCGGATGTTCGTCGATGCGGTTCGCAAGGGCCGGGAAGCGCGGTTGCGCAGCCTGGGCGACCTCGATGCCGCTGCGCTCACCCTGAGCAAGGTCTGCGCTCTGGTGCTCGACGGCGCTGTCGGCGACGGCAACCTCCGGGCCGCGGTCTTCGCGGCCGTGCCGCAGGCCGCCCTGGAAGCCGCCATGGCGCAGGTGGACAGCCTGATCCGGCCGCCGGACGATCCCTACTTCGAGGAGTTGCTGGCGCAGCACCGCCGCATCCGGCGGTTCCTGCCGCACTTCGTGCGCGTCGTCGGCCTGGGTGCCATGCCGGCCGGTCGGCCGGTGCTGAAGGCCCTGCACCACCTCCGGAAAGTCGAGGACGGCGGCGCCCGCGGCAATCCGTGGCCCACCGAGTTCGTGCCGAAGTCCTGGGAACGCCGGGTGACCCGGAACGGCAGCGTCGATCGGCGCGCCTGGACCTTGTGTCTGGTCGATCGGCTGCGCGGCGCGCTCCGGCGCCGCGACGTGTTCGCGGTGCCAAGCCTGCGCTTCGCCGATCCCCGTATCGGCCTGCTCGACGGCGCCGCCTGGGAGGCCGCGCGGCCGACCGTGTGCCGCACGCTGGGGAAGTCCCTGAACTCGGCCGAGGAGATCAGCCGGCTTGCCGAACGGCTCGACCGGGCGTTCCGAACGGTCGCCGGCAACCTGCCGCAAAATGCTGGCGTCCGCATTGAACAGAATGGCGCCGACGAGGACCTGGTGCTGACCGGGCTCGACCGCCTCGACGAGCCGGCCAGCCTCGTTGCCTTGCGGACCGCCGTGACGGCGCGCCTGCCGCGCGTCGATCTGCCGGAGTTGCTGCTGGAGATCGACGCGCGGACCGGCTTCGCCGGCGCGTTCACCCACGCCAGCGAAGCCGAGGCGCGGGCGAAGGACCTGACGACGACGCTGTGCGCCGTGCTGCTGGCCGAAGCGTGCAACACCGGTCTGGAGCCGCTGGCGCGCCCGGACCTGCCGGCGCTCCGGCGGTCGCGCCTGAGTTGGGTTCGGCAGAACTATCTGCGGGCCGAAACCCTGACCCAGGCCAATGTCCGGCTCGTCGCCGCCCAGAACAGCATCGACTTGGCGCGACGGTGGGGTGGTGGCAATGTCGCCTCCGCCGACGGGCTGCGCTTCGTGGTGCCGGTGCGCACCATCCATGCCGGCCCCAACCCGAAGTACTTCGGCCCCGAGCGTGGCGTCACCTATTACAACCTCGTTTCCGACCAGTTCACCGGCCTCAACGCCATCACTGTGCCGGGCACGATGCGCGACAGCTTGGTACTGCTGAGCGTCGTGCTGGAGCAGGAGACCGAACTGGAGCCGACCGAGATCATGACCGACACCGGCGCTTACACGGACGTGATCTTCGGCATCTTCTGGCTGCTCGGCTACCAGTTCAGCCCGCGGATCGCCGATGTCGGCGGCGCCCGCTTCTGGCGTGTCGATGCCGCGGCCGACTACGGCCCCCTCGACAAGCTGGCCTCGCACAAGGTGAGGACGGGCATCATCGCCGAGCATTGGGACGATCTGCTGCGTCTGGCCGGCTCGCTCAAGCTGGGCCTCGTGCAGGCCGGCGGGCTGATGCGGACGCTCCAGACGAAGGAACGGCCGACCCGGCTGGCGCGGGCACTGGAGGAACTCGGCCGGATCATCAAGACGCTCTATCTGCTGGCCTACATCGACGACGAAGCCTATCGCCGCCGCATCCTCACCCAACTCAATCGTGGCGAGGGCCGCCACCAACTCGCCCGCGTCGTCTTCCACGGCAAGCGGGGCGAACTGCGTCAGCGCTACCGGGAAGGCCAGGAGGACCAGCTTGGGGCGCTCGGCTTGGTCGTCAACGCCATCATTCTGTGGAACACCATTTACATTGACGCCGCGCTCGACCAACTGCGGGCGGAAGGTTTCGACGTTCGCGACGAGGACGTGGCCCGCCTGTCGCCACTCGCTCACGAGCACATCAACATGCTCGGCCGTTACGCTTTCACCCTGCCCGAGCTGGTGGCCCGGGGCGAACTGCGACCACTGCGCAGCCCGATGGCCCTGGTCGATGAGGATGCCTGAATCGGACTTTCTGTTCCGCTGCTACTCGGAACCC
>JAEWCW010000003.1 GCA_023390415.1 Pseudomonadota bacterium | reverse complement strand
GGGTCCGGGGTCGCCGGCACGTCAGCGGGACGCTGGCCCTGGTCGAGATAGCGGATCGAGACCCTGGTCTCGTCGGTGAGGTAGCGCCGCGCGACGCGCTGGACGTCGGCGGGGGTGACGCGGGCGACCGCGGCAAGCAGCTTGTCGCCCCAGCGCGGGTCGTTGGCGCTGGTGACCGAGCGGCCGACCTCGTTGGCGCGCCCGGTCGGGGTCTCGCGCTGGAAAAGCATCGACGAGACGATCTCGTTACGTGCTTCCTCGATCTCGGCCGCGGTCACGGGCGCGTTGCGGACCCGGGCGATCTCGGCGGCGAGCGCGGCCTCGGTCTCGCCGATGTCGCGGCCGCTGGCGACGATCGCCTGGACCGCAAAGATGCCGGCATCCTCCAGCGCGTAATCGAAGGCGCCGGCGCTCTGCGCGAGCTGCCGCTCATAGACGAGCGCGCGGTAGAGGCGCGACGACTGGCCGCCCGAAAGGATCATCTCGAGCACCGAAAAGGCGGCCGAATCCGGATGGTTGAGCCGTGGGCGCTGCCAGCTCGCGACGATGGCGGGGAGCGGCACGTTGGGCCCATAGGCAGTGATCGACCGCGCGCCGGTGCGCGGCTGGTCCGCCGCGCGGTGACGCAGGATCGGCCGGTTCGGGCGCGGGATCGATCCGAGATGCTGGTCCACCCAGCGATCGAGCTGGGCCGGATCGAAATTGCCGGAGACGATCAGGGTCGCATTGTCCGGCCGGTAGAAATTCTCGTGGAAGGCGCGCGCATCCTCGAGGGTCGCGGTATCGAGATCGGCCATCGTCCCGATCCCGGAGCGGCGATAGGGATGGTTGGCGGAGAAACCCGTATCCATCATGAAATAGCGCTGCAGGCGGCCATAGGGCTGGGAGAGGACGCGCTGGCGCATCTCCTCCTTCACGATGTTGCGCTCGGCCTCGAACACCGACTGATCAAGCACCGATCGGCCCATTCGCTCGGCATGGGCCCAGAGCATCGCCTCGAGCTGGTTGGCCGGCACCGTCTCGTAATAATTGGTGGTGTCCGGGCCGGTGGAGGCGTTGCGCGTGCCGCCCGCCTGCTCCTCGACGATCCGGCTGAGGTCGCCGTGCGGGATGTTGCGGGTGACGCGGCTCAAAATGTGCTCGAACAGGTGAGCGAAGCCGGAGCGGCCGGCGGGATCGTCCTTCGACCCGACATCGTACCACATCTGCACCGAGACGTTGGCGGTGGAGGTGTCGCGGAGCGCATAGACCTTCAGGCCGTTGGGGAGGGTGCGCATCGTATAGGCGATGGGCGGCACGGCCGGCGCCGCGGCCTGGGCCGGCTGGCGGCCCTGATCGGCCATGGCCGCGGTCGCCGTCATCGTCGAAGCGCCCGCCAGAAGTGCGGCGAGCCAGATTGCCTTTCGTGCCAAGTTCGTATCCCCGTGCCTAAACGCTTTTGCCGGCACGGTTTTGAGCAGCGGGGCGAGCGGTTGTAAACCGGCGCTGCGGGAAATCCGCAAGAATGGTCAATCGCCGGAGCCGGCCGGCGCCGCCGCCTTGAACCGGCTCCGCTCATCGCCCACATCGGGCCCATGTCCTCCCAAGATCATGCTCCCGGGACGGCGGGCGCCTCGCTCGACGTCGCCATCGGATTCGCGCTTCCCGAGCGCAATGCGCGCGGCCGCCTGGTGCGGCTCGGTCCGCTGCTCGGCGAGATCCTTTCCACCCATGCCTATCCGGCGCCGATCGCCCGCATCCTCTCCGAGGCGCTGGTGCTGACCGCGTTGCTCGGCACCACGCTCAAGGATTCGGGCGGCCAGCTCACCATGCAGGCGCAGACCGAGAGCGGGGTCGTCGACCTGCTGGTCTGCGACTATCAGGGCGGCGAGCTGCGTGGCTATGTCCGCTTCGATTCCGAGCGGCTCGCCGCCCACGCCATGCCGACCCTCGCCGAGCTGTTCGGCAAGGGCTATCTCGCCGTCACCTTCGACCAGCCGGCGACCGGCGAGCGCTACCAGGGCATCGTTCCGCTGGAAGGCGAGAGCCTGGCCGCGGCGACCGAGCATTATTTCGCCCAGTCCGAGCAGATCCCGAGCCTGATCCGGGTCGCGACCGACGACAGCGGCCATATCGCCGGCGGGATCCTGATCCAGCACCTCCCCGAGGGCGAGGAGGGGCGCGAGCGCCTCCATACCCGGCTCGACCATCCCGAATGGGAGCATGTCCGGATCCTCGGCGAGACGATCCGCGCCGGCGAGCTCGCTGACCGCAGCCTGCCGCTCGAGGACCTGCTCTGGCGCCTGTTCCACGAGGAGGACGAGATCCGCCTTCTCTTCTCGCTGCCGCTCGCCAAGGGCTGCCGCTGCAGCCTGGAGCGGATCCGAGGCGTGCTGGCGCGCTTCCCGGCCTCAGAGCGGGCCGAGATGGTCGACGATCATGGATTCATCAACGTCGATTGCGAATTCTGCTCGCGCCTGTTCCCGGTCAGCCTGGCAATGCTTGAAGAGTAAGTGCCTGGAATCCAAGCCTGAACGCCGGCCGACAAGGCGGTTAACGGGGCGTTTACCATGATCGTGCTAGCTAGGGGGCGTGCCGGGTTTTGGGCACGCTTTCCTCCCTAGCAGGCTGCAACAGCCTCAACTGGGCCGCCCTCCTCCGGGCGGCCCGTTTTTTTGTGGCAATCGAAGCTCCAGGGGCCTAGCCGCGCCGCCATGACCGAAGCTCAGCGTCCCGCGATCGTCCTCCTTTCGGGCGGCCTTGATTCGATGGTCGTCGCCGGCCTCGCGCGCGAGTCCGGGCACCGGATCTTCGCGCTGACCGTCGATTACAACCAGCGCCACCGGATCGAGCTGGAGGCGGCGGCGAACATTGCCCGCGCGGTCGGCGCCGAGCGCCATATCGTTCTTCCGCTCGATCTCAGCCGCTTCGGGGGCTCCGCACTGACCGACGACATCGACGTGCCGAAGGGCGGGGTGGAGGAAGATGTCATCCCCATCACCTACGTCCCCGCGCGCAACACCGTCTTCCTCTCGCTCTGCCTGGCCTGGGCGGAGGCGGTCGGCGCGCGCGACCTCCATATCGGGGTCAATGCGCTCGATTATTCGGGTTATCCCGATTGCCGTCCGGAATTCGTCGCCGCCTTCGAGGAGATGGCGAACCGCGCGACTAAGGCCGGAGTCGAGGGCGATCAATTCCATGTCCGCACGCCCTTGCTCGAAATGACCAAGGCCGAGATCGCCGCCGAGGCCGCGCGGCTCGGCCTCGACGCCGGGATGAGCTGGTCCTGCTACGATCCGACGCCCGACCACCGGCATTGCGGCCTCTGCGACTCCTGCCGCCTCCGCCGCCGCGGCTTCGAGCAGGCCGGATTGCCCGACCCCACGCGCTACGCGGACGGTCCCGGCCCTGCGGGGCTTGGCCGATGACCTATGCGGTCAAGGAGATGTTCCTGACCCTTCAGGGGGAGGGGATCCAGGCGGGGCGTCGGGCGGTGTTCGTGCGCTTTGCCGGCTGCAACCTGTGGTCGGGCCGCGAGCAGGACCGGGCGGAGGCGGCCTGTACCTTCTGCGACACCGATTTCGTCGGCATGGACGGCTCGAATGGCGGCCGATACGGCGCCGCCGCGCTCGCGGCGAAGGCGCTCGCCTTGTGGGGCGAGGCGAGCGGGGTTCGGCCGCTCGCCGTGCTGACCGGCGGGGAGCCCTTGCTGCAGGTGGACGAGGCGCTGGTCGATGCCCTCCATGCGGTCGGCTTCGAGGTCGCGGTCGAGAGCAACGGTACCCAGCAGGCGCCCAAGGGACTGGACTGGATCTGCATCAGCCCCAAGGCGGGCACCGAGATCGTCCAGCGCTCGGGCGACGAGCTGAAACTGGTCTGGCCGCAAAAGGGCGTCGATCCCGCCGCCTTCGAAGGCTGGGATTTCCGGCATTTCCTGATCCAGCCGATGGACTGCGCCGATCGCGAGGCCGCCCTCGAGGCGGCGATCAGCTATGTGATGGCCCACCCGAAGTGGCGCCTCACCCTCCAGAATCACAAGACCGCGGGGCTGCGCTAACTCCTCCCGATCTTACGATTGGAGGAATAGGTACTTACCCCCGCCGGGGCGGTGCGATGCAGCGGCGGAGGCGCTTGCCGGTGAGGCCGGCGCAGGGATCGGTGATGTTCGGCGGAAGGAAGCTGCGCATCGCGAACGGGTTGGTCGACGGCGGCAGGTCCGAGACCGCGACCAGGCTGTTGCGAAGCTCGCGCATCCGCGCGCGGGCGACGTCGATCAGATGGCCCTTGGGCTGCTGGAGCGCTTCCTTGAGGATTCTCGTCGCGGTCTGGCAGAAGCCCATCTGCGCCTGGAGGGTCGAGAAATTGTTGTAGGTCATCGTCGAATAATCGTCGAAGCGGCGCGGGCCCTGGGCGGCGCCGTTGCGGCGCGTGAAATAGCCGGTGAGCGTGCGATAGGCGGCGGCGAGCTCGGCCGAATGATGGGCGAGCAGCGCATTGTAGTTCGGCACCGCACGCAGATAGGCGGAGAACTGGCATTGCAGCGCGGCGACGTTGAGGCCCGAGCGCAGGTTCCACAGGATATGGGCGCGATATTCGGCCGGGGTCGCGCCGGGGATCGGGACTCCGACCAGGGGATCGTCGCCCTCGACGGGGCCGCCGCGGAAGTTCGGCTCGTAGATGAAGAGCTGGGCCCGCGCCGGCTGGGCGGCGAAGGTCAGTGCGGCGAGGAAGGCGAGCGCGGCCAGGCGCAATCTGCTGGTCAGTTTTCCGATCATGCCCGCTCTTCTGCCGCTCCTTGGCTGCTATCCTTAACCATGGCCGACGCCCGATCCAGATTCCGCCTGCGCATCCGTCGCGGCGGGGGCACGGTTCACCGGTTGTCGGCTAAGATGCTGGCGTAGAAGAAAAAGGCCGCCCCGCAAAGGGCGGCCTTCGAAAATCTTTGCGGGCCGGTGCGGCCGGCGATCACATGCCGTTGATCGCTGCGCCCGCATTGCCGCCGGTGTCGCCGCCGACGTCGGTCGAGTCCGCAGGAACGTCCGCTGGCGGGGTGCCTGCGCTGTTCGACGTGGCCGCCGGGAGAGTCCCGGAGTCGCCGCCCAGGTTGCCGGCTTCGTTGCCGAGAGTCTCGACTGCGGCGGGATCGCCGACGTTGAGCTCGGTCGCGCCGAGATTGTTGACGGCGCTGTTGTTGGCCGCGCTGTCGCTGCCGCAGCCCGCGAGGAGGAGGGCGAGGGCGGTGGCCGCACTTCCGGCGGCGATCTTGCCGATCAGGTTGCGCATCGATTGGTCTCCCTGTTCGCGGCGCGCGATGCCGCCGCATAGTGTCGGGCGGGTAGCTGGAGCGCGTCAGCGCCTTCGCCATCCGCACAAAAGGAAAGGGGCCGCCCGGTCGCCCTGGCAGCCCCTCCGTCACGGTGCCGTCGAAACGGCGCCGAATTACATGGCGTTCGTGGTGTTCGCCGTGTCGGTGACGTTGCCGGTGGTCGCGCCGGTGTCGGTCGCGTTGCCGGTCAGGTTGGTGTCGCCGAGGCCGTTGGTGTCCATCGGCAGGGCGTTGGTGTCGGCCGGCAGGGCGTTGTAGTCGGCGCCGAGGCCGTTGGTGTCGACAGCGGTGTTGTTCGCCTCGCTGCCGCCGCCGCAAGCAGCGACGAGGAGGGCCGCGCCGGCCACGAACGAGCCGGTCAGAACTTTCGAAAGGTCACGCATTTCCTGAAAACTCCCTAGATTTATGATTTGGTCGGGGTGCCCCCTCTTAGCCCAAATCGGATTGCACGATATACGGAAAGGAGACGGCTCTCAAGCCTCCCTGATCCTCCCCTCGAGAGAGGACAGGAAATCGCCGAGCCTTTGCCTCAGTGCCAGATCGAAACGTCGTTGCCCGTGGGACACTCCCATTTCGCCGAGGCTGGTCACTGGAAGGTCTGCAATACCGCAAGGCACGATGCCTTGGAAGTGCGAAAGTTCCGGCTCCATATTGATCGAGAAGCCGTGCATGGTCACCCAGCGGCGGACCCGGACGCCGATCGCGCCGACCTTGGCCTCGCCGCCATTGACGCGGGTCCAGATCCCGATCTTGTCCGGGATCCGGTGCGCGGCGACGCCGAGATCGGCGAGCGAATCGATCACCCAGCCTTCCAGCGAATGGACATAATGGCGCACGTCGCGGCCGCGCTTCTGGAGATCGAGGAGGACGTAGCCGACCCGCTGACCGGGGCCGTGATAGGTGTAGCGCCCGCCGCGGCCCGCCTCGAAGACCGGGAAGCCCTCCGGGTTGAACAGCTCGGCCGGGTCGGCGCTGGTCCCCGCCGTGTAGAGCGGCGGGTGCTCGAGCAGCCAGATCAGCTCCGGCGCGCCCTCGTCGCGGATCGCGGCGGCGCGCCGCTCCATCTCGCTCAGCGCCTCGGGATAGGGGGTGAGGCCCGGCGTCTCGCGCCACTCGATCGAGTCATCCATCACGCCTGCCGCTTGGCCGCTGCAGCGCCGCCGCGCAAGGGCCGGGCGCGTTGCGCGCTACCCACGCTTCGCGCATAAGCGCGCCAGAGCAGGGAGAAGATATGAAGACGCTTTCGCTGAACCAGGCCTGGAACGAGACCGCCGCTTTCGTGAAGCGGGAGGCGCGCTTGCTCTTCCCGATCGCCTTGCTGCTCGTGGCGCTGCCGATGACCGCGATGCGGCTGCTCGTGCCGGTCCCCGCGGGACGAGGCGAGCTTCCCGATCCGGGGCTCTGGCTGGTCGCGCTTCCGGTCGCGATCATCATCGGCATGGTCGGCAACCTCGCCATCGCAACGCTCGCCCTTCGCCGCGGCCTGTCCGTCGGCGAGGCGCTGTCCCACGGCCTGCGGCGGATGCCGGTGCTGCTTGTCGCGACCTTGCTGGTCGGCCTCGCGGCGACCGCCGCCGCCTTCCTGATCCTCGGCCTGTTCGCGATCCTGTGCGGCGGGGGGGGCACGCCGACGACCGCCGATGCAGCGCGCATCGCCGTGCTCTCGATGATCGTGATGCTCCCGCTTGGCCTCTACGTCTTCTCGCGGCTCATGCTGACGACCCCGGTCGCCGCCGACGAGGCCGCCGGCCCGCTCGCGATCATCCGCCGCTCCTGGCAGCTCACCCGCGGCATGGTCTGGAAGCTGATCCTCTTCATCCTCCTCGTCATCCTGCTGTTCCTCGTGATCAGCGTCGCCGTCACCGTCGTGTTTGGAATCCTGCTGGTCGCGGTCGCCGGCCGGCCCGATCCGGGCACCGTATCGGCCTTGGTGATGCTGGCCGTCGACGCGCTGCTCAACACGGCGATCGGGGTCTACATGACGGTGATGATCGCGCGCATCTATGCGCAGCTCTCGGGCGCCCCGGCGGGCGGGGCCGCCGCCTAGCGGATCAGCGGGATCTGCGGCGCGGCGTCGGCGGGCAGCAGCCCGGCGAGGCGCGGATCGGGGAAGGTCTCGAACGCGCGCCGCACCGCCCTGAATCCCGCCTTGAGGTAAGACGGCAGCGCCGCCGGATGGTCGAGCGAGCAGGTGTTGACCCTGACCCGCTCGATCCCCTGCCGCCAGGCCCGCGCCAGCGTCTCGGCGAACAGCCAGCCGCCGTGTCCCTTGCCGGCAAGCTCCGGCACCAGGCCGAGGAAGCGGATCGCGGCCTCGCCCGG
>JAEWCW010000210.1 GCA_023390415.1 Pseudomonadota bacterium | reverse complement strand
GGGCGAGGGTCACGCCGACCGCCCAGGTCTTCATCCGGTCGAGCGCAGCGGCCGGCAGCGGGCTCCCGGCGATCGCGGTGCGAAGCGCCTCGCGCTTCTCGGCCGGCACCCGCTCGAGCACCGGCGGAAGGCCGCTGCCCATGCCGAGCCGGATGAACGCGGCCGCGGCAGCCATCTGGTCGTCCATCCGGATCTCGGTGACCAGCTCCGACGACGCGGCGATCGCCTGCTCGATCGCCGGCGTCCGCCACTCGGTGCCTTCGGGGAGCGCGTGGATCGTTCCGAACAGGTAGATGGTCGTGTCCTCGTCGGCGATCTGCCACAGCGCCGGCCGCGCCTCGGTGGCGGCGCGCTCGTTGACGCTCGCGCAGGAGGCGAGTGCGAAGGCGAGGAACGTGAACAGGCTGGTCTTGAGGAAACGCATTTAAGAATCGGCTTTCGAACGGGAATCTTGGTGCGGTTGACCCTAACCGAGCCATGAGCCAAAGCGAACGCTCTTTTGGTGCCCTTTTCGCGAAAGCTTCAGCCTTGGCCGACCAGCCGCCGAGCTTCCAGAAACTCATCCTGACGCTCCATGATTATTGGAGCCGCCAGGGCTGCGTGATCCTCCAGCCCTACGATCTCGAAATGGGCGCCGGGACCTTCCACCCGGCCACCGCCTTGCGCGCGCTCGGCCCCGATCCGTGGCGGGCCGCCTATGTCCAGCCCTGCCGGCGCCCGACCGACGGCCGCTACGGCGAGAATCCGAACCGGCTCGGCCATTATTACCAATATCAGGTGATCCTGAAGCCGAGCCCGGCCGATCTCCAGGCGCTCTATCTCGGAAGCCTCGCGGCGATCGGGATCGATCCGCTTCTCCACGACATCCGCTTCGTCGAGGACGATTGGGAAAGCCCGACATTGGGCGCCTGGGGCCTCGGCTGGGAGGTCTGGTGCGACGGGATGGAGGTGACCCAGTTCACCTATTTCCAGCAGGTCGGCGGCTTCGAATGCAAGCCCGTCTCGGGCGAGCTCACCTACGGGCTCGAGCGGCTCGCAATGTACATCCAGGGCGTCGACAGCGTCTACGATCTCGCCTTCAACGATGCGGGCGTGACCTATGGCGACGTCTTCCTGGAGAATGAGCGCCAGTTCAGCGCCTACAATTTCGAGACCGCCAACACCGAGACCCTGTTCCGCTGGTTCCGCGACGCCTCGGACGAGTGCAACCGCTGCATCGCCGCCGAGCTGCCGCTCCCCGCCTACGACCAGGCGATCAAGGCCAGCCACATCTTTAACACCCTGCAGGCGCGGGGCGTGATCTCCGTCGCAGAGCGCCAAGCCTATATCGGCCGAGTCCGCGACCTCGCGAAGGGCGCGCTCCAGGGCTGGATGCAGAAGAACGGGTGGGCGGCATGAGCGCGGATTTCCTGCTCGAGCTCCTCTCCGAGGAAATTCCCGCCCGGATGCAGGCCAAGGCTTGCAAGGACTTGGCCGCGCTTCTTGAGGCCGAGCTTCAGAAGGCCGGGCTCGCCGCAGAGGCGATAGAGACCTACGCGACTCCGCGCCGGCTGGCGCTGATCGCGCGCGGCCTTCCGGCCGAGACCGAAGCGGTGCGCGAGGAGACCAAGGGGCCGCGCACCTCGGCGCCGCCCCAGGCGCTCGAAGGGTTCCTGCGCAAGACCGGCCTCAGCCAGGACCAGCTTGTCGAGCGCGACGGCACGTACTTCGCCATCGTCGACAGGCCCGGGCGCTCGACCGCCTCGGTGCTTGCCGAGGCGATCCCCGCCATCGTCCGCGCCTTTCCCTGGCCCAAGTCGATGCGCTGGGGCTCGGGCGACATGCGCTGGGTGCGCCCCCTGCAGGGCATCGTCGCTTTGCTGGGCGAGGAGATCGTCGAGTTCGAGATCGCCGGAATCCGCTCGGGCGCGGCGACCGTCGGCCACCGCTTCCACCATCCCGGGATCATCACCATCGGCTCGGCCAACGATTATGCCGAGAAGCTGCGCGCCTGCCACGTCATCCTCGATCCCGCCGAGCGCCGCCGCATCATCGCCGACGGCGCCGCAGCGGCGGCTCGCGAAGCTGGGCTCGAGCTGGTGGAGGACGAGGGGCTCCTGATCGAAAATGCCGGGCTGACCGAATGGCCGGTGCCGCTGCTCGGCAGGTTCGACCCCGCCTTCCTCGAAGTCCCGCGCGAGGTGATCCAGCTCACCATGCGCACCAACCAGAAATATTTCGCGCTCACCGACGCGCAGGGCGCGCTCGCCCCGAACTTCGTCTGCGTCGCGAATATCGAGGCACGCGACAGCGGCGCCGCGATCGTCGCCGGTAACGAAAAGGTCCTCGCCGCCCGCCTCTCCGACGCGAAATTCTTCTGGGAGCACGACCTCAAGATCCCGCTCGAAGAGCAGGCGAAGAAGCTCTCCGACATCGTCTTCCACGAAAAGCTCGGCACCGTCGCGGACAAGGTGGACCGCGTGGCGAAGCTGGCCCGATGGCTGGTGGAACGGGAGATCGTTGGCGGTCCCGTCATCCCAGCGAAGGCTGGGATCTCAGGACAAGAAGTCTCCGCCACCGCTCCAGGGCGCCCTCCCCATGCGGCCGAGCATAACCCCCCCGAGATCCCGGCCTCCGCCGGGATGACGGCCTTGGCCGATCTCGCCGAACGCGCCGCGCGCCTCGCCAAGGCCGATCTGGTCACCGGCCTGGTCGGCGAGTTCCCCGAGCTCCAGGGCATCGTCGGCGGCCACCTTGCCCGCGCCCAGGGCGAGCCCGACGAAGTCGCCGACGCGGTCCGCGACCATTACAAGCCGATCGGGCAGGGCGATGACGTCCCGACCGCGCCGGTGACGGTTGCGGTCAGCATTGCCGACAAGCTCGACACCCTGGTCAACTTCTTCTTCGCCGACATGCCTCCCACGGGCTCGAAGGATCCTTTCGCCCTTCGGCGCGCCGCCTTGGGCCTGCTTGAGCTGATCACGCGGAACGGCCTGCGGATCAGCCTTTGGGAAGCGATCAACCGAACGCTTTGCACCATCACCGATCTTCGCGTCAGCCCCCACATGGCGGATGACGCGTTTGACGCCCACACTGCCGCCGGAAGAGCGACGTTCACGACCGTGCCCGATTTCCTGGCCGATCGCCTGAAGGTCCAGCAGCGCGAGGCGGGTGTCCGGCACGATCTGATCGATGCGGTTTTCGCCCTCGGCGGAGAGGACGATCTCGTCCGGCTGCTCGCCCGGGTGAAGGCGCTGCAGTCGTTCGTCGAGACGCCCGAGGGCGCCGATCTTCTCGCCGGCTACAAGCGCGCCGCCAACATCCTCAAGAAGGAGGGCTGGTCCCAGTCCGTCATCCCAGCGAATGCTGGGATCTCGGGACCAGATGACGCCGGCGCGGATGGAGGGGAGCCGTCCACGAGCGCCGCGGATAACTTCGCTGAGATGCCAGCCTCCGCTGGCATGATGGGTACGGAACAAGACCAGAACAAAACGCTTTCCTACACGCCCGAAAAGGAGGAAGCTGCGCTGATCGCCGCTCTCGATTCGGCCGAGCCTCGTGCGGCCGCTGCCGTCGAGGCGGAGGATTTCGAGGGGGCGATGGCGGCTCTGGCGAGCCTTCGCGCGCCGGTCGACGCCTTCTTTGACAAGGTCACGGTCAACGATCCCGATCCGGCCAAGCGCGCCGCCCGGCTCGATCTGCTCGCCCGGATGCGCGACGCCGTCCACCGGGTCGCCGACTTCTCGAAGATCGAGGGCTAATGCAAAACACCGACGTCAGTGCGACCTTTTGTGACCTTTCGCAGGGTCGCCGTCCGTGAGCCGCTTCGTCTATCGCTTCGGCGGCGGGGTCTCGGACGGGGAGGGCGGCAACAAGGAACTGCTCGGCGGCAAGGGCGCGAACCTCGCCGAAATGGCCGCGATCGGGCTCCCCGTGCCGCCCGGCTTCACCATCTCCACGGAGATGTGCGCGGTTTATTATGCCGAGGGGGAGAGCTTCCCCGACAGCCTCCGCGCCGAGGTCGCCGAGGGGCTGGCCCATATCGAGGCGATCACCGGCAAGAGCTTCGGCGACGCCGCGGATCCCCTGCTGGTCTCGGTCCGCTCGGGTGCCCGCGTGTCCATGCCGGGCATGATGGACACCGTCCTCAATCTCGGCCTCAACGACGAGACTGTCGAAGGCCTCGCCTCCATCTCGGGCGACGCGCGCTTCGCCTGGGACAGCTATCGCCGCTTCATCCAGATGTATGCCGACGTCGTCCTGGGCTTGGATCACGGCCGCTTCGAGGAAGCGCTGGAGATCGCCAAGGAGGACAAGGGCGTCCATCTCGACACCGATCTCGAGGCGGCGGACTGGAAGCGCCTGGTCGGCGCCTACAAGGATCTGGTCGTCGAGCTCTGGGGGCGGCCCTTCCCGCAGGATGTTCACGAGCAGCTCTGGGGCGCGATCGGCGCAGTGTTCGGCTCCTGGCAGTCCGAGCGTGCCAAGGTCTATCGCCGGCTGAACCACATTCCGGGCGACTGGGGCACGGCGGTCAACGTCCAGGCGATGGTGTTCGGCAACATGGGCGACGACAGCGCCACCGGCGTCGCCTTCACCCGCAACCCGTCCACCGGCGAGCGCTGTTACTATGGCGAGTATCTGATCAACGCCCAGGGCGAGGACGTCGTCGCCGGCATCCGCACCCCGCAATATCTGACCAGGCGCGCCCGCGAGATTGCCGGGGCGAAGGCGGCGTCGATGGAGGAATCGATGCCCGCGGCCTTCGCCGAGCTGGCGCGGGTCTTCGACCTGCTCGAGCGCCACTATCGCGACATGCAGGACATCGAGTTCACCGTCGAGCGCGGGCGGCTGTTCATGCTCCAGACCCGCTCCGGCAAGCGCACCGCCAAGGCGGCGCTGAGGATCGCGGTCGAGATGGCAAGCGAGGGGCTGATCTCGGAGCAGGAAGCGGTGCTCCGGATCGATCCGCAGGCGCTCGACCAGCTTCTCCACCCGACTCTGGACCCGGACGCGCCGCGCCAGGTCATCGCCAAGGGCCTTCCCGCTTCGCCGGGCGCCGCCTGCGGCAAAGCGGTGTTCGACGCCGACACGGCGGAGCGCTTTGCCGGGCTTGGCGAGAAGGTGATCCTGGTCCGGATCGAGACCTCGCCCGAGGACATTCACGGCATGCACGCCGCCGAGGGCATCCTCACCGCGCGCGGCGGAATGACGAGCCACGCCGCGGTCGTCGCCCGCGGCATGGGCCGGCCCTGCGTCTCCGGCGCCGGCGCCCTGCAGATCGACTATAGGGCGAAGCGCATGCTGGTCGGCGCGGTCGAGGTGAAGGAAGGCGACACGATCACCATCGACGGCGCCGCCGGCGAGGTGATGCTCGGCGAGGTCGCCACCGTGCGCCCCGAGCTTGCCGGCGATTTCGGCACCCTGATGGAATGGGCGGACCGCACCCGGCGCCTGCGGGTCCGCGCCAATGCCGAGACCCCGTCCGACTGCCGGACCGCGCGCGAGTTCGGCGCCGAGGGGATCGGCCTCTGCCGGACCGAGCATATGTTCTTCGATTCGGCGCGGATCACCGCGGTTCGCCAGATGATCCTGGCCGAGAACGAGGCCGGAAGGCGCGCGGCGCTGGCCAAGCTGCTTCCCGAGCAGCGTGCCGATTTCGCCGAGATCTTCCGGATCATGGCGCCGCTGCCGGTCACGATCCGCCTGCTCGACCCGCCCTTGCACGAATTCCTTCCGCACGAGGAAGCGGAGTTCGCCGAGGTTGCGGCGGCTGCCGGGAGCGACGTCGAGACCCTGCGCCGGCGCGCGGCCGAGCTACACGAGTTCAACCCGATGCTCGGCCATCGCGGCTGCAGGCTCGGCATCACCTTCCCGGAAATCTACGAGATGCAGGCCCGCGCCATCTTCGAGGCCGCAGTCGCGGTCGCCGACGAAACGGGCGAGGCGCCGGTGCCCGAGGTGATGGTGCCCCTGGTCGCGACCCGGGCCGAGCTCGCCATCATCCGCGCCTTGATTGACCGTACCGCCGAGGCGGTGTTCGCCGAGAAGGGCCGGCGCGTCGACTATCTGGTCGGCACGATGATCGAGCTCCCCCGCGCAGCGCTCCGCGCCGCCGACATCGCGGCCGAGGCCGAATTCTTCAGCTTCGGCACCAACGATCTCACGCAGACCGCGCTCGGGGTCAGCCGCGACGACGCCGCCCGCTTCCTCGGCGCCTATGTGGAGCAGGGCATCTACGCCCGCGACCCGTTCGTCAGCCTCGACGTCGACGGCGTCGGCGAGCTCGTCTCGTTCGCCGCCGAGCGGGGCAGGGGCGCCAAGCCCGGCCTCAAGCTCGGGATCTGCGGCGAGCATGGCGGCGATCCCGCCTCGATCGCCTTCTGCGAGGCGACTGGTCTCGATTACGTCTCCGCCTCGCCCTACCGGATCCCGATCGCCCGCCTCGCGGCGGCCCAGGCGGCGCTGCGGGCCGCCTGAGCGCCCCGATCAGGGGGAGCTTTTCGCCACCGACTTCCGCTGGCCGCCGCTGTGCTGCAGCTTCTCGCCGTGGACGGCCTCGCCGCTGACCCCCTTGGCGCGCTCGGCCTCGCGCAGGGTGGGGTTGCGGTTGTTGTTCTTGCCTTCGGTGCCGCTGGTCTCGCGCATCGTCTTCGCTCCTCGATTCGCCAGCCTGATGAACGAAGGGCGGCGGGCTGCGTCCCACCGTTGGTCGGGCCGCGGACGCGCTTCGTCGAACCGCGCGCACGTTCGCCGAAACGATCTGCACGGCGGTCGAAGCGGCCGCGCCGCGGGCGCGGAACGCCTGCACAAAGGGGTCAGCGGAGGGGACGAGCCCGCCGCGACAACCCCCGAAGGCCGTCCCCGGCCCGAAAGTGCAGGAGAAAGAATGATGTCACCTCGCCCGTTCCTCTTCGCCGTCGCGGCCATTGCCGTCGCCGTCGGCTCCACCGCCGCCACCGTCAGCCCGGCCTTCGCCTCGCCGGCGGCGCGTTCGATCGCCTATGACGATCTCAACCTCGCTTCGGCGCGCGGCCGCGCCGTGCTCGAGGCCAGGATCGCCAACGCCGCCCGAATGATCTGCGGAACCGCGCTGACCGTCGAGCTCGACATCGCCGCCGGCGTCAACGCCTGCCGCGCCGACGTCACCTCGCAGGCGCGCCAACAGATTGCCGGCTCCAGCGTGGTTCGCGCGAACTGACAGCCCATCCGCACGCGCGGACCCTAGAGGCGACGGCTCCCCCTGGCCGTCGCCTCTTTTCCGCGTTCAGCGCGCGCCGAAAGGGACGACCTTGTTGTCCGGATCGTGGCCGATATCGGCGCGGCCCAGATAGGGAATGCCCGAGCGCGCGCACCAGAAGCGCACGATCTCCTCTTCGGACTCGCCGAAATCGGGGTCGTTCGCCGGGACGTCGCTGCAGCGGCCGAGCCGGATCCCGGCGGCCTGGCGGACATTGGCGTTCGACGTGATGTGGAACATCGCGCGGTCGGTCCGGTAGAGATGCTCGGAGACGTCCTCCAGCAGCAACTCGTGACCGGCGAGGTCGGGCTGCAGCGGGGTCCCGATCATGTGCGCGAAGACGGTGATGTTGAACGCTGCGCTCGGCCCGCCCAGACCGTGCTCCAGCGCCGAGGAATCGCGTCGCACCAGCCAGGCCAGCGCCCGCTCCGCAGCGGCGTCGCCGCCCGCAATCCCGACGTCCCGGACCATCGGGCCGTGCGCGACCGTCCCGATCCCGGCGCAATAGAGGCCGGCGAGCAGATAGCCGGCGTCGCTATAGCCGAGATAGGTCTTGTCGCGCGCCGCCGGGCCGAGCGCGGCGAGCACCTCTTCGGCGATCCGGCACGAGCCGTAGCCGCCGCGGGCGAACCAGATCGCGTCCAGCGACGGATCGTTGGCCGTGTTGACGAAGGCTTCCGCACGCTCGCGGTCGGTGCCGGCGAAATGATTGTGCCTCAAAAAGCATTGCGGATGGAAAATGAGCTCGACCTCGGGCGCGACCCGGGCCGCGAGCGCAGCCGCTTTCTCCGCCAGCTCCGGCCCGATCGGCGTGCTCGGCGCTACCACCGCGATCCGCATGCGCTCTCCGTTTGAATTGGTGCCGCACGTGCAATAGGGCGGCGCGATGGTAGCTTCCAAAGACTATTTTTTCTGCGGCATCGGCGGCAGCGGTATGCTTCCTCTGGCGTGCATCGTCCGGGCGCAGGGCAATCGCGTCGCGGGCTCGGACCGGGCGCTGGACCAGGACCGGCTTGGCGCCAAGTTCGATTTCCTGCGCGGGCTCGGGATCGACCTGTTCCGCCAGGACGGAAGCGGCCTCACCCGTTCGGAGCAGATCCTCGTCACTTCGGCCGCAATCGAGGAGACGGTGCCGGACGTCGTCAAGGCTCGGGAGCTCGGCGCCCCTCGGGTGACTCGCCCCGAACTGCTCGCGGAACTGTTCAACGCGGCGCCGCTCGGGATCGCGGTCGGGGGAACCAGCGGCAAGTCCACCGTCACCGGGATGATCGGCTGGATCCTCCACGCCCTGGGCCGCGACCCGACGGTGATGAACGGCGCGGTGATGAAGAATTTCGCGAGCGCCGAGACCGCCTTCGCGAGCGCCCTGGTCGGCCATGGCGACGCCTTCGTCAGCGAGGTCGACGAGAGCGACGGTTCGATCGCGCTCTATCGGCCGAAGGTCGCGGTGCTGAACAATGTCACGCTCGATCACAAGTCGCTCGACGAGCTCCGCCACCTGTTCGGCGATTTCGCGCTGAAGGCCGACAAGGTGGTGGTGAACCTCGACGACGACGAGACCCGCCTCCTCGCGGCGGCGCTGCCGGCGGACAAGCTGGTCGGCTATTCGCTGAACGGCGCCGATGCGGTGCTCGCCGGCTCGAATGTCGAAGAGCAGCCCTTCGCCATCTCCTTCGACGTCGCCGACCGTTCGAGCGGCCGCTCGGCGCGGGTCCGGCTCCAGGTTCCGGGGTGGCACAATGCGGCCAATGCGCTTGCGGCGATCGGCGCGGTGACCGCTGCCGGCATCGCGCTTGAAGAGGCGGCCGAGGCCCTGTCGGGATTTGCAGGGCTCAGCCGTCGCTTCGAGCTTGTCGGTGAAGGCAACGGCGTCACCGTGATCGACGATTTCGGGCACAATCCGGACAAGATCGCCGCGACCCTGCAGACGCTCCACGCCTTTCCGGGCCGTCTTCTCCTCTTCTTCCAGCCGCATGGCTACGGGCCGCTTCGGACGATGGGCCGCGAGCTGATCGACACGTTCGTCCACGAGCTTGGCGATGAGGATGTGCTGATCCTCTCCGATCCCGCTTATTTCGGCGGAACGACGGACCGCAGCGTCGGCAGCGGCGACATCGCCCTCGGCATCGTCAAATCGGGGAAGCGGGCCGAGCATGTCGGCGACCGCGAGGCTGCTGGCGAGCGGCTCGTCGAACTGGCGCGGCCGGGCGACCGGCTGGTCGTCATGGGCGCCCGCGACGACACGCTGAGCCAGTTCGCCCGGGCGCTGCTGGCGAAGCTCTGAATCGAAAACGGCGGACCCGAGGGCCCGCCGTTTCCACGCGATACTGGTCGCCGCGATCAGCCGGCGACGGTGAGATCGACCTTTTCCACCCACTCAGGGAAGAAGACCGGCTCCCGGTTCGACCAGCCCGGCGCGGTCGCCGCCGC
Source organism: Pseudomonadota bacterium (assembly GCA_023390415.1). Classification (GTDB taxonomy): domain Bacteria; phylum Pseudomonadota; class Alphaproteobacteria; order Sphingomonadales; family Sphingomonadaceae; genus Allosphingosinicella. The sequence goes on along the minus strand of JAEWCW010000210.1, from coordinate 479 downwards.
TTCGCTGATCGACTGGAGCAGGGCCCGGCGCTTGTCCGGGTGGAGGTGCGGGAGCGCTGCAGCGGCGCAGAAGGCGGCGGGCAGCCACGGGCGCACCGACGCGCCGATCAGGCGCTCGTAGAGGAAGCGGTAGGACGCGAAATCGTGAAGCTTGTCCTGGCCGAGATCGAAGGCGGTCATCGTGATGAGCGGCGCCATCAACGGCTCCATCTCGTCGAGGCCGCTATCGTCGGGGACGTTGGCGCGGATCAGCTCGAGGCGGCGGTAGATCTTCTCCTGGGCGCGGATCCCGGCAGCCTCGCCGACGTCGCGCGACCAGCGCTTCAGCGCGTCGCGGCGGCCGAGACCGACGTCGAGCGAGCGGCGGATGTAGCGCTGCGTGCCCTTCGGGAAGCTCCCGAACTCTTTCATTTCAAGCAGTGTCAGCGCGCCGTTTGCGGGCCTCGTCTGCGTACCCATGACCTCAACTCCTTTTGCCC
>JAEWCW010000160.1 GCA_023390415.1 Pseudomonadota bacterium | reverse complement strand
GGCCTCGGCGGCCCAGGCGAGGAGGCGGGTGCGGTCGGCGGGCGTCGCGCCCTGGGCGGCCGCGCGCAGGCGCCCCGCATTCTCGCTCCACAGCCTCTCCCAATGCGGCCCGCGCACGAAGCCGAGCGGCGCCGAGCGGAGCGGCCGGCGGCTCAGCATCCGCGCCGCGGCCTCGGTCCATTCCGAGCCGCCGCCATTGCCGGTGATGTCGACGACGAGCACCTCCGCGCCGGCGGCACGGAGGCGGGCGAGGCGCTCCTGCATCGCCAGGCCGAGCCGGCGATAGGCCTCGGTGATGAGGCGGCTCTCGCAGTCGGACTCACATGGCCGATCGAGCGGGAGGGAGAGGGCGCGGACCGCCTCGGCGCAGAGATCAGCGCTCGCGTGCGGATCGAAGACGGGGATGCGGAGAATCCCGACCCGGACTCCGCCCGCTTCCGCGGTTCCGGCGGGTAGCAGATCGCTCTCGGACAGCGGCCGGTAGCCGGCCAGGGCCGCGCCGAGACCGGCGGCGTTGGACGGCGGCGCATAGCCCTGGGCGCGGCAGAAGCTCGCCGGCGTGTGCGTGGGGGTCCGCACCGGAGGCAGCGGCGCGCCCGTCGGCGCTGGCGCCGGCATCGGGGGGCGCGGCCATTCGATCGAGACGTGGCCATCGCCGATACGCTGGACCAGATGGTCGAAGATCGCCCGCGCGTCGGAATCGCTGCGGGCATTGCCGAGCGCGGTCCGGGCGCGGCCGAATAGGGCGTCGAGATCGACCTCGCGCTCGGTCATCAGCCATTCGAGATTGGCATATTTGGTCTCGATCGCCGTCCGCGCCTCGCCGAGGTCCGCGAGCCAGGGATCCGGGCTCCATTGCGGCGCCTGCGCCCGGGCAGGGGCGAGGACGAGGAGCGCGGAAGCTACGGCCACAAGCATGGACTTCATGATTTCCCCCGCCAACTGTATTAGCCGTGTATATCGGTGCTGCCACGGCCGTGCAACGCGGCTGGACAGGGTCGCGAGCCCGACTAAGCTTTGCCGATGAAGAACCGGCCCTTTCGCGAGAGGCTCGGCTTCGCGCTGGCCGGGATCCGGATCGTGTGGCGGCGCGAGAAGAGCTTTCGGACCCAGTGCGCCCTCGCGTTGGTCGCAGTCGCGGTCACGGCGGTGCTCCGGCCCGGCTGGATCTGGGCGGCCCTGGTCGCCGTCTCGATCGCGCTGGTGCTGCTGCTCGAGATGGTCAATGCGGCGATCGAATATGTCATCGACCGCCTCCACCCGGATCGGCACGACGAGATCATGTTCGCCAAGGATGCCGCCGCCGGGGCGGTCCTGATGGCAAGCTTCGCGGCGCTGATCGTGGGCGCGCTGATGGTGCTTTCGGTTTTGCTCGGCTGAGCGCGGCTCAGCAGATCTGGGCGACGTCGAGGGTGCCCGCGGGGAGGGGCTTGGCGAGGTCGGCGGCGGGGACGCCCGGGTCGAGCCAGCGGGCCCAGTCGTCGCGCGAGAGGATGACGATCTGGCGGTTGTGATAGGGCTCGATGTCGGGGCCGGGCGCGGTGGTGAGCAAGGTGAAGGCCTCGCCGACATCGGTCTTGCGCCAGAGGCCGGCCATGCAGAACCAGTCCTCGCTCCGCATCGTGAACAGCCATTTGTGCTTGCGCTTGGCCTTCGGGTCCTCTGGCGCCGTATATTCGTAGAAGCCGTCGGCGACGACGAGGCAGCGGCCGCCCGTCCCGGAGAAACCAAAATCGCGGCCTTCGGAGCGCATGTTGAAGACCGGCTTGCCGTTCGGCCCGGGCCAGCTCCAGCGGCGGGTGACGAGCTCGGCGCCCTGCTCCCCGGTCGTGCTGGGGCGGATGATCGCATTGGGATCGGTGATGCGGATGCTCTCCAGCGGCGCAAGGTTGGGCGCGCCTTCCGGGAAGTGGAGCGGGATCCGGGTGAAGCTGAAATCGTCGCGGACCTGGCCGAGCGCGACGGTGCGGCGGACTTCGTTGCACATGAGTTCGAGCCCTAGCAGGCGATCAAAGGAAGCTGAAGCTCGGGGGCGGGGCCGTCGTCGGCGCCTTCGCGGAGGCTGGAGAGGCCGAGGCCGAGCAGGCGGACGGCCTTGGGGAGCGGGAGGATGGAGCGGAGGAGCGCGCGGCCGATCTCGAGGAATTCCTCGACGTCAGCGACTTCGCGGGGAAGCGATCGGGCGCGGGTGATGATCTGGAAGTCGGCATATTTGACCTTGAGGTTGACCGTTCGGCCGGCGAGGCCCTTGCCCTCGACCCGCTTGGACCAGACGTGGCGGCCGATCCGGTCGAGCTCGACTAGGAGGGCTTCGGGATCGGCGATGTCCTCGAGGAACGTGTCCTCGGCGCTGACCGACTTGGAAGGGCGGTCGGCGCGGACCTGGCGGTGGCAGACCGCGCGGGCGAGGTTGAAATAATAGAGGCCGGAGCTTCCGAAATGGTGCTGAAGGAAGGCGAGGCTGCGGGCGCGGAGGTCCGCGCCGGTCTCGATCCCGAGCCGCGCCATCTTCTCGGCGGTCTTCGGGCCGACGCCGTGAAAGCGCTTGACCGGAAGCGAGGCGACGAAGGCCTCGCCCTTGGCCGGCGTGATCACGCAGAGGCCGTCCGGCTTGTTCTGGTCGGAGGCGAGCTTGGCGAGGAACTTGTTGTAGCTGACCCCGGCCGAGGCGGTGAGGCCGGTCTCGGTCTTGATCCGCGCGCGGATCTCCTCGGCGATTCGCGTGGCGATTCCGATGCCCTTCAGATCCTCGGTGACGTCGAGATAGGCCTCGTCGAGGCTGAGCGGCTCCACGTGCGGCGTGTAGTCCGCGAAGATCGCCCGGATCTGGTTCGAGACGGCGCGATAGGCGTCGAAGCGGGGCTTGACGAAGATGAGGTCCGGGCAGCGGCGGCGGGCGGTGACCGCCGGCATCGCCGAGCGGATTCCGAAGGTGCGCGCCTCGTAGGAGGCGGCGGCGACGACCCCGCGCACGCCGCCGCCGACCGCGACCGGCTTGCCCCGAAGCTCCGGATTGTCGCGCTGCTCGACCGAGGCATAGAAGGCGTCCATGTCGACATGGATGATCTTGCGCAGCGGCGGGGCATCGGGCGCTTCGTTCACTCTTTGATCCTAGCGCCGCGCGCGCGGCGGCGCCAGCCCGATGCGCGCGGATCAGTCCGCTTCAGCGAAGAAGGCGCGGATGAGGGGCTCGGGATCGCTGACGCCCTCGGTCACATATTCGCGGCGACCGCAGGCGGCGGCCATGACTCCGTGCATCATCGATCCCGGCTGGTGGAAGACCACGGCGAGCCGCTCGCGGTCGGTCTCGAGATGCTCGCCGGCGCGATAGAAGCTGTTCTGGACGATCGCGGTCGAGCTGTCGGCGCAGCTGCCCTCACGGAGGGTCACCGAGCGGTCCCAGTCGCGGTCGTTGTCGAGCCGCTCCATGATCGTCTGGGTCCAGAAGCGGATCGAATCCCCGTTGCGGCGGATCGACTCGGTATCGACGAGGAAGACGCTGCGGTCCGGCGCATCGCCCCCGGTCGCCGCCACCCGCCAGTTCGCCGCCATTGCCGGGGTCGCCGACACAAGCCCCACGACCAGTCCCAATCCCGCAATCGCGCGCATCCCGCACTCCCCCAAGTGAAATGCGATTCTACCGCAGGCCAAGCCGGAGCGAAAGCGGCGCTTCCGGCTAGCGTCGCTCAAGCGAGTCGGCGATGCGGCGGAGCTGGGCGAAGACGCGCCAGAGGATGAGCGCGGCGATGGCCAACAAGGCGGCAATCGCGACGAGGATATAGGCGATCGCCTCCAGCCAGGATTCGGCATGCGGTTCGGCAGCGACGGGCACGGCGATGGTCGCCACCGCCGCGTCCGGCGACGGGGATTCGCCACGGCGTACACCGCCCGGGGACGCGGCCGCCGCGGTCTCCCGTGCTTCCTCGCGCTCCGCCATCGTCACCGGCCGGGGATCGAGCGGGAAGCTGCCGCCGGCCGCGCCTTCCGACATGGCCGCGATCGCGCCGAGGATGGCGAGCGAGGTCGTGATTGCGAGAACCAGCATCAGCAGCCGGGTGACGCCGTCGATGAAGCCGCCTCTCATGACCCTACAACCCTCTCCGCGCGCCATGGATGCGCCTTTTCAAGGCCCGGCCACTGTGCTTAAGGCGCGGCGACCCCTTATTCCGAGGATTCCCCACTCCCATGAACATCCACGAATATCAGGCCAAGGAGCTGCTCGCGAAGTTCGGCGTTCCGGTCCCCGCCGGCATTCCGGCGCTGAGCGTCGAGGAGGCCGCAGCGGCTGTCGATCAGCTCCCGGGGCCGCTCTACGTGGTCAAGGCGCAGATCCATGCGGGCGGCCGCGGCAAGGGCAAGTTCAAGGAGCTCGGCCCCGACGCCAAGGGCGGCGTCCGGCTGGCGCGGAGCAAGGAAGAGGTCCGGGCGGCGGCCGCCGAGATGTTCGGCAACACGCTCGTCACCGTCCAGACCGGCGCCGAGGGCAAGCAGGTCCAGCGGCTCTACGTGACCGACGGAGTCGACATCGAGAAGGAATTCTACCTCGCTCTGCTCGTCGACCGCGCGACTGGGCGGATCGCCTTCGTCGCCTCGACCGAGGGCGGGATGAACATCGAGGACGTCGCCCATGACAGCCCCGAGAAGATCCACACCCTGACCGTCGACCCGGCGACCGGCTTCATGCCGCATCACGGCCGCGCGGTCGCCAAGGCGCTCGGCCTTTCGGGCGACCTCGCCAAGCAGGCGCAGAACGTCGCCGCCAAGCTCTACGACGCCTTCCTCGGCACCGACGCGGCGCAGATCGAGATCAACCCGCTGGCGATCACCGCCGACGGCAAGCTCCAGGTGCTCGACGCCAAGGTCGGCTTCGATTCCAACGCCATGTTCCGCCACAAGGACCTTCTCGAGCTTCGCGACGAGAGCGAGGAGGACCCGATGGAGCTCGAGGCGTCGAAGTATGACCTCGCCTACATCAAGCTCGACGGCGACATCGGCTGCATGGTCAACGGCGCCGGGCTCGCAATGGCGACGATGGACATCATCAAGCTCAATGGCGCCTTCCCCGCGAACTTCCTCGACGTCGGCGGCGGCGCCAACAAGGAGAAGGTGACCGCCGCGTTCAAGATCATCCTGTCGGACCCGGCGGTGAAGGGCATCCTCGTCAACATCTTCGGCGGGATCATGCGCTGCGACATCATCGCCGAGGGCATCGTTGCCGCGGCGCGCGAGGTCGACCTCAAGGTGCCGCTGGTGGTCCGGCTCGAGGGCACGAACGTGGAGCAGGGCAAGGCGATCCTCGCCGAATCCGGCCTCGCCATCGTTCCCGCCGACGACCTCGGCGACGCCGCGCGCAAGATCGTCGCGCAGGTGAAGGAAGCCGCGTAAAGCGTTATCGGAAGGGCACGTCATCCCGGCGGAGGCCGGGATCTCAGGGGGAAGGGCTGAGACTTCTTGTCCTGAGATGCCAGCCTTCGCTGGCATGACGAGAGCGTGAAGGAGCGGAAATGAAGCTGCTGGTGCCGGTCAAGCGGGTGATCGATTTCAACGTCAAGCCGCGGGTCAAGGCGGACGGGACGGGGATCGACCTCGCCAACGTCAAGATGAGCATGAACCCGTTCGACGAGATCGCGGTCGAAGAGGCGATCAGGCTGAAGGAGAAGGGCGTGGCGACCGAGATCGTCGCGGTCTCGATCGGCCCGGCCAAGGCGCAGGAGACGCTTCGCACCGCGCTGGCGATGGGCGTCGACCGCGCGATCCTGGTCCAGACCGATGCCGAGGTCGAGCCGCTCGCGGTCGCCAAGATCCTGGCGAAGATCGCGGGCGAGGAGCAGCCCGGGCTGGTCGTGCTCGGCAAGCAGGCGATCGACGACGATTCGAACCAGACCGGCCAGATGCTCGCGGCCCTGCTTGGCTGGGCGCAGGGCACCTTCGCCTCGAAGGTCGAGGTGGACGGCGAGAGCGTCAACGTCACCCGCGAGGTCGACGGCGGGCTCGAGACGGTGAAGCTGAAGCTTCCGGCGGTGGTCACCACCGACCTCCGGCTCAACGAGCCGCGTTATGCGAGCCTGCCCAACATCATGAAGGCGAAGTCGAAGCCGCTCGCGACCAAGACGCCGGAGGATTACGGCGTCGACATCGCGCCGCGGCTCCAGACCCTGAAGGTGGTCGAGCCGGCGAAGCGGACGGCCGGGGTCAAGGTCGGCTCGGTCGACGAGCTGATCGACAAGCTGCGCGAGACGGGAGTGGTGGGATGAAGACGCTTGTTCTGGTCGAACATGAAGAGGGCAAGCTCAAGGACGCGACCCTCAGCGCGGTGACCGCCGCGTCGAAGCTCGGCGAGGTCCATCTGCTGGTCGCCGGTTCGGGCGTCGGCGG
>JAEWCW010000152.1 GCA_023390415.1 Pseudomonadota bacterium | reverse complement strand
CGTTCGACGAGGCGCGGGAAGGGCGCAATCCGGGCGACACGCTCGCCGATTACATGCTCGTGCCGCGGGTGATGATGGAGTGGCTGTTCCCGGCGATCATGGTCTTCGCGCTCTATCTGCTGATCCGGGGCCATGACCTTCCAGGCGGCGGGTTCGCGGCGGGCGTCACCATGTCGATCGCCCTCATCCTCCAATATATCGCCTCGGGGACGCGCAGCGTCGAACTCCGCCTGCGGGTCCGGCCGGTTTCCTGGATGGGCGCGGGCCTCCTCCTTGCGGTCGCGACTGGGGCCGGCGCCTGGTGGTTCGGCTATCCCTTCCTCACCTCCTGGTTCCGTTATCTTGATCTTCCGGTCTTCGGCGAGGTGCCGGTGGCGACCGCCTTGCTGTTCGATCTGGGCGTCTTCCTTCTCGTCGTCGGCGCGACGGCCCTCATCCTGATTGCGATCGCCCACCAGTCGATCCGGCTGCCTGCAGCGCCGCGGCCCGCGCGCCGCGAGGGCGCTCAGCGGGAGGAAATGTGATGGAGCTCGTCCTCGCCCTCGGCATCGGCGTGCTCACCGCTTCGGGCGTGTGGCTGATCTTCCGGCCGCGCACCTTCCAGGTGATCGTCGGCCTGTCCTTGCTCTCCTACGCGGTCAACCTGTTCATCTATGCGATGGGCCGGCTCAAGGTGGACGCGCCGCCGATCGTCGGCTCGGCCGCCGCGGATCCGGCGCTCTTCGACGATCCGCTCCCCCAGGCGCTCGTGCTCACCGCCATCGTCATCTCCTTCGCGATGACCGCGTTGCTGCTCGTCGTGCTGATCGCGTCGCGCGGCCTCACCGGCACCGACCATGTCGACGGCGAGGAGGAGGGCGAATGAGCTTTGCCGCCTCCCATCATCTAATCGTCGCGCCGGTGCTCCTGCCGCTGGTCGCGAGCGCGGTGACGATGCTGTTCGACGAGCGCCAGCGATTGGTGAAGAACGCGCTCGCGCTCGCCACCGTCTCCGCCTTGCTGGTCATCTCGGTCCTGCTCATCACCGGCGCCGCCTCGGCGGGCTTTGCCGGGGAGCCCGCCACGCGCGCCTATCTGGTCGGTGACTGGCCGGCGCCTTTCGGGATCGTGCTGGTCGTGGACTGGCTCTCGGCGCTGATGCTGCTCCTCACCAGCATCCTCGGCTTGGCCTCCTTCATCTACTCGCTGGCGAGGTGGGAGCGGGTGGGGCCGCGCTTCCAGGCCTTGTTCCTGCTGCAGCTGATGGGCCTCAATGGCGCCTTCCTGACCGGCGATCTGTTCAACCTGTTCGTCTTCTTCGAAGTTCTGCTCGCTGCTTCGTTCGGCCTCTTGCTCCACGGCTCCGGCCCATCGCGGGTCAAGGCCGCGCTCCATTACGTCTCGATCAACGTCGCGACGTCGCTGCTTTTCCTGATCGGCGCGGCATTGATCTACGGCGTGGTCGGAACGCTCAACATGGCCGACCTCGCCACGCGCATCCCCGCAGTGTCGGGCCCGGACCTCGCCCTCCTCCAGAGCGGCATGGCGATCCTGGGCATCGCCTTCCTGGTCAAGGCGGGCATGTGGCCGCTCGGCCTCTGGCTGCCGCGAACCTATGCGGCGACCGTGCCGCCGGTCGCGGCGCTGTTCGTCATCCTCAGCAAGGTCGGCGTCTATGCGGTGCTGCGGGTCTACCTGCTGCTGTTCGGCGGCGAGGTCGGCTGGACGGCCAGCTTCGGCGAGGAATGGCTCCTGTTCGGCGGAATGGCGACGATCGCCTTCGGGACGCTCGGGATCCTCGCCGCGCGCACCCTGTCGCGGGTCGCCGGCTATTGCCTGATCGTCTCGGCCGGCACCCTGCTCGCCGCCATCGGCGCCGGCGCCGGCGCCGTCCTCGCCGGCGCGCTCTTCTATCTGGTCAGCTCCACCCTCGGAACCGCGGCTTTCTATCTGATCGTCGAGCTCGCCGAGCGGCAGGAAGCCGGCCATGGCGGCCCGTCCACCTCCGCGCCGGTCTTCGACGACGAATATGCCGGGCCGCTGAAGGGCGGCCACGAGGGCGAGGAGGACGAGGTCGGTATCGTCATCCCGGCGACCATCGCCTTGCTCGGCGGCGGCTTCGTGCTCTGCGTGCTGGTCGTGGCCGGCTTGCCGCCGCTGTCCGGTTTCGTCGCCAAGTTCGCGATGATGCAGGGCCTGTTCGGGCTCCGCGAGGCGATCTCGCCCTCGGTCTGGATGCTGGTCACACTGATCATCGTTTCCGGACTCGCGACGATCGTCGCCACGACCCGCGCCGGCATCGATCTCATCTGGACGCCGTCGGACAAGCCGCAGCCGACCCTGCGCGTCGCTGAGGCGCTTCCGGTGGGCCTGCTGCTCGCCGCCTGCCTCGCGCTCACCATCTTCGCCGGGCCGACGATGCGCTACATGGAGCGGACCAGCCGCTCGCTCGACGACCGCCAGGGCTATATCGAGGCCGTGCTCGGCGCGCCGACTGCGCATGGCGAGGGGGCAAGGCGATGAGGCGCTTGGTCCCTTATCCCTTGCTCGCCTTCTGCCTGTTCGTGATGTGGCTGCTGCTCACCCAGTCCTTCTCGCCGGGCCAAGTCGCGCTCGGGGCGATCACGGCGATCCTCGGGACACGCGCCATGGCTGCGCTCAAGCCGGCCAAACCGAGGATCAAGCGGCTGGGCAGCGTTGTGAAGCTCGCCGCCATCGTGGCGGTCGATATCGTCCGCTCCAACTTGGCCGTTGCCGCGATCATCCTGTTTCCGCGCAAGGAAAGGGTGGCGGGCTTCGTCCGTATGCCGCTCGATCTCAAGAGCCGCGAGGGGCTCGCCGTCCTTGCCACCATCATCACCTCCACGCCCGGCACGATCTGGGTCGATTTCGACCGTGCGCGGAGCGTCCTCCTCGTCCACGTCCTCGATCTCGTCGACGAGGATGAGTGGATCCAGCTGATCAAGCGGCGCTACGAGTCGCTGCTGATGGAGATTTTCGGCGAATGAGCGTCGCGATGCTCGGATGGGCGATCACCGCCGCGCAGGTCATGCTGGGCCTGGCGATGGCGTGCGCCACGATTCGGATGCTGATCGGGCCGCGCGCGCAGGATCGCATCCTGGGGCTCGACACGCTCTACATGAATTCGATGATGATGCTCCTGAGCTTCGGCATCCAGACCGGACGGACGCTCTATTTCGAGGCCGCACTGATCATCGCGCTTCTGGGCTTCGTAGGCACGGTGGCGCTCAGCAAGTTCCTGATGCGCGGGGAGGTGATCGAATGATCCAGGCGCCGGACCTGCCGTCCTGGGCGGGCGCGATCGTCGCCTTGCTGCTGCTCGTCGGAGCGGGCTTCGCTCTGATCGGATCGATCGGCCTGCTTCGGCTCAAAACCTTCTACGACAGGGTCCATCCGCCGACACTCGGAAGCACGCTCGGCATGGCCCTGATCGTGCTCGCGTCGATCCTCTGCTTCTCGGTGCTCCGCTCGCGGCTTTCGGTGCACGAAATCCTGATCGCGATCTTCGTGACGACGACCACCCCGATCACCTTCATGCTGCTCGCCCGCGCCGCGCTCCAACGCGATCGCGCAGAAGGCCGCGAGGAGCTTCCGCCGGTCGAGGAAGGAACGGAAGCGTCCTAGCCTTATTCCACCCGGACGACGCTTACGGGGTCGCTCGCCGGGAAGGTCTCCTTCAGCCCCTCGTCGAGCAGGGCATTCTGGTGCTCGGCGCGCTCGCCGTTTCGGGGCGGGCTGCACTTTCGGGCTTCGTCATTCGATTGTGCCTTGTCGGCCATGATCGCCTCGGTTTCCCGGTCAACCAACGATCCGGCGGGGCCTCGTATCCATGCCGACCCCCGCTAGAGGGGGGTCTGTGTAGGCACGACCGACGCTGCTTGAACCCCGCCTGATTGGGCCCTACGTTCCCCATATGCTTCGCCACCCCCTTTTCGGGCGTTTTCGCACTCATTCGGGACAGCTCCTCGCGGGCGTGTAGCCCCAGGCCGCGTCCTTACTTCACGCGGGCTGGGGAGAATATCGAACCGGGCAGCGAATTGGGGACGCGGAGCGTTTCCCGATCTGCCTCGAACGCTCCGATTTCAGCTGGCAGAAGCAAATGGCAAAAGCTCAGACTCCGCGCGGCTCCAGGCCGCCGATTCACCTTACCGAACATGATTATGACGTCATCTCCGAGCTGGCGATGCGCATGGAGCAACGCGCGCCCGAGCTCGCGGAGCAGATCCTCGACGAGGTCAACCGCGCGCGCCTCCACAAGGACGGGGCCCTGCCCAAGGACGTGGTCGCGATCGGCTCCGAGGTCGAGTATCTCGACGGCAGCACCGGGGAGAGGCGCCGGCTGACCCTCGTCCTCCCGGCCGAGGCCGATATCGAGGCCGGCAAGATCTCGATCATGACACCTGTCGGCGCGGGTCTGATCGGGATGAGCGTCGGCCGTGAGATCAGCTGGCCGACCCCGGACGGTCGCCCGCGCACCTTCCGGATCCTCGAGGTCAACCAGCAGCCCTAGCGAGCCGTGTCCGGACCGCAGCCGTCACGAAGGCGCTCGACATCGGGCGGGCATCGCGCGACATGCACCGCCAAGCGACAATTCGGAGGAGTTTCGTTCCGTGAGTGTGTTGGGGCCGGTCAGGGCCGATCGATCTGCGCGCAGGCCGGTTGCGGGCCGCGCCGGCCTGCACTTTGGCGGCTGAGCACGCCATGGACCGCGCTTCGATCGTTCACGACAATTTCCTTCGGCGGGTCGCTGCGGGCGATCTGCCCCCGGGGCGTTCGCCGGCCGGGCCGCTTCCGGCCAGCGAGGCCGTCTCCATCTATCGCTCGGGCTGCCTGACGCGCGCACTCGACCGCACCAGCCGGGCCATGCAGGCGGCCGGGCAGGGCTTCTACACGATCGGTTCGTCGGGCCACGAGGGAATGGCCGCGATCGCAGCGGCGCTCCGGCCCACCGACATGGCCTTCCTCCATTATCGCGACGCCGCCTTCCAGATCCAGCGCGCCGCCCAGGTCCCGGGCCAGTCGATCGCCTGGGACATGCTCCTCTCCTTCGCCTGCTCTTCGGACGATCCGATCTCGGGCGGTCGGCACAAGGTGCTGGGATCCAAGGCGCTCAATATCCCGCCCCAGACGTCCACCATCGCCAGCCACCTGCCCAAGGCGGTCGGCGCGGCTTATTCGATCGGCCTCGCGAAGCGTCATCCGCCCGAGCACAAGGCGCTACCGGACGACGCCATCGTCATATGCTCGTTCGGCGACGCGTCTGCCAACCATTCGACCGCGCAGGGCGCGTTCAACGCCGCCCAATGGACCGCCTACCAGTCGGTCCCGATGCCGCTCCTCTTCGTCTGCGAGGACAATGGCATCGGCATCTCGACCAAGACTCCCGCGGGCTGGATCGCGGCGACCTTCGCCGACCGGCCGGGTCTTCGTTATTTCGCCTGCGACGGACTCGACATCTACGACACCTATCGCGCCGCCTGCGAAGCCGCCGACTATGTCCGTACCCGACGCAAACCGGCCTTTCTCCACGTCCGCACCATCCGCCTCTACGGCCATGCCGGCGCCGACATGCCGACCAGCTACATGTCGCGCGATGAGCTGGAGGCGGAGGAGGCCAACGACCCGCTGCTCCACTCGATCAGGCTGCTGTCCGAGGCCGGTGCGCTGACTCGTGAGCAGGCCCTGTCGATCTACGAGGAGACCGGCGCGCGCGTCGAGCGCATCGCGGCCGAGGTAGTCACCCGGCCGCGGCTGAAGACGGCAGCCGAGGTGATGGAGCATCTCGTCCCGCCGCCACGCTCGTGCCGCCCGACCAACGGCCCGACCGCCGAAGCACGCGCGCTGGCCTTTGGCAGCGACCTCAAGGCGATGGACTCGCCGCAGATCATGTCGCGCCTGATCAACTGGGCGCTGACGGACCTGATGCTCGCTCATGGCGAGATTGCGCTGATGGGCGAGGACGTCGGCCGTAAGGGCGGGGTCTATGGCGTGACCCAGAAGCTGGTGACGCGCTTCGGTCGCTCGCGGGTCATCGACACGTTGCTCGACGAGCAGGCCATCCTCGGCCTCGGGATCGGCATGGCCCATAACGGGTTCCTGCCGATGCCCGAGATCCAGTTCCTCGCTTACCTCCATAATGCCGAGGACCAGCTGCGTGGCGAGGCGGCGACCTTGCCCTTCTTCTCCAAGGGCCAGTTCACCAACCCTATGGTCGTGCGGATTGCCGGTCTCGGCTACCAGAAGGGCTTCGGCGGTCACTTCCACAACGACAATTCGGTCGCGGTTCTGCGCGACATACCGGGCCTGATCCTCGCCTGCCCGTCCAATGGCGCCGACGCGGCGATGATGCTCCGCGAGTGCGTCCGGCTGGCGCGCGAGGAGCAGAGGCTGGTCGTGTTCCTCGAACCCATCGCCCTCTATCCGATGCGCGACCTTCACGAGGCCGGCGACGGCGGCTGGATGATGTCTTATCCGGACCCCTCCCAGAGCATCCCGTTCGGCGACGTCGGGCGCCACGGCGACGGCGAGGAGCTCGCCATCCTCACCTTCGGCAACGGCACCTATTTGTCGCGCCAGGCCCAGAAGCGGCTTGCGGCGGAGGGCATCGAGGCGCGAGTCATCGACCTGCGCTGGCTGTCGCCCCTGCCCGAGGAGGGGATCGTCGCCGCGGTTGCCGGGTGCCGTAACGTCCTTGTCGTCGACGAGACCCGCCGCACTGGCGGAGTGGCGGAGGCGCTGATGGCGCTCCTCACCGAGCGTGTAAACGTGCCGCACGCGCGCCTGACGGCCCAGGACAGCTTCATCGCCACCGGCCCGGCATATGGCGCCACCATGCCGTCGGCCGACGACATCGTCTCGGCTGCGCGCGAGCTTGTGAAGGGCTCGAAATGAGGAAGGCAGTCGTGGTCTGCCCCGGGCGGGGAACCTACAACAAGACCGAGCTCGGTTATCTCCAGCGGCACTTCCCGGACGCCGCTTTGCTGCGCGCCTTCGATGGCGAGCGCCGCGCCGCCGGCCAGCCCACGCTCTCGGAACTCGACGGAGCGGAGCGTTTCTCCGTCGCCCAGCATACACGCGGCGACAATGCGTCAGCCTTGATCTTCGCGGCGACGCTTGGCGATTTCCTGTCCATCGACCGCGGCGAGATCGACATCGTCGCGGTCACCGGCAATTCGATGGGCTGGTATTCGGCGCTCGCCTGCGCAGGCGCGCTCGCGCCCGAGGACGGTTTCCGCGTCGCCAACACGATGGGCGCATTGATGCAGCGCGCCTTGATCGGCGGCCAGCTCATCTATCCGTTCGTGGGCGAGGATTGGCGCGACCGACCCGAGCGGAGGGCCGAACTGCTCGCCATCGCCGACGACATCGCCGCGCGCGAAGGCGCGGAGTTGTACCTTTCGATCGATCTCGGCGGCATGCTGGTGCTGGCGGGCAACGAGGCGGGCCTCTCCGCCTTCGAGAGCCGAGTGGAGCCGCTCCAGGGGCGTTTCCCGATGCGGCTCGCCAATCACGCCGCCTTCCATACCGAGCTGATGGCGCCGGTCGCCGCTGAGGGCAGGGGCCGGCTTCCCGCCGGCCTGTTCCGCAACCCGGACCTGCCGCTGATCGACGGCCGCGGCGCGATCTGGTGGCCGGGCGCCAGCGACGGGGAGGCGCTCCACGCCTACACACTCGGCACCCAGGTCCTTGAAACCTACGATTTCACCCGCGCCATAACCATCGCCGCGCGCGAATTCGCGCCGGACCTGTTCATCATCACCGGCCCCGGCACGACGCTTGGCGGCGCCGTCGCCCAATCGCTGATCCTCGCCGAATGGCGCGGCATGACGAACAAGGAGGGTTTCCAGAAGCTCCAGGCGGACACGCCGCTGCTGGCGTCGATGGGCATGACGGACCAGCGCGGAGCCGTCACTGCGGGCTGAAAGCCGGCCGAGGGATCGGCAGACGGTGGCCCTTCCGGAGCGGTATCCGACACCAAACAACTGCAGAAGTTCTAAGCTTCTTTAGAAGCGCTGCTGTACAATCGGCCCAGCCGCGCGTCCACATACCGCTCCCAGCAAGTGGAGGTCTCGAAGGCGCCACGTTCTGGCGCTCCGAAGACGCTCATCGGCGAACCGTTTTTCCTTCCCGACGCGCCTTTACTCGAGTTTCTGGTCCGTGGACTTGACTTGCTCGCCGACCATGAGAGGTTGGGCAGCGTCGGCTCGGCGGGTCCAGTGGTGAGGAATAGTATGCGTTCGGACGGTCATGCGCATGATTGGCACGACCGCTTTCAATCAGCCGCGCTGGAGCCGTCGCTCTGGATGAGCGTTCTTCAGGAGCTGGCCGACGCCACTGGTTCCGCACGATCAGAGCTGGTCGGCTTCGGCACCCAGCTCGCCGGCTTCAACTGGGTTACCTCCTCGGACGAACGCATGCTCGCGGAATTCATTCGACTCGGGGGGGCATCGCCGAGCGTCAATTACCGAATCGCCGCAGACATAGGCAGCGCGACCATGGAGATCGTCCATGAGGAGGCCTATGACACCGCCCGCCGGGTGGTGGCGCGCGACGATTACATCGACTTTTGCGAAGAATATCGCATGCCCTTCGGATGCCAGACCTGCCTGGTGCGCGGCGACGACGCGCTCGTCGGCCTCTCGATCCTTCGCACACGATCCGAAGGCCGCACCGGCGAGGAGGAGCGGAGGGTTTTCGCCGCCGCCGCCGCCGCCGCCCGGACCGCCGTGCGAATGCAGCGGGCGATCGAGCGGCAGGGCTTCCACCTTCTCGCCGGGACGTTCGAGGCGATGTCGCTCCCCTGCCTGCTGGTCGACGGCCTTGGTCGCGCGCGGCAGGTCACGCCGTCCGCCGAGCGCCTGATTGGTGAACATCCTCGGCTGAAGCTCGAACAGGGCTCGCTGACCAGCATCGACGCGGATACCCAGCGGCGCATCGACACGGCATTGCGTTCCGTCCTCAGCCAGGGCGGAGGGGCCCATGCCAGGGTGGCGCTGTATGAGGGCCAGCCGATGCCGTGGATGGTGATCGACGTCTTCCGGCTGCCTAGGCGCGACTGGGCGATGCATTTCGCGCCCAAGGCGATCGTGGTGCTCCGCGACCGGCGGGTCGCCCGCAATGGGGATGCCCAGCCCGTGCTCGCCGCAGCCTTCGGACTGACCGCAGCCGAGGCTCAGGTGGCGGGCGCACTTGCCGCAGGGAAGAGCCGCGAGGCGATCGCGGCGATGCGCGGCGTATCGTTGGAAACTCTGCGCGCCCAGCTGAAGAGCCTCTACCAGAAAACCGGCTGCAGCCGGGAGACCGAGCTCGCGCTGCTCGTCCGGGGCTTGCTCGACTGAGCCGCAACCCGAGCGGGAATCGCAGCGCGGCGCTCCAGCCTGGGACAATTTCCGGTCATACCCCATCTGGGTGATGACGCCGCTCCGACCCTTTCCCTAGCCATTGAGAGATCACGCGAATCTGCGACCTGGGGGGGGAATATGGCCGACATCACGGGCACGACGGGCAACGATTTCCTGGCGGGAACTGCCGATCCCGACGCGATCGATGGCGGCGACGGCCACGACGTCCTGGAAGGGCGGGGCGGCAACGACGATCTGAAGGGCGGCACCGGCGACGACCTGCTGCGCGGCGGCGACGGCGACGACCTGATCGACGGCGGCATCGGAATCGACCGGGTGAGCTTCAGCCTCGGCGCGACCAACGGAATCTCTGTCGACCTCAACCTGGACGGGGTCGCCCAGAATACCGGCCAGGGCATGGACACGCTGATCAGCATCGAGAATGTCAGCGGGACGGTGTTCGACGACGTCATCACCGGCGACGGCGGTGACAATTGGATCACCAGCGGTTCCGACGGAAGCGGAAGCTCGACCGGCAACGACATCCTGTCGGGCGGTGGCGGCAACGACCTGGTCGAGGTCGGCATCGGCAATCACGTGATCGACGGCGGCGCCGGAACGGATACGGCGCGCATCTACGGCAACGGGACCCACATCGGCGCGGCCGGGGTCACCGTGTCGCTCGATCTCCAGGGCGTCGCCCAGGACACCGAGCAGGGGATGATGACCCTGACCGGCTTCGAGAACCTCTCGGGCTCGCTGCACGACGACGACCTGACCGGCGACGGCGGCGCCAATGTGCTCGCCGGCGACCAAGGCAATGACGTGCTGCGTGGCGGGGCTGGCAACGACGCCCTGTACGGCGACGGCCGGATCGGGGTCGATACCCACGGCTTCGGCGGATCCGGCCCGATCGTGACGATCGAGGACCTGACCGTGTTCGGCAACCCTCCCGGCAACGACCATCTCGAGGGCGGCGAGGGTGACGACCGTCTGATCGGCGGCGGCGGCAATGACGTGCTCGACGGGGGCACCGGCGCAGACTTCATGGACGGCGGCGCCGGCGACGACGTCTTTTACGTCGACCAGCATGGCGACATCGTGATCGAGGCGCCCGGCGGCGGCACCGACGAGGTTCGCAGCGCGGTCGACTACGGCCTCGGCGGGATCCCGGACATCGAGAACCTCACCGCGACCGGGACCGGCAACATCTTCCTCGGCGGCAATTCGGGCGCCAACGTCATCACGGGCAATTCCGGCAACAATTACATCGTCGGCGAGGGCGGCAACGACGTGATCGATGGCGGCGCCGGGCGCGACATCGCCGCCTTCCATCTGCCCGCGGGCACGACGGGCGACGTGATCCTGATTGAAGGCAGCGGCGCCGACGCCGGCAAGCTGCTGGTCCAGCTCGTCAACGGCGGCGTCGCCGAGACCTTCCTGAAGGTGACGATCACCGGCGGCGGCAGCGCTGTCGTCGAGGGCGTCGGAATCGGCGCATTCCTGGGCACCGACAGTGTCGCCAATGTCGAGGAGCTGCATGTCTTCGTGCCGACGACCGACGGCAGCCCGCTTGCACCCAATCAGTTCGTCGCCGTTGGCCTTGCGATCCAGCAGTATGGCGAGTGGTTGGACGGCTCGCACGGCAGTGACATCATCGATATCGGCGCCTTCCCCGGCGCGCTCAACGCAAGCGGCCGCCTCGGCGACGACACCATCATCGGCACCGTGGCCGACAATTATCTGACCGGCGAGGGCGGCAACGACACGATCGACGGCGGCGCGGGCCGCGATGTCGCTTCCTTTCAGTTGCCGGCCGGAACGACGGGCGATCTGATCGTCGTCGACGGGACCGGTTCCGACGCCGGCAAGCTGCTCGTCCAGCTGGTCAACGGCGGGGTCGCCGAGACCTTCATCAAGGTGACGATCACCGGCGGTGGCAGCGCTGTCGTCGAGGGCGTCGGAATCGGCGCGTTCCTGGGCACCGACAGTGTCGTCAACGTCGAGGAGCTGCACATCTTCGTGCGCACCGCCGACGGCAGCCCGACGCCGCCCAACCAGTTCGCGACCGTCAACCTGGTGATCCAGCAGTTCGGTGAGTGGGTGAACGGCTCATTCGGCGAAGATGTCATCGACCTGTCCGCCTATCCCGGCGCGGTCAACGCCAACGGCAACAGCGGCAACGACACGATCATCGGCAACGCGGCCGGCAACTACATGGTGGGCGGCACCGGTGACGACACCATCTCGGGCGGGAACGGCAGCGGCTTCGACGTCGCCGCCTATCACCTGCCTTCAGGCATTGCGGGCGCGCTCCGGGTCGTCGCAGGCACCGGCGCCGATGCCGGCACGCTGATCGTCGAGCGGGTGGACGGCGCCGTGGTCGAGGCGGTGTTCCGAGTGAGCCTCGCCGCGGACGGCACAGCCACCGTCGAGGGCCTCGGCTCGGCCGCCCATCTCGGCACCGACACGGTGACCAATGTCGACGCGATCGACTTCAACAGCGACACCGGATTCACCCACATCATTGTCACCGCTCAGGGCACGCCCGGCAACGACTTCATCAACGGCAACAACGAGGCGAATCTCGTTTTCGGCGCTGACGGCGACGACCAGCTGCGCGGCAACGCCGGCGCGGATCTCATCAACGGCGGCGCCGGCAACGACCTGTTGCGCGGCGGAATGGGTGTCGACCATTTTGACGGCGGCTCCGACAATGGCGCGGTCAGTCCGCTTCTCGGCGGCTATGGCGACCGTATCAGTTTTGCGGAAGCGAATGCCACCCAGAGCGTGGTCGCCGACCTTCGCACGGGAATCATCTTCAACGATGGTTTCGGCAACGTGGAGACGATGACCGGCATCGAGAGCCTGGGCGGCGACACTGCATTCATCGACACCTTTTTCGGCAACGAGGGAAGGAACGCGCTGGTGGCGAGCCGTGGAGACCGGCTCTACGGCTTCGGCGGCGACGACATCCTTCAGATCAGCGCGGCCGGCACGACCGATGGTGGAGACGGGCGCGACATCCTGATCCTCACGGCGTCCGGCGGCTTTTATACGCCCGACGCAAACGGTGACGGCTTCGCCGAGATTGCTGCCGCGCCGACCGCCGGATGGTTCGTCAACCTGGCCGGCGGGTTCCTGATCGACGGCTATGGCGACAGCGGAGTCGTCAGCGGTATCGAAGTGGTCGTCGGGAGCACGCTTGCCGACACGCTGTATGGCAACGGCCAGGACAACGACCTCTATGGCGGCGCCGGCGACGACCAGTTGCGCGGCAATGCGGGCAACGACTTGCTCGTCGGTGGCGCTGGCAACGACCTGCTGCGCGGCGGTGCCGGCGTCGACACGTTCGACGGCGGCGCCGACTATCCTGAGGACAGCCCCGTCATCGGCACGTTCGGCGATCGGATCAGCTTCTACGAGACGGGGGCGACGCAGGGTGTCGTGGCCGACTTGCGCACTGGGATCATCGCCAATGACGGGTTCGGTAACGTCGAGACGATGACCGGGATCGAGGGCCTGGGAGGCGACACTGCCTTTGCGGATACCTTCCACGGTGACGACAACAACAACTCGCTGATCGCCAGCCGTGGGGACTTTCTCCACGGTCACGGCGGCAATGACGTGTTCCAGCTCAGTGCGGCGGCGGCGATCGTGGCCGGAGGCGACGGATACGACATGCTCTATCTGTCCAACGCAGGCTTCCTGACCCCGGACAGCGACGGCGACGGGTTTGCGGAGCAGCAAGGGCCTGCCTTGGCCGGCTGGTACGTTGATCTGTCGTTCAATTACATTCGCGACGGCTACGGCAATGAAGGCTCGATCAGCGGAATCGAGGAAGTCTTCGGCGGCGAGCTGAACGACGCGATCATCGGCGATTCAAATGACAACATCCTGGCCGGCCAGGACGGGCATGATCGTCTCGAGGGGAGAGACGGCGACGACCAGCTGTACGGCGAAGCCGGCGACGACCTGCTGCGCGGTGGAAACGGTGACGACATCCTCAATGGCGGTGTCGGCTTCGATCGGGTCAGCTTCGCGGGTACCCCCAACGGAATCACGGTCGACCTCAATCTGGACGGGGTCGCCCAAAATACCGGCCAGGGCATGGACACGCTGATCAGCATCGAGCACGTCAGCGGGACGGTGTTCGACGATGTCATCGCCGGCAGCGGCGCGGATAATTGGATCAGCAGCGGCTCCAATGGAAGCGGCAGCTCGACCGGCAACGACACTCTGTCGGGCGGGGGCGGCAATGACCTGATCGAGGTCGGCATCGGCAACCATGTGCTGGACGGCGGCGCGGGCACGGATACCGCGCGCATCTACGGCAACGGGACCCACATCAGCGCCACCGGAGTCACCGCGTCGCTCGCTCTCCAGGGTGCGGCCCAGGACACCGGGCAGGGAATGATGACCCTGACCGGTTTCGAAAACCTCTCCGGCTCGCTCCACGACGACGACCTGACCGGCGACGGCGGCGCCAATGTGCTAGCCGGCGACCAAGGCAATGACGTTCTGCGTGGCGGCGCGGGCAACGACACCCTGTACGGCGACGGCCGGATCGGCGTCGATACCCACGGCTTCGGCGGATCCGGCCCGATCGTGACGATCGAGGATTTGACCCTGTTCGGTAACGCCTCTGGGAACGATCATCTCATCGGCGGCGAGGGCGACGATCGTCTGATCGGCGGCGGCGGCAACGACGTGCTCTACGGCGGCACCGGCGCGGACGTGCTGATCGGCGGCTCCGGCGCCGACCAGCTGTTCGGCGGCGACGGCGCCGACTTTCTGGTCGACGGCGTCGGCAACGACACGGTCGACGGGGGCGCCGGCTACGACACGGCGGGCATTTATTTCGCTCCGGGGACGGTGGGCAGCTTCTCGACCGTTCCAGGAACCGGTGCCGACGCGGGCAAGACATTCGTCATCCGCACCTTCCCCGGCGGCAGCGAGCAGGTGGCCGTGATCGTCACGGCCGGCGCTGTCACGACGGTGACGGGGCTCAACTCCGCCGCCTATCTCGGCACCAACACCATGACCGGAGTCGAGCGCCTGCTGTTCTCGACCGTTCCGCCGGATCCGTTCGCCAACCCGGTGTCGCCCGGCTACACGCTGGTCGAGCTGGGTTCGCTCAGCGGCACGGTCGCCGACGGTTATATCGCGGGCGCCACTGTCTTCTTCGACAGCAGCGGCAACGGATTGCTCGATCCCGGCGAGGTCTCGACAGTCACCGATGCCTCTGGCGCCTTCACGTTCGACACGGTCGGCACCGGTCCGCTGGTCGCGATCGGCGGGGTCAACATCGACACCGGCCTGGCCAACGAAATGGTGCTTCAGGCGCCCGAGGGGTCGTCGGTGGTCAACCCGCTGACCACTCTGGTCGCGGCGGTGATGGCGGAGAGCGGCGGAACCGTCGACGCCGCCGACGCCGAGGAGCAGGTCAAGGCGGCGCTCGGCATTGACGCGTCCATTGACCTGCTGACCACGGACCTGATCGCCGGTGCCGCCGGCGGCGATGCCGCGGCGCTCGCCGCCCAGAAGGCCGCGGTGATCGTGGTCACGATCCTGTCGGCCGCCGACGACCTCGCCGCCGACGGCGACGGCCAAGGAGCGGCCCTCGGCGCGCTGGCCGCGCTGATCGCCGAAGCGCCGGTCGGCACCACGGTCGACATCACCGACACCGCGGTCATCGGCGAGATGCTGGCGGCGGCGGCGCCCGGTGTCGACGTCGGCGCTGCCGCGGCGGCAGTCGCATCGTCGGCTGAAACGATCAGCGAGTCGGAGTCGCTCGAAGAGCTCGCCGACGCGCAGTCGGAAGCGCTTCTGACCGGCAACGAGCTCGACAACGACCTGACCGGCGGCGCCCAGGACGACGACATGTCGGGTCTCGGCGGCGACGACAGGCTGGCGGGCATGGCCGGTGACGACCTGCTCGACGGCGGCGACGGCGACGACGCGCTGTTGGGGGGCGAGGGCGATGACGTGTTGCGGGGGGGTGAAGGCGCCGACCATCTCGATGGCGGCGATGGTGTCGATACGGCCGATTATTCGGACGCGCCGGCGATCAGCTTCCTGAGGATCGGCGTCGTCGTGAGCCTCGACAGCCCGGCGTCTTGGTGGAATGCGAACGGCGATACCCTTCTCAACATCGAGAATATCCGGGGCAGCGCGCATCGCGACGTGCTCAGCGGCAACGCGGAGGCGAACACCCTCTGGGGCGGCGAGGGTGAGGACCTGCTCAACGGCGGCGGTGGCAACGACAATCTCTTCGGAGAGGGCGGCAGCGACCTGCTGGTCGGCGGCGCCGGCTTCGATCGGCTGTCCGGCGGCGCCTCGGCCGACGTCTTCAGCTTCGGGGCGATCGGCGACATCTCGCAGCGCCAGGGCGGGCAGTGGACCGGGCGCGACGAGATTCTCGACTTCGAGGCGGGGACGGCGAACGGCGCGATCGATCGGATCGACCTCAGTGGGATCGACGCCAACATCAACAAGCGTGGCGACGACGAGTTCAAGTTCATCGGCACCAAGGCGTTCTCACGCAAGGCCGGCGAGCTTCACCTGGTCGACCAGGGCGTTGACTCGGACGGCCGCCGCGTGGCGCTGATCGAGGGCGACGTGAACGGCGACGGCGTCGCCGACTTCTCGCTGGTCGTCCATTATCAGGGCGTGCTCGGCGCCAGCGACTTCATCCTGTGAAGCCGACCCGTCAGGCAGCGGCCGAATAGGGCAGCCGATCTCCCGCCCGCCCAGCTCCGAGCGCTCGTCATCACGGCGCTGGGGCTGGTGCCGCGCGGGCCGGCATCGGCACCTTTGGTGCATTCCGCTCGTAATCAGGCTCGACGTCACCGGCTGGCACTCGACCGAAGATAATATTCCGAGTTCCTGCGGCAACTCGGGGCGCCAGCTTGGCACGGACGCGATCTCGACGCGCTAGCGGACAGCCTTTCTGGTGGGATCAACGAGGTTGAGCCGCCGTTCAAGGTCGAACTCCGGGGCGCCACGGCCTCCGGCCGCAGCTACGCCATTTTGTCGGAGGTGACTGCCGTATTCGACGACGTGCGCAACGAAACTCAAGCCAACATCGCCTTCGAAATCATCTGAGCCGAATGTCCGCTTTCGACCCATTGCAGACATTCGCCGACGTGCCTAGCCGACGTCTCCACCATGGATCGGCTTAAGCCCAATCGTAGCTAGGATCTGATCTGCTGCCTCTGCGGGGTGGCTGACTGTGGTGTCGATCGATAGCTTCGGCGCAGGCATGCTGCCCATTGCTGCCGCGAAGTCGCTCCTCAAGGAGCGAAACAGCAGAACATCCCGAAGCTTTCCACCAGTCCTGGACGGATCGACCAGTCGTCTTTCCTGCTCTTCCTCCGAGACTTCTAGGCGGATGAAGTCGATCGCACCTCCTGCGTGCAGCACGACGGTTCTTACCCTCTCGGGGAAACTCGCGTCGACCGTCAGCTCCGGGCAGAATGTGAAGACCAGCGAGCGATCTGCGATCACCGCCGCGCGAAACGTTTCGATCCAGAATCGCTCGCGGAGTGCGACGAACTCCTCTGATCCGAAGGGGAAGACCGCCAAAAGGGCGTCGACAATCAGGTGGTTATGGAACAGCGCAAAGCCCGTTCGCTCGGCGACCTCGCGAGCCACCGTCAACTTTCCGGAAGCAGCCGATCCGTAGATAAACAGCATATGCATCCGGCCTCATTAGCGAATGGACGCCTGTTTCCAATGTCCGCTTTCCACCCTTGACGGACGTTTGCCTGGATCCCGCGGGCGCCCACCCTTGTCTGCTTGGGGTGGAAAGCGGACGTTCCGCCTTGCGTCACCAGTCAACCGTGACGGATGCAATCACGCGCTGCGGGGCGCTGGGCAGGAAGACTATGGTCGGGAGCCTTACGGAAGGCGGTATCGTGTAGGAGAACACCAGGGTCTGAAGGTGGAGATCCTCGCCGCACAGGTCACCGAGCATGAGGGGCGCGCCGCCATGTCCGTCCCCGAACTTGGACACAGCCCGGACCAGAAAGGGGGTGTAGCTCCTGTGGTCGCCCGCCTCGAAGCGCGCAGTGAGTCTCTCCAACTCCCTTTGGTCCGCGACAGACCAGCTGTCCCTCCGCTCGACCTCGGCGCGATGCTTCCGCTGGTGCCTCTCGTAAAGGAACGCGCGAAAAACCACACCCGCCAGCGGCTCCCCGTCAGGCGGCGTAACATCGAGCAGCCGAGCAGCCTCGGCGTCGCTGATCGACCGAAAAGCAACGTCTGAAAGCATCGCGACCGCCTCCTCCCGCTGGGGCGGATTGAGTGGCTGAACCATCGGCTGTCCGATGTCGGCGCAGTTTGAGCCGCGCGGAACATCATCGATGAACGTTTCCCAGCCTTCAAGCACCTCCGCGCGAGACGGGGGCCCGAACGGTCGGTGTCCAGGCGGGACAGGGACCTGCTGCGGCTGCGACCCCAGGGCAGCCAGGGCAAGGAAAACCTCGTTCAGCATCTGCGCGATGTCACCATAAACAAAGCCGAGGGTCCACGGCCAAATGTCCGCGATGGGTGGAAAGCGGACACTCGGCTATTCGGCGATGAGCCCGTCCAACCAGTCAGTTTCGGTGAGCAGATGCGAACATTCTTCGACGGTGATGAGAGTTTCATTGGGCGATGAGATAGCGGGCGCGCCGGTAGGCAGGCAGACGAATGCCTGTCCATCATGACCGTAGAAAACGGCGCGGCAGGTTACGAGGGATCGAACAAGCATCCACTTGCCGCTGCTTGGATCTCCACAATCGACAAGGATGTTTCGAAGCGTATCGGTATCGCTGATCCGAACCGCCTCCGCGTCACCGTAGCGCGTCTCGGGCTGAACAGGCGCTTCGGTGCCTTCTCCTACGTGTCTCATCGCGAACAAGGCTGGGTCGGCCGAAACGTGGGGGAGGATTAGATCGGCGATGCGCTCGCTACACTCGCGGTGGTCTCTGGCCCGCCGATCATCATTGTGAGCTATCGCCGGGGCAACAAGGTAAAGCTGCATTGGCAGAGCCTACAGCCTACCTGGATGTCTGCAATGGGTGGAAAGCAGACGCTCGCTCACTGCGTGCTGATGCAACCGGGGCGCGCAACTTGCAGGCCGCTGCCCTGCTGCCGAAGTGAGATCGAGTAACCCGGCCTGCAACGATTCACGTCGGACCAGGCCGCCAGCACATCTCGGATCGATCCGTCAGGAAGTTTCACAGTGAGGATCGGCCGGTCCCCGCCGGCGACCCGAGCCACCGGGTGCGTCCCAAGGCGTAGCACTTCAGCCTTTACCACCTGGCCATCCGTGATAACCGTGCCGACGCGCAGGTAGGAAACAACGAACATCAATGCAGCTAGGAGTATCAATGCGCCTGCTGCCCTGATCCGCCCCTGCAGCACCAAGCTTCGAAATGGGTCAGCCATC
Source organism: Pseudomonadota bacterium (assembly GCA_023390415.1). Lineage (GTDB taxonomy): Bacteria > Pseudomonadota > Alphaproteobacteria > Sphingomonadales > Sphingomonadaceae > Allosphingosinicella. The sequence goes on along the minus strand of JAEWCW010000152.1, from coordinate 15,936 downwards.
GTTGGCGGACGATGCCCGAGCCAGCCAATGTCCGCAATGGGTCGACGCTGGTACGCGGAGTTTCGCACGCGTGGCAGAACTTCGCCGACGGCAGCAGGCTGGCAGCTTTCGAGATGGTTCGGTCGATTCCGCCGAAATGCTCTACAGGCGCACGCCTGCAACCGCACATGTTCGCCCCGGTCTATTCGACGGATATTTGACGAATTCGCCTGTGCCGCCGCTAAGCTCTTGAAAAAGCTGGTGACCCCTACGGGACTCGAACCCGTGTTTTCGCCGTGAGAGGGCGACGTCCTAGACCGCTAGACGAAGGGGCCATGGCTTGAGCCGGCGAGGGGCGCATATGGGCTTGGGGCGGGGGCTGTCAAGCCGCTCAGGCGCAGGAACGCGCGGGAATCCGTCCGGGATCGTCGGCGGAGACGGCGATCGTGAAGCGATAGCTCGCGCGCGCGATCCCGCCCGGCGCCGGCGGATAGGGGCAGACCTGGCTCAGAGTCAGCCACTTGTCGGCGCGGACCTGGCGCGGAATGCCAAGGGTGAGCGTCGTCGTCCGGGCGGAATCGAAGCCGGTCATCGCGATCGAGAGCCGAACCGTCCCCGCCTGGATGCAGCGGACGCTCGCCGGGCAGCGGCTGTCCTCCTCGATCCGTCGCGGGCTGAACTGGAGCGAGCCCGATCGCGCCGTCATGCCGAAGCCGATCGTGAACTCGTGCGGCGTCGTCGGTGCTCGGGCGGCGCCCGGAGCGGCGGAGAGCAGGGCGCAGGCGCCGAGGGCAAGTGCCCGGATCACGCGCCGGGAACCCCGAGCGTCGCCGCGGCGTCGCGGAGCCGCTGGCGGGCGGCTTCGTCGCCGGAAAAGGCGGCAAGACCGGAGCGGAGCGCTTCGGCGGCCGCTGGCGGCTCGTTCAGCATCATCCGAGACCTCATTAGCATGATCCAGCCGTCCGCGTCGCGCGGATTCTGCCGAAGGCGGGCGGCGAGGCGGTCGACCATGCCCCGCGCCATCTCCTGCTGCTGGGACGGGGTGAGCGACCGTGCGGCATCGAGCTGCTCGCGGCTCGGGCCGGGAATGCCGGCGGTCGCTGCGGCATCGGGCGCGCGCGGGCGGGGCGGGGGCAGGCGGCCGGCAATGTCGATCCGGTTGCGCTCGGCGATCGTCTCGGCCGCGGCGCGGACCTGAGCCTCCCAAGGGGCGCCGGCCGGGGCCTCGCGGAGCAGCGCAATCAGCTCGTCCAGCGCGCCCCGATGGTCGCCGCGGAAGTCGCGGAGGGTGGCGAGATAGTAACGCGCCTGCGGATGGCCGGGCTGGAGCCGGAGCGCGCGCTGGAACAAGGCCTCGGCCTCGGGCGGCGGCTGCCGCCCGCCGAGCAGGATCAGCATCTCGCCGACATAGGCCGTATAATCGGCATTGTCCGGGCGAAGCTCCATCGCCCGGCGGAAGGCCCGTTCGGACTCGGCGAAGCGCTCGGCGCCGCGATAGGCGAGGCCGAGCTCGAACCAGCCCTCATGGTCGTCCGGATTGCGGCGGACCCGCTCGATCAAGTCGGCAAGGCCGGTTTCGGCCGCCTCGGCCTGCATGGCGTTGGTCGCCGGCGCCGCGCTTTCCTGCGCAGCGCCGCCCGGGCGGAAGATCGCGATCCCGACGGCCGCCGCGGCGATCAGCCCGGCCGCTGCGAGGACAAGGGTGCCGGTGCGCGTAGAGCTCTGGTCCGCCATGGCCCCGGATCATCGCGGCAAAAAGATCGCGGTCAAGTCTGGCGCAGGCGAAGCTTCCTGCTAGGCTTCGCTCACAACCTTTTCGGGGGAGAAGGTGACGGACGCGGTCAAGATCGCCATTGTCGGCTCCGGGCCAGCGGGCCTGAGCGCGGCCGCGCGTGCCGCGCAGCTCGGCATCGGCCACGTCCTGCTCGAGAAGACCGACCATCTCTCCGACACCATCTACAAGTACCAGAAGGGCAAGCATGTGATGGCCACGCCGAGCCAGCTCGTGCTGCGCTCGGACATGCATTTCGAGGCGGGCAAGCGCGAGGCCGTGCTCGGCACCTGGGACCGGATGGCCGGCGAGCATGGTATCAACGTGCTGCTCGATGCCGAGGTCAAGGCGATCACGGGAGAGAAAGGTGCCTTCCGGCTGAAGCTCGCCAACGGCGACACCGTGGAGGCCGAGCACGTCATCCTCGCCATCGGCACCCAGGGCAATCCCAACCTGGTCCGCTGCCCGGTCGGGGAGGGGGCCGTGGTCCAGTACCAGCTCGACGATCCCGGCGAATATGTGGACGAGCATATCGTGGTGATCGGCGCCGGCGATGCGGGCATCGAAAATGCGCTCGGCCTCGCCGCCGACCCGGAGCAGCGCAACCAGGTCACGATCGTGAACCGCTCGGCCGAATTCGCGACCGCCAAGGACGCCAACGTCAAGGCCCTGCTCGCCGCCGAGGCCGCCGGCCGGATGACCATCCTCCGCGAGACCACCGCCTCGCGGATCGACAAGGGCGAGATCGCCTTCGAGACCCGCGACGGGCCACTCGTCCAGCGCTGCGACCGTGTGATCGCGCGCATGGGATCCGCGCCGCCGCGCGCCTTCGTCGAGGGCTGCTGCGCGAGCTTCGAGGAGAAGGACGGCAAGAAGGCGATCGTGCCGGGAACCGGGGTCGAATTCTCGTCGGCGGACCGGCTCGCTTACCCGAAGCTCTCGCCCCAGTTCGAATCGACCGTGCCCGGGATCTTCGTGATCGGCGCGCTCGCCGGCTATCCGCTGATCAAGCATTGCATGAACCAGGGCTATGACGTCGTCGAGTTCATCAACGGCAACCGCAGCCTGAAGCCCGCCGACGAGCCGATCCTGGAGGCGAAGTTCGCCGCTTTGCCCGGGCGGCGCAGCGTCGAGGAGTGGCTCGAATTCCTCCGCACCAACGTCCAGATCCTCGAAGGGGTCTCGCCGCTGCAGATGCGCGAGTTCATGCTCGATTCGAAGGTCGCCTTCTATCCCGCTGGAGCCATTGTGTTCGAGCGCAACGCGCCGGGCTCCAGCCTGTTCGCGATCGCCTCGGGATCGGTGCTTGTCGAGGTGGATCCCAACGATCGCAGCCGCACCGTTCCGATCGGCGCCGGATCGATCTTCGGCGAGGTCGGCCTGATCTCCGGCCGCCGCCGCGGCGCCACGGTGCGCGCCGGCGAGGATTCGATCGTCGTCGAGATTTCGCGCCTCGCCGCGCTCAAGCTGGTGTCGCAGGTGCCGGCGGCGAAGCGGGCGATCACCCGCATCTCGATCGAGCGGCAATTGCTCCAGATGTTCCGCGCCGGCCTGACCCCGGACGACCTCGCCGAAGTGATCGAGACGGCCGAGGTGATGAGCGTCCCCGCCGGCAAGACCATCATCACGGAAGGCGAGGAGGGCAGCGACATCTTCGTCATCCGCCAGGGCTCGATGGTGGTCGAGAAGGATATCGGCGGAAAGCCGGTCTTCCTCTCCTATCTCCCGGCAGGCTCCTATGTCGGCGAGATGGCGCTGATCGACCGCGGACGGCGTACCGCGACGGTGCGCGCGGCGATCAAGTCCGAGGTGATCCGGCTGGACGGCGAGGCTTTCCGCCGGCTGCTGGGGCGAAAGCCCGATCTCGCCGCTCGGATGCGCACCGACATGGCGGGGCGCCAGGCGGTCACCCATTATATCGAGGAGAAGAAGGGTGAGTTCGGCGGCGCGGTCGACATGTATTCGTCGGTCGCCTCCTTCCTGGTCGAGAACGGCATCGGCGAGGCCACCGATGTTCTCCTGATCGACGAGAAACTCTGCGTCGGCTGCGACAATTGCGAGAAGGCCTGCGCCGACGCCCATGAGGGGCTGAGCCGCCTCAACCGCGAGGCGGGCAAGACCTTCGCCCATCTCCACGTGCCGACCTCGTGCCGCCATTGCGAGCATCCGCATTGCATGGCGGACTGCCCGCCCAACGCGATCCACCGCGGCCCGGACGGCGAGGTCTATATCGACGACAGCTGCATCGGCTGCGGCAATTGCCAGCGCAATTGCCCGTACGGCGTGATCCGGATGGAGAAGGTGCCGCCGAAGAAGCCGCCTCTGCTCTCCTGGCTCGCCTTCGGCTTCGGCCCCGGGCCCGGCGAGCCGCCGAAGAAGTGGACCGAGAAGAGGGTCGACCCGGAGACCCCGAAGAAGGCGATCAAGTGCGACATGTGCGCCGGGATCAGGGGCGGGCCGGCCTGCGTCCGCGCCTGCCCGACCGGGGCGGCGATCCGGGTCGGGCCGGAGCAGTTCCTGTCGGTCGCGCGGCTGGGGGAATGACGTTTTGAGCTGAGGGGGGACGAGCCGCGAGGATGGCGACGTTGGGGGCAGAAGGACGACGCGGCGGGGCAAAGGCGACGGCCCATGAGGGCTTCCTGCGCCACAGGAATTTCCGCTGGGCGAAGATCGCGCTCGCGCTCTCGCTCGCGGCGGGCCTCGCTTACGCCTTGGTCGACGTCCAGCCGCGCCCCAATGGCGGCTCCTGGCTCGGCTATACGCTCGGCACGATCGGCGCTCTGCTGATCCTCTGGCTGACCATGCTCGGCGTGCGCAAGCGGGCGATGACCCGGGGCCGCTGGTCGCTCAAGGCCTGGACCAGCGCGCACGTCTATCTCGGCCTGTCGCTGGTGGTGATCGCGACGCTCCACGCCGGTTTCCAGCTCGGCCTCAACGTCCACACGCTCGCTTACGCGCTGATGATGCTGGTCATTCTCTCCGGCATCTACGGAATCGCCGTCTATGCCACGCTCCCCGACGCGCTCAGCGACAGCCGCGCCGGGATGACCCGGCCGCAGATGCTCGAGGACGTCGCCAAGCTCGATCAGCAGCTCGAGGCCGCGGCGCAGCCGCTGTCGGCCGAGGATGCAGCGATCGTCCGCCTCTCGCTCAGCGAGGACCCGTTCCGCGCCGGCCTGATCCGGCGCCTCACCGGCCGCTATCCGCGCTGCCGCAATGCCGCCGCGCTTCGCCGGCTGCGCGGCCACGGCGCCGATCCGGCGCTTGCCAAGGTCGTCGATCTGATCGAGCGCAAGGCCGCCGCGCTGGCGCGGATCCGCCAATATCTGCGAATCCGCGCCTTGCTCGAGGTCTGGCTCTACGTCCACGTCCCACTGACCTTCGCGACGATCGCGGCGCTCGCCGCGCACATCGTCAGCGTGTTCTTCTACTGGTAGGCGCGCGATGGCGTTTCTTCTTCGCACCGTCTCGAGGAGCGCCGAGGGGCGCGAGATCGTCCGCACCGCGCGCGTGGAGGGCGACCGGCTGACGATCGGCCGCGATCCCGGCAGCGGAGTCCATCTCACCGATCTCGCCGCTTCCCTGGCCCACGCCACGGTCGAGCGGATCGCGCCCGGACGGCTCGAAATCGTCGCCGCGCCCGGCCTGTTCGTGGAGCTCAACGGCCGCAAGGTGGAGCGCGGGACGATCGAGACCGCGGCCGGCGGCGATGTCAGGATCGGCGCCCACCTGCTCCGCTTCCTTCCCGGCCCGCCCAATGCCGACATCGAGGTCGCGATCGAGCGCGTACGGGACGACGAGAAGACGTCGCGGGCCGACGCGGCGCAATTCTCGCTCGCCAGCCGCCTCCCCGGCAAGCGCCCGCTCGCCTGGGGGCTGGCCTTGCTCGTGCTCGCGCTCTTCCTCGCCTGGCCGATCTGGAGCTTCTACGCCCAGAAGGAGGAGCGGAGCGCCGAGCGCTTCCACGCCGACCGGCTATGGCTCTCGGGAAGCCTCAGCGCCGTCCACGCGAACCTCCGCGACAATTGCACCGCCTGCCATGCCGAGCCCTTCGTCTCGGTCCGCGACGAGAGCTGCAAGACCTGCCACAGCGACGTCCACGATCATGGCGATCCGGCGCGCCTGGTCCGCGCCCGCCCCGATCTCGGCACCTGGGGCCGCCTCCGCCTCGCCGTGCAGGAGACGTTCAACCTCCCCGCCGGCCGCTGCGTCGATTGCCATAGCGAGCATGAGGGGCCGCAGGAGATGGCGCTGACTCCGCAGCGTTTCTGCGCCGATTGCCATTCGGGGATCGCCGAGCGCGTGCCCGAGGCGGGCCTGGGCGACGCCTCCGACTTCGGGCGCGTCCATCCGGAATTCCGGCCGACCGTTCTGATCAGCTGGAACGGCGAGACTCCGGTGATGCGGCGGGTCGCCCCCGGCGCTGCGGCGCGGGAGAACAGCAACCTCCGCTTCCCCCACGCCCTCCATCTCGATCCGCGCGGCGGGCCGGCGCAGATGGGCCGCCGGCTGGGGCCGCAATATGGCTTCGGCGCGAGCCTGGTCTGCGCCGATTGCCACGTGCCCACCCCTAACGGCACCCGCTTCCAGCCGGTCGACATGGAGGCGGATTGCGGCATGTGCCATTCGCTCGCCTTCGACGAGGTCGGGGGCACCGTGCGGACCCTGCGCCACGGTGCGCCGGAGCAGGTCGTCGCCGACCTTCGCGAATATTTCCGTGGCCGGGTGCCCGCCCGGCCGGACGTCCTGGTTCCCGGCGCCCGTCGGCGGCCGGGCGACGTCAACCAGATCCGTAACACGATCCAATATGCGGTCGCTGTGCGCGGATCGGAGAGCGCCGCCGACCGCGCGATCCGCGGCCTGTTCGCGCAGGGCGGCGCCTGCTGGGACTGCCACGTCGTCCTCCCGCCCCCAGGGAATTCGCTCGCCTTCCGGATCGCGCCGGTCGCCTTCCCGACCCGCTACATGCACAATGGCTGGTTCGACCACGCGCCGCACCGCCAGACCGACTGCGCGACCTGCCACGCGGCGCCGAGCTCGCGCTCCGCGAACGACCTCCTTCTTCCCGATCTTGCAAGCTGCCGGACCTGCCACGGCGGCGAGAGCTCGGGACAGGTGCCATCGACCTGCGCAATGTGTCATGATTATCATATGGACGAGGGCGTGCCGGCGATGCTGCTTCGTCAGCGGGTGCGCGGCCGGCGATGGGAGACGATCGCGATTCCGGTCGGTGCGGATCGCAGGGAGGGGGGACGGCGATGACGGGCGAGGCGATGCTGATCGCGCAGATCACCGATATCCATCTCGGCTTCCATCCGGGCGACCCGGACGAGCCAAACCGCCGCCGGCTGGACCGAACGCTGAAGGCGCTCGCGGAGACCGCGCCGCGTCCCGACCTTTTGCTCGTCACCGGCGATCTCGCCGAAGAGGGGGATGACCTCGTCTCCTACCGGGCGCTGCGGGAGGCCCTCGCAGATCTTCCTTTCCCGGCGCATTTCGCGCTCGGCAATCACGACAGCCGTGCGCCCTTCCTGCAGGTGTTCCCCGAGCAGCCGACCGCCGACGGCTTCGTGCAATATGCGCTTGATGAAGGGTCGCTCCGGATCCTCGTCCTCGACACGCTGGAGGAGGGACGCCACGGCGGCAATCTCTGCGAAAGCCGGGCCGCATGGCTTGCTGATCGGCTCGCCGAGGCGCCCGGCCGGCCGACGCTGATCGTCCTCCACCATCCGCCGGTCGCGACGGGCCTGAGCTGGATGAGCGAAAATCCTGACGCGCCATGGGTCGAACGCCTCCGCGGGATCGTCGCCGCTCATCCCAATATCGTCGCGCTGGTCGCCGGCCATCTCCACCGCCCGATCGTCACGGGCTGGGCGGGAACAGTGCTCGTCGTCTGCCCGTCGACCGCGCCGCAGGTTGCGCTCGATCTCGCTCCAATCGACGCGGAGCAGCCGGACGGGCGCCCGATGATCGTCGCCGACGCTCCGGGCTACGCCCTTCACCGCTGGGACGGCGCGGCGCTCACCACCCATTTCGAAAGCGCGCAGGACCATGAGGTCCTCGCAGCCTTCGGCCCGGCGTTACAGCCCTTGGTCAGGATGCTGGAAGGCGAGCGGGCCCGGCCGGTCTAGCCGGTGCGGATCCAGGTCGCGGGGCGCTCGGGCGACGCCGAGTCGGAAACCGCGCCGAGGCGCGCGAGAACCTGCTCGAACGAGCCTTCGACCGAAACGTGATGCTCGCCGAAGTGGATGTCCGTGAAGGGGCCGGGCGCCGAGCGCACATAGGTGACGAGATCCGTGTTGATCGCCACCTTGCCCGGGGTTCCGCCACGTTTCATCACCACGAACGCCAAGGAATGCCTCCATCGCCGGATAAGGCGCGGAGCGTAGCAGAGACTGCTTAAGCGAGTCTTATTGGAGCCAGTCGTCGAGCGTGCCGCGGTCGCTGACCCGATAGGGGAAACCGCGGCGGTTGATGAACAGTCGCTCCATCTCGGCGCGGGTCAACGGCCGCGATCCGAGCCGGCCGAAGATGGCGATCTGGTTGCCGGTCTCGTCCACACCGCGGTCGCGGTCGAGCCCCTTGGAAAGCGCCAGCGCGGGCGAGGGAGTCCGCGCCCAGGCGATGAGCTGCGGCACCGGCCGCGGCGAGAAGCCGTAGAAATTGGGCTGGCTCTCCGGGCTGGTGAGCTGGAACAGTTTGAAGCCGTTCCGCCCGTCCGCGACATAGGCGAAGAGCGAGGCGTTGGTGGAGCCGACGATCACGTCCTCGGCGTCCGGCGCCTCACCCGCCGGCCAGGCGACCGCCGGCCCGGGCCGCGGCGCCTCCGGATTGGTGACGTCGATTATGACCAGCCCGTCGCGGCCGCCGGCGACATAGGCATAGGTCCGCGCCACATAGATGCGCCGCGCATCGGCCGTCCTGTGGGTCGCCGCCGGAATATGCCGCGGCTGGCGGAGATCGGTGACGTCGAGCAGCTCGACGCCGTCGGCCGTCGTCACCCAGAGGTAGCGGAACTGGATCGCCGAGGCGCGCGGATCGCGGAGCGGCACGGTGGCAAGGTGGCGCGGGCGGAGCGGATCGTCGAGATCGACGACCACCAGCCCGGCATCGGCGGCGACATAGGCGATATGGCCGGCAAGGATGATGTGCCGCGCCCCGGCCAGCACATTGCCCTCGTTCCAGGTCGCCGCCCGGCGGAGGAAATTGTTGCGCGGGTCCCCATCCGCAAGCGTGTTGACGTCGACCAGGATCAGCCCCTCCTCCGAGTCCGTCACCACCGCATAATTGTAGATCGGGTGGAACGGCCGCTCCTGATTCTCCTGGAGCAGGCTGATCGTCGTGCCGTCCGGCTGCGGCCGCATCGTCTCGGCCATGCGCGCATTCCTCTGCGGCGCGATTGGCTGGTTGGTGGGAAGCGCCATGCAGGTCGCGTTGCGGCTGTCGACATTGGTGTCGTGGCCGATCGGCGAGAAGGGGCCGCTGACGATCCGCTCCGACACGCCCTTATTGCCGATATTGGCGACGTCATAGACCCGGAAGCCGCCGCGCCCCTCGGCGACGAACATATATTCGCCGCGCTGCTGGATGCAGCGGACCGCGCCGCTGGTGCCTTGCGTGACGTTTCGGAACTCCTCGCGCGCCCTGGTTTCGCCGCTCAGATTGCGATCGAAGTTGCGGCCGCGGGTCCAGTCGATCAGCTCGCGCCGGTTCCGCTCGACATGCATCCGGTAATAATCCGGGTAAGCGAAGCGGTGGAGGTAGGAGCCGAGCACCGCCTGCGGCTCGTCCCATTCGGTGACGCGCACCGCCTCGAACCCGCGCTGAAGCCCGACCCAGGCATGCATGCCGACGAAATTGACGAAATTCGTCCCCTGCAGGGTGAGCTGCGCCATGATCGCATTATTGTCGTTGGCGCTGCTCAGATGGCAGTCGCTGCACTGCTTGGTCTCGGTCCGGCGCACCGTGTGCGGGAAATGGGGCGCGAAGGCCTGGCTCGAAAAACCGGCGGCCGAGATCGGCGGCTGCTGAACGTAGATCCGCTCGCGGTTGATGTTGGTCGAAGAGAGGATCAAAGCCGAGGTCGATCGGATCGGCGCGATGATGTTGCCGCGGGTCGTCATGTGGCGGCCGAGCTGGAACATGTCCTCGCGCGCCACCTGCGGATTGTAGGTCGCGAAATTGCGGGTCTCGGTGCCCTCGTAGCGGTGCATCGAGGTCCGCCAGTTCGCCTCGATCGGCAAATGGCAGCCGGCGCAGGAGGTGGTCCAGCTGAGATGGCAGGTGAAGCAGGCCATCTCGTCGTCGGGATGGGCGAGCTCGTCCTGCGCCACGCCGGTGCCGAACACATATCGTCCCGTCTCCGCGCCGCTCCGCGACATCAGCTTCGAGCGCGCCGAAAGCTCGTTGAAGCAGGGTCCGGTCATGCCCTGCGAGGCGGGGAGGCAGTTCGGCAGGCCTCGGTCGACGCTGTCGCGGACCTGGCTCACCACCCATTCGATGCTGGGGTCGACGATCGAGCGCTGGATCAGCACCCGGCGCCCATTCTCGTCCTCCATCCATTCGAAGCGCCGCCGCCCGTCCTCGTTGCGCAGCAGTTCGAGATTGGTGCCGCCCGGCGGCGCTGCGGGCCCTGAGGTGCGCAGATTGGCATAGGCCCCGCTGGTCCCGTGGCAGTCGCGGCAGCCGATCTCGATCGCATTGGCGACCTCGCCGTAGATGAAGCCGTTGCCGTGGGAGTCGCGCGCGAAATGGCAGTCGGCGCATTGCATGCCGCGCTCGGCATGGATGTCCATCATGTGGACGGCGCGGCCGGGATTGGTGCCCGGCGGAACGAACAGGCCTTCGCCCTCGCGCCGGAAGGTGTCCGGGTCGCCGGCCGCGATCCGGTTGCCGTCCTCGTCGAGCAGATTGCCCTCGCGGTCGCGGCGGAAGATCGCCCGGAAGTTCCAGCCATGGCCGTGATAGTCGGCGAACTGGGTGTCCCGGGCGAGCGGGTTCACCCGGTCGTACACCTCGCGGACGAATTCGGGATCGGCCCAGAGCCCGCGCGGCGCCGCGCCCTCCGGATTGCGCTCCAGCACCTCGAGCACCTCGCTGGCATTCGGGTAACGCTGCTGGCGGAAGCGCGCTTCCTCCTCGGGCGTCCGCGCCGGCAGCCTGTTCTCCGGCCCCGGCCAGAGCAGATCGGCGTCGGATTCGTAGTCCCACATCGTGTAGCCGAGGAACGAGTTCAGGAAGATGTTCGGCTGGTGCATGTGGCAGACCATGCACTGCGAGGTCGGGATGGCGCGGGTGAAGACGTGGCGGATCGGGTGGCCGCGCTCGCGCACCGCCGCATGGTTCGAATCCGCTGGCGCCTCGTGGTTCGAATTCGCCGGCGCCGCGTGGCCATCGCCGCCGCCTTCGGTACGCCCGGCGATGGTCGGATCGACGGTCGCCGTCTGCCCGTCGCGGCCATGCTCGGCATAGGTGAGGCTGTGGCGCGGCTCTCGGTCGTTGGCATAGACGACGTGGCAGCCGGCGCAGCCCGAATGGCGATAATCGCCGGGCTGGTCGTTCGTCCCCATGAACCACATGAACGGGTCGTTGAGCCTGGTCTTGTGGATGTTGAGGATCGGGATCGCGACCCGGAGGCCTGTGGCGGGACCGCGGTTCGACTGGCGGATGTCGGGCCGGCCGCTTTCCTCGAGCCGCTGGATCGAGCCGGACGGGGAGGGGAGGCCGATCTCCGGGAACTGGGTCCCGATCGTCCGGCCGCCGCGCTCGAACACGCGGAAGATGTCGCCCGGCTCCATCACGTGCCAGGTCGGAAGCGGATAGAGCTCGGCGATCACGCCGCGGGCGCGCTGCTCGGCGCTCGGCTGGCCCGGCGGGTTGCCGGGCGACTGGATCCGCGCCGCCTCGCCGCTCCTCGTATAGGCCTCGCCGAACAGGTAATTCTTGTAGGGCGCGATGCCGTTATTATAGGCCGCGCCGCCCCACAGCATCGCGCCCGTCGCCATCAGCGAGCGTTCGGCCGCCTCGATGATCTCCATATGGCAGGCGCCGCAGGATTCGCGCGCGACGCGATAGTCGGACGGGTTGTTGAAGCGGACGAACTCCGGCGATTCCTGGTTGAGCAGGATGTAGCTGCGCCGCGGATTGGCGCTCGAATGCCAGGCGTCCGGATAGCGCGGAAGGACGTGCGCCTGGTTGCGCAAGGCCACGTCGTTCATCGCCCCCGCCGGCGCGACGATGCGCGGGTTGCCGCCGTGGCAGTCGACGCAGCCGAGCACCACCGCAGGGGACCTATGCATGGTATGGGCGTCGCTGGCCGTGTGGCAGGAGACGCAGCCGACGCTCTGCGCCTGCGCGCTCTCGTAGCTCTGCGTGCGCGGCGCCGCGGCAGCGCGGACCAGGCTGTAGTCGCGCTCCACCGCCTTCGCCTTCTCGGACGCCTCGACGCTCCCGGCGAACAGCGCGCCGGCGGCGATCAAGGCTGCAGCTGCGAGAGGGAAAAGCGGCCGCATCAATAGGTCACGATCGCGTTGAGCAGCACCGAATAATATCGGTCGTGGCGCTGCTGGTTTTCGAACAGGTCGCGGAAGCCCGTCCCCGGCTGGAGCACAGCCGCCGAGGCACGGAAGACGATGTTCTGAGTCATGCGCGGCCGCCAGATCGCCGCCGCCGAGACGTCCCAGCCGATGTCGCTGCGGATCGTTCCCTGCATGCGCAGCGCCTCGAGCGTGCCGGTCTCCGCGAACCAGAGATGATTGACGTTGGTCGAGAGCCGAAGAGTCGGCATCAGGTCGAAGTCGGCGCCCGCGCCGAGCAGGATCGTGCCCGGATTGGCGAAATTGGACTGGCCCTGCTCCTTGGACGAGCGCAGCGAATTGAGGATCCCGTTGCGGCCCGAAAGGCCGATCGCACGCCCGCCGCCGGCGAAGGGGATGGCCTGGCGGATCCAGTAGCTGGTGTCGGCGCCGGCGAAGATCGGATTCTCGAAGATCGCGTCGAAGCCGGTGTGGGTCCCGTCATACGGGTCGCCGTCGCCGCTCGCGTAGAGCGCGGCGCCGCGAATCCGGATCCAGTCGCGGTCGTAGCTTGGTTCGACTGCGGCGAAGATGCTGCGGATGGTCGCGTTGCGGCCGGTGAAGACGCTCTGCCGGTCCTGGCCGAGCGCACCGTAGAGCTGGCCGGAAAGGTTGATCCGCCCGATCCGCCCGTCCGCGGCATAGCCGAAATAGACGACGTCGTAATCGCGCCCGCGCAGGGTCCCAATCAAAGCCGGGCGGACCGGGAAGCCGTTGTCGTCCACCTCGATGTCGCCGCCCTCGCGGTTGAGGTTGTAGGTGAGGCTGACCTGGCTGGTCAGGCCGACGAACGGGAAATCCTGGCGGTAGAGGTTGGCGGCCAGGATCCAATCGCTCCGCGGAGCCTGGAGCACATTGTTGAGGCCCGAATTCGTGTCCTTCTCAAGCCGCCAGATCGCCATCAGATTGTACTGGAAGCGGTTGTTGTCGCGGTTGCCGAACAGGCGGACGCCGAGCTGGTTGTCGTTGAACAGGAAGCCGCGGAAATCGAACTGGAAGGGCTGGATCCCGATCCGGACCGAATCGAAGTCGAACCGGTCGGAGACGTTGCGCAGATGGTCGTCGACGAACAATTCCTGGACGCCGAGCGCATAGTCGAAGCGGTTGGTGCCGCGCGAAGGCTCGACGAAAAGCACCCGCCGCTCGGGCACATCGACATAATTGGCCTGGATCGCCAGCGTGACGCGATATTCGCGGTGCGGCGGCATGTAGGCGGTCGAGCCCTGGATCAGGGCCGCGCCGACGATGAAGGTCTGGGCGAGGACCAGGCTCTCGCTTCGCCCAAACACGTCGAGGCTTCCCGGCCGCTGCGTGGTCTGTACGCCGACCGGGATCGGGAAGGTCCGCGGCTCGATCACCGTGTCGGAGACCGCGTTGGCGACCAGGAACCAGTCGTCGCCGTGGAGGCCGAGCGCATGCGTGAGGCGGCAGCCGGCGCTGTGCGGCCGCTCCTCTCCGACGCAGAGCGGCCGATCTCCCTTCAGCGTGTTCTGGTTGTACGGGTCGAACCAGCGCTCGCGCACGAGCCCGAGCGACTCGATCAGCCTCCAGCGGTCCGGCACCGGGATCTGGTCGGTGGGGAAAGCCTCGGGCGGCGGCGACCGGATCGCGCCGGGATTCTCCTGGGTCACCGGATCGGGAAGATCGTGCTGCGGGACTCCCGGCCGACGCCGCCCCTCCTCGCTCTCGCTCTGCTCGGGCGGGCGCGGCGGCGCCGGCGGCGCTTCCTGCGGCAGGTCCGCGACTCCGATCCCCGCGGAGGAGAGAAGCGAAATCAGAGGTCCCCCCAGCGCCACGTCTCAGCGTCCCTGGCAGACATTTTGGTCGTTGGAGCCGAGGAACGGCGCGAACGGACAGCCGACATAGCGCAGGCGCACGTCGGCATTAGGCAGCCGGACGACGATCCGGTCGCTCCGGATCTGCGGATCGGCATTGCCGATCGACCCGTTCAGCCGCATCCCGGCATTGTAGGCACCGAGGAAGGCGATCATGTCGTCCTGGTCGATGCCGTCGCCCGAGACCCCGATCGCGCCGACCAGTTGCGATCCCCGATAGACCGGGACCGATCCCGGGAAGATCTGGATCCCGTTCGCCGTCCGGTTGGGCGCGGGCCCGGCCCCGCAGCTCTGCGGGACGTCCGCCGGCGCGCCGAGGATGAAGCCGACATGCGCCTTCACGTCCGCCTCGATCAGCGCGGATTGCAGCCCGGTCGAGAAGGGATTGAACTCGGCGATCGGCCGCGACAGCGGCCCCGGCGGCCGGCCGAGCTCGCCGTCCGGGAAGTACGGCCGCGAGACGTTGCCGATCGCACGGTCCGACCAGGCGAACTGGCCGGTGAACAGGTCGGCGCCGAAAAAGCTGCGCGCGGCCGTGTTGAACGAGCGCACGTCCGGATCTGGGTTCGCGTCGAGCTGCGCTGAGGCCGCCGGATGGCTGAAGAACAGGGTCGTCCGCGCCTTTTGGAGCGCGACGTCGATCCCGAAGATCGGCGCGTCGGGCGAGCGCACCAGGCCGAGCACCGCGCCGTTCGTGTCGACCAGCGAGATCGTCACTTCGGCGCGGCTGTTCAGCGGCTGGCGGATCTGCGCGCGCGCCGCGCTCATGATCTTGAACGCCTCCTCGAGCAGGGCCTGGGCCTCGACGGCGAGCAGCCGCCCGTCCGTCCCGGCGCGCACAGGATAGCGGTTCGTGCCGAAGCCGTTGCTGAGGACGAAAGCGTCCACATTGGCGAACTCTGCCGCGCTCGCCCGCCGGATCCCCGAACCTTCGGTGCCGTAGGCGCTGCCGGGGAGGACGCCGCCGGTCGCGAGATAATAGCCGCGCACCGAGACCAGGCTTCCGCGCGACCCGTTGACCGAGGCGAAGCTCGTCCCCGGCGCGCTTTGCAAATCGCCGGCCTCCACGTCGCTGTAGCGCAGCAGGGTGCCGTCGACGCTGATCCGGTCGGCGCGGATCGCGGCCGGCGCCTCGAAGCCGCGCGTCGCCGCGAGCGCGATTGCTTCCTCGGCGTCCGCATCGACATCGCGCACCTCGGGATCGAAGCCGTAGATCCCGTCGGCCATGATCCCGACGCCGCCGATCAGCACGCCGTTGCGGTAAAGCGGGAAGCCACCCGGATCGGCGGCGAGGCCCAGAGGCGAGCGCTTCGGCCCGATCGAGCCGTTGCCGATGGAGACTTCGCTGAAGCGGGTGGCGAGGTCGGAGCAGGGGAGCTGGCTGAACTGCACCCCGAACAGCGGGCCGCTTTCCAGTCCGCGCGCGGCGGCCGAGGGCGGGAAATGTTCCTGGACGATCATGCTCGCCGTGCGCGTCGAGAAGGCGTTGCCGCCGGACGAGAGATAGGCCCCCGTCACCGCCTTGGCGATCGCGCCTGCAACCGCGCCCGGCACGTCCACCCCCTGCAAATCGTGCATGCTTCCGTTCGGTCCGGTCGGAACCCGGAGCCGCGGGTTCGCCCCGTTCATGACGAAGACGGCGAGCACGTTGCCGACCCGGTCGGTGACCGCGATCGAGGCCGGCAGATTGCGCGCGCTCGCCTCCGCGACCGCATTGGCGATCACCTGCTCGACATCGGCCTGGCTCAGGGCGTCGAGCGCCGGCGCGGCATAGACC
>JAEWCW010000124.1 GCA_023390415.1 Pseudomonadota bacterium | reverse complement strand
GCCTGGGGCGGGTTCTGGTTCATGCTGCTGCCCGCCTATGCTTGGTATCTGACCACCGCCCTGGACGGCGTGCTGGGCAAAAGTGGCGCCAACCCCGACCCCCGGACGGACATCGCGCGGCTTTTCTGGCATCGGGCGATCACGGTGATCTGGTTCCCGCTGCAATTCGCCGCGATCTTCGGCTGCATCTGGTATGCGACCCGTGCGGGCCATCTGACGGGACCGGAAAAGCTGGGCCTGTTCTTCGGCATCGGCGTTCTGTCCGGCACCATCGGCATGGTCTATGCGCACGAGCTTCTGCACCAGAAGACGGCGGTGGAACGCTGGATGGGCGACCTGCTGCTGGCCTCGACGCTTTATTCCCATTTCCGGACCGAGCATCTTCTGGTCCATCACGCTTGGGTCTCGACCCCCCGCGATGCGGTATCGGCGCGCTATAACGAAGGGTTCTATCGCTTTTTCTGGCGCGTTCTCCTGCAGGGTCCGCGCAGCGCATGGCGGGCCGAACGGCGGTTGCTGGCCCGTGCCGGGCGCAGCCCCTGGGACCGGCGCAATCCGTTCTGGCGCTATGGGATGCTGCAAGGGGGGATGGTCCTGCTAGCCCTGGCCCTGGGCGGCCTGCAGGGGCTGGGGCTGTTCGTCTTCCAGGCCTTCGTGGCGATCTGGCAGCTGGAACTGACGAATTACGTCGAACACTATGGCCTGACGCGCAAGCATCTGGGCGAGGGGCGGTATGAACATATCCTGCCGCGCCACAGCTGGAACGCCAGCCACAGGGTGTCGAACTGGCTGCTGATCAACCTGCAGCGCCATTCGGACCACCACTACAAGCCGGACCGGCGCTTTCCCCTGCTGCAGACCTATGGGCAGGACGAGGCGCCGCAACTGCCCCTGGGCTATCCGGCGATGACCTTCGTGGCGATGGTCCCGCCCTGGTGGCGGCGGCGCATGAACCCGCGCGTCCGCGCCTGGCGCAGGCAGTTCTATCCCGAGGTGACGGACTGGGGCCCCTATAACCGGGGCGATCTGCCGATGCCCAGGAACGCCCTTTAGGGCACGATCACCCGCGTGCCGGGCCGCGCATGGCGCGCGATCCAGACCAGGTGCGGACGCGCAAAGGCAATGCAGCCTTCGGTCCCGTATCCCGGCCGGCGCCACTGGTGCAGGAAGATCGCCGACCCCCGGCCAGGCACGGCATCCGGCCAGTTCCAGTCGGTCGTCAGGATCAGGTCGTAAAGCGGATCGGCCCGGCGCAGCTTTTCATGGCTGGCTTTCAAAGGCGCGCGGGCATGGTGGTTGTAACCCGGATGGTCCGGCGCGTCGCACCACAGATCGCCCGGCCCGATGACCCGCGCCCAGGGCGCGGGCCGCGCCAGGCGGTCGGGGCGATACCACAGCCCGGTGATCCGCATCATCCCGGCAGGCGTGGCCTTGTCGCCCTCGCGCTTGTCGCGGGTGACGCCGCGCTTGCCGATGCTGCACGGAAAGACCCGCCCGCGAAAGCGCACCCCTTGCGGCGTCAGGACCAGATCGTCGGGCCTCACAGCAGATGCCCCGATTTTTCGGCCTTGGTGTCCAGATAAGCCTCGTTGAAGCGGTTGCGGCCCACGACCAGCGGCACCCGTTCAGTCACCGCGATGCCGTGGCTTTCCATCATCGCCACCTTGCGCGGGTTGTTGGTCATCAGCCGCGCCTGGCTGAACCCCATCCGCCGCAGCAGGGCGGCACCGATGCGGAAATCGCGCTCGTCATCCTCGAAGCCCAGCCGGTGATTGGCCTGGACCGTGTCGAAGCCCTGGTTCTGCAGCGCATAGGCGCGCATCTTGTTGGCAAGCCCGATGCCGCGCCCTTCCTGGTTCAGATACAGCAGCACCCCCTGCCCCGCCTGCCCCATCGCCGTCAGGGCGGCGTGCAGTTGCGGGCCGCAATCGCATTTCAGGCTGCCCAGCACGTCGCCGGTGAAGCAGGCCGAATGCAGCCGCGCCAGGACCGGGGCGTCGCGGGGCGGATCGCCGATCTCGATGGCGTAATGCTCGGCCCCGCCGTCGTCGGGGCGGAAGATGTGCAGCCGCGACCGTTCCGCCGCCAGCAGCGGCAGGTTGGCGGCGGCGACAGGGGCCAAGGCGGCTTCGTGCGCCAGCCGCGCCAGCAAGGGGCCGGGGGCGATCTGCGTCAGGCCCGGCAGGGGTTCCGACGGAACCACCAGCACGGCGGGCAGAAGCTGCGCGGACTTCGCCAGCGCAAGCCCTGCCAGATGCGGGGTGGCATCGCCTTCGCGTTCCGTGAACAGCGGCCCCTTCATCGGCGTCATCAGATCGCCGGACGGATCGGCAAGCGCCCGCAGCCAGGCATGATCGGCGCTGTCGGGCAGGATCACGCGGGCCAGCCCGTCGTCATAGGCCCGCGCCTTCAGCGTCTCGGCCCGCCGTTCGGTCAGCGCCAGCACGGGGCGGCCAAGTGCGCGGATCGCCTCCAGCCGCGCGGGGGACAGGGTTTCCACCGCCGCGACCAGGCAGGGACCGATCATCACCGGCAGCCCCATGCGCAGGTCGCTGCGCGCGCGCGACACGGTTTCGGCCAGGGTGGGGATCAGGCTCATCGGCGATCCTGCGAATTTGAAACAATCTGAAACATAAGCGCCCCGGCCGACAACTCCATGTGAGATTTCCGACATGATGCTGGACGGTCGGGCA
>JAEWCW010000048.1 GCA_023390415.1 Pseudomonadota bacterium | reverse complement strand
CGGGCAGGCGCTGTAATGGGTGATGATTCCGGTCGACGTGATCTCGCCTTCGCGCGAGCAGCCGGCGATGGAGAGGCCGATCAGGGCCGCGAGGGCCGCTTTGGATTTGGACATGATACCTCGAAATTAAGGCGGCGACGCCTATATGCGCCCTGTGCCGCGGATCATAGGAAGCGGGTTCCGCAGAGGCAAGCAATCCGGTAGCGACCAGCCAAGATGAATGTGAAGCCCCCACTGACCCTGCTGATCGCGGCGCCGCGCGGCTTCTGCGCCGGTGTCGATCGCGCGATCCGGATCGTCGAGCTCGCGCTCGAGCGCTACGGCGCGCCGGTCTACGTCCGCCACGAGATCGTCCACAACAAGTTCGTCGTCGACAGCCTGAAGGCCAAGGGCGCGATCTTCGTGCCCGAGCTCGATCAGGTTCCGGACGGCGTTCCAGTCGTCTTCTCGGCCCATGGCGTGCCCAAGGCGGTTCCGGCCAAGGCGGCCGAGCGTGGCCTCGAATATCTCGACGCGACCTGCCCGCTCGTCTCCAAGGTCCACCGCCAGGCCGAGCGCCTGATCGAGAACGGCAAGCATATCCTGTTCGTCGGCCATGCCGGCCATCCCGAGGTGATCGGGACGTTCGGCCAGGTCCCCGAAGGCGCGATGACCCTGATCGAGACCGCCGCCGACGCCGAGGCGGTGCAACCGGCGGACCCCGCTTCGCTGGCCTTCCTCACCCAGACCACGCTCTCGGTCGACGATACCGCTGAGATCCTCTCCATCCTGAAGCGCCGCTTTCCGGCCATCCAGGCCCCGCGTAGCGAGGACATTTGCTACGCGACCTCGAACCGGCAGTCGGCGGTGAAGGCGATTGCCGGCCGCTGCGACAAGATGCTGGTGATCGGCGCGCCGAACAGCTCCAACTCGCTCCGCCTGGTCGAGGTCGCCGAGCGCGAGGGCGCGCCGGCCCGGCTGATCGGCCGCGGCAGCGATCTCGATTTCGACTGGCTGGAGGGCGTCCGCACCCTCGGCATCACCGCCGGCGCATCCGCCCCCGAGGTTTTGGTCCGCGAGGTCGTCGATGCGCTCGCCATACGATTCGAGGTGACCGAGGAGCCGATCGAGGGGATCGAGGAGAGGATGGTCTTCAAGCTTCCCGCCGCCCTACAGGCGGCCTGACCGCCCGCATGACCGAAGTCGAGATGTTCACCGACGGCGCCTGCCGCGGCAATCCTGGGCCGGGCGGCTGGGGCGTGATCCTTCGTGCCGGCGGCGCCGAGAAGGAGCTTTCGGGCGGCGAGCCGCTGACCACCAACAACCGGATGGAGCTGCTCGCGGCGATCAACGGCCTGGGCGCGCTCAAGCGGCCCTGCAAGGTCGATCTCTGGACCGACAGCAATTATGTCCGCGACGGAATCACCAAGTGGATCCACGGCTGGCAGAGGAACGGCTGGAAGACCGCCGACCGAAAGCCGGTCAAGAATGCCGAGCTCTGGCAGGCCCTGCTCGAAGCCGCCCGCCCCCACCAGGTCGCCTGGCACTGGGTGAAGGGCCATAGCGGCCACCCCGAAAACGACCGCGCCGACGCCCTCGCCTGCGCCGCCGCCGATCAATTCAAAAAGCGCTGAATCGGACCAATCCTTGCGCTTCCCCCGAATCCTGAGAGGGTTCGGACGCTGAATTTGGCTGTCGCAAAGACGCGAAGCCGCAAAGCCGCGAAGGGAGGCTCGCCCTGGACGTCGAAGCTTTGGCGACCATTGCCGTCGATTGCGGCTTCAAGGTTCACGAGCGGCTCGGCCCCGGGCTTCTGGAGTCTGTCTATGAGGCTGTGCTGGCGCACAGCCTGGAGCAGCGAGGCCTCGTTGTAGAGCGGCAGAAGCCGATCCCCATCCGTGTCGATCACCTCGTCATCGACGAAGGCTTTCGCGCCGACCTGCTGATCGAAGGCGTCTTGCTGATCGAGCTCAAATGCGCCGAGCGCTACGCGCCCATCCACGTCAAGCAGCTGCTCACATATCTGAGGCTGATGGACCTACCCCTCGGCCTGCTGATGAACTTCGGCACCTCGACCTACCGCGAAGGTCTCAGACGGGTCGTCAACAGTCGCGGCCCCTTAGCGCCTTAGCGTCTTCGCGCCTTTGCGAAGCCAGATTCCAGCGGCAAAGCCTCGCGAAGCGTCAGCGGAACCGTTCAGGTGAGTAGGGGGCAGGATCGATCCCGGCGACGGCTTCGTCGGGGGACGTCCCTAGGAGGAGGCTCGCGGCGAGCTTGGCGGCGGCGGGGGCGGTCTGGATTCCGAAGCCGCCCTGGCCGGCGAACCAGAAGAAGTCGGTGCGGCCGGGGGCGTAGCCGTAGATTGGCAGACGATCGGGTGCGAAGCTCCTGAGGCCGGCCCAGGCGCGCTCGATGCGCTCGACGCGCCAGTCCACGGCCTTCTCTAAGCGGTCGATGGCCAGCGCCACGTCCAGCTCCTCGGCGGCGGCGTCGCAGGGGGCGCACGCCGTCTCGTCATGGGGACTCAGCCAGAGGCGGCCGCCCGCCTCGGGCTTGAAGTAGAAGGTGCCGAGGGCATCGATGACCAAAGGCAGATCCGCGGGTGCCGGCGGGTCGATGCGGAGTTGGGCGATGGTCCGGCGGTAGGGGCGGATACCGAGGGGATCGACGCCCGCGAGGCTCGCCACCTCGTCCGCCCAGGCGCCCGCGGCATTGACGACCACGTCCGCCGCGAAGCTTTGCCCCCTCGTCTCCGCGCGGCTATGGGCGATGCGATCGACGCGGGCGCCGGTGACGAGCGTGGCGCCGGCCCGCTTGGCGTCGGCGAGGCAGGCGGAATGGAGGGCGGCGACGTCGATGTCGGCGCAGCTCGGCTCCCACAGGCCCGACGGCCACGCGGGTCGCAGCCCGGGCACGAGCGTGGCGGGATCGATCCGCTGGAGCGGCACCGCGCTTCCGGCGAAATCCCGCTCCAGCGCATCGAGCGCCGCTTCGCCGGCGGCGTCGCGCGCAATATGGAGCGCGCCGCGCGGCCGAAGGAAGGGCGCGAGCAGCGGGCCCGAGGCGGTGGTCAGCGGCTGGACGAGAGGACCACCATAGCTTTCCGACCAGAAGGCTGCCGAGCGGCCGGTGGAGTGATAGCCCGGATGATCCTCGGCCTCGAGCAGCAGCACCTCGGCATGCGGCGCAAGCTCGGCGGCGAGGCTGGCGCCCGCAATGCCGGCGCCGACGATGGCGACCTTCATCGCGGCGCCTGTGAATCAAGGAAGGAGTCGATCTCGGCCAGGGCCTCGAGCCGCACGGTATCCGCCTCGCGGAGGATTTCGTGCCCCGCATCTGCGAACATCTTGAGCCGCGCGCCGGGCACGGTCTCGGCCGCGTGGCGGATCGCGGCGGCGCTGACCAGCCGGTCGGTTTCGGTCGCGACGATCAGCAGCGGCGTGGAGATTCCCCGCAGCGCCTCATCCGTCAGCCGGGCGCACGAGCGGTAGGCGGCGTCGAGCCAGCCCCAGCTCGGCGCGACCAGCCGGAAGCCCGGCTCCTTCTTCCACCACCATTGCTCGTCCGAATAACGCTGGGACGAGGAGGTGAGCGCCTTCTGGCGCGTCGCGCGCGGCGCCTTGCCCCAGACGGGGGTGCGCCGCCACCACCCCGTGGCCATCGCGGCCGCAGTCCAGGCCGCGGCCCAGGGCGGCAAGGGCCCGCTGTTGATGCCGAGCATCGGCGCGATCAGGATCGCGGCGTCGAGCGCCACCCTCTTCTCGGCCAGCGCGCGGACGAGCACGTGCCCCCCCATCGAATGGGCGACCGCGACATGCGGGCCCGGCCCCTGCTTCAGCTCGGCGACCAGGGCGGAAAGATCGTCGACCAGCGGCTCAAAACTGTCGAGGTGGCCGGTCGAATTGGGCCCGCGCGATCCTCCCTGCCCGCGCCAGTCGAACATCGTCACCGCCCAGCCCTGCGCGTGCCAGTGCGCTGCCGCCTCCAGATATTTCTCGATGAAATCGCCGCGTCCACTCGCGAAGAGCAGGGTTCCGCGAATGTTCGCGCCCGCGGGCTGCGGCCAATCGAGCCGGCGGTGGACCCAACCGTCGGGGCTTCGCCATTCGCGAATCTCGGCGTCGGCAGGCCGCGCGCGGCGGTCAAAGGGGCTTTGGTTAAGGCTGGGGTTTACCATCGGCGCGCTGGTTACGGTTTTGAAAGCATGGCCGTCTAGAGCAATGACTTATGCAGGGCGGGGTTTCCGATCTTCTGGTGATTTTGCTGGCGCTGGCGCTGGTCGCGGCGGCCGTCGGAGACCTGCGCACCCGCACCATTCCCAATTGGCTCACCCTTGCGGTCGCGCTTTCGGCGATCCCCTTCTGGTGGGCGACGGACCTGTCGCTCTGGCCGGACGTCGCCTGGCGCATCGGCATCGCCCTTCTGGTGTTCGCGATCTTCGCGGGCGCCTTCGCGTTGGGGCTGATGGGCGGCGGCGACGTCAAGCTGCTCGCCGCCATCGCCCTGTGGCTTCCGCCCGCGGCGGTGATGATGCTTGTCGTCATCATGTCGCTGGCCGGCGGGGCGCTGACCCTGGCGATGGCGATCCGCCACCGCATGGCCAAGCGCAAGGATCAACTCGAAATTCCTTACGGGGTCGCGATCGCCTTCGGTGGTCTGTGGCTGATTGGCGAACGGTTTCTTAACCAATTTGGATGATGGATGGGCTCGCTTTTTCGCGGGCCCGTCAAGGAGGCGACTTCGGTCATGGACGTCAAGAAAATCATGCTGCTGATAGGCGCGCTGGTCATTGCCGGTGTCACGGCGATGATGGCCAAGAACATGATCGGGGGCGCCGCGCCCGCACCGCAGGCGGTCGCCCGCCCGGTCGCGCCGGCCGGCCCCGAGGTCCTGGTCGCGACCCGGCACCTTCCGGTCGGCACCATCATCGATGCCGAGGCCTTCCGCTTCCAGATCTGGCCCGCGGGCCTGGTCCAGCCGGCCTATTTCATCCGCGGCCAGGGATCGACCAATCCGCAGGATCTGGTCGGCACCGTCGTCCGCACCGAGATCACCGCCGGCCAGCCGGTGACCCAGGGCGCACTCGTGCGGCCGGGCGAGCGCGGCTTCCTTGCCGCTGCCCTGAGCCCGGGCATGCGCGCGATCACCGTCGGCGTATCCGCGACCAGCGGCGTCGCCGGCTTCGTCTTCCCGGGCGACCGCGTCGATATCGTCATGACCCATGAGGTCGAGGGCGGCGGCGACGGCGAGGCCTTGCGCGTCTCCGAGACGATCATGCGCAACGTCCGCATCCTCGCGGTCGACCAGCGCATCAACGCCCGCGACGCCGAAGGAAATCAGGTCGCCCAGTCGACCTCGACCGTGACCCTCGAGGCCACTCCGCGCATGGCGGAGCGGATTGCCGTCGCCGACTCGATCGGCGAGCTCTCGCTGTCGCTGCGCAGCCTCGCGGACAACAATGCCGAGCTCGAGCGCGCCATCGCCTCGGGCGAGGTCCAGGTGCCGGCGAACAACGATCCCAATGCCGAGCGGCGGATGCTGCTCGCCATTGCCAGCCGCCCCGTCGACACCAACCCGACCTACACCGTCGGGGGCGACGTCTCGCGCTTCGCGCGGCGCTCCGTCCCTGCCCGGAC
Source organism: Pseudomonadota bacterium (assembly GCA_023390415.1). Taxonomy (GTDB): domain Bacteria; phylum Pseudomonadota; class Alphaproteobacteria; order Sphingomonadales; family Sphingomonadaceae; genus Allosphingosinicella. Next base: position 23,158 of record JAEWCW010000048.1, on the reverse strand, counting down.
CACGCAGAACGATAACAATCGCGGTTCGGTGACGGGCGATGCCGGCGGGGCCCGCTCCGGCGGCCGCGGCGACTCCGCCCAGCCCGCCTATCGCGGCCCGGTCGTCCGGATCGCGCGGGGCAACAATGTGACCGAAGTTCCGGTGGGAGCCCGTTAAGATGACCAGATTGCACAAGATCGGACGCGCCGGGATCGGCACCGCGGTCGCCGCGGCGCTGGCGGCGAGCATCGTCGCCGCCCTCCCGACCCGGGCGGGCGCCCAGTCCTCCGCCGCCCAGGCGACTCCCGCCAATGCGGTGACCCTGAGCGTCGGCACCGGCCGGATCGTCCAGCTGCCCGGCAACATGGCCGACGTGTTCATCGCCAACGACAATGTGGCCGATGTCCAGGTCCGCTCGCCGAACCAGATCTACATCTTCGGCAAGGCCCCGGGCCAGACGACGATCCACGCCACCGACCGCGCCGGCCGGGTCCTCTATTCGGCAAGCGTCCGCGTCGGCAACAATCTCGCCTCGGTTGACGAGCTGCTCCAGCTCGCAATGCCCGAGAACGACCTTCGCGCGACTCCGATGCAGGGCGCGGTGCTGCTGACCGGCACCGTCCGCGACCCGGCCGACGTCGAGGAGGCGCAGCGGATCGTCCAGGCTTTCGTGGGTGAGGGCACGCAAGTGATCAGCCGCCTGCGCACCGCCACCCCGATGCAGGTGATGCTCCAGGTCCGCATCGCGGAGGTCAGCCGCTCGCTGATCCGCGACATCGGCGCCAACATCACCAGCGAGGATTCGGGCAACGGCTTCACCTTCGGCCTCGGCCGCGGCAATGCCGGATCGATCGAGCCGGTCTTCAGCGAATCGCTCATCGACCCGCGGACCGGCAACCCGCTCCGCGTCGGTACCGACTATACGTTCGCGCAGGGCGCGGGCTCGGTGATCGGCGCCGCGGGCCGTCTGTTCGGCGCCAATTTCCTCGGCTCGCTGAACCTCAACGAGAATAGCAGCCACATCTCGATCCTGGCGGAGCCCACGCTCAGCGCGCTCTCGGGCGAGACTGCAAGCTTCCTCGCCGGCGGCGAGTTCCCGATCCCGGTGGCCCAGGGCCTCGGCGCGACCTCGATCGAGTTCAAGCCCTACGGCGTCGGCCTCGCCTTCACGCCGGTGGTGCTCGAAAGCGGTCGGATCTCGATGCGGGTCCGCCCCGAGGTCTCCGAGCTTTCGAACGAGGGCTCAATTCGGATCAACGGCTTCACCGTCCCGTCGCTGGTCACGCGCCGCGCCGAGACCACGGTCGAGCTCGGCTCCGGCCAGAGCTTCATGATCGCTGGCCTGATGCGCAACAGCGGTGCCAATTCGGTCGAGCGCACGCCCGGCCTCGGCCGGCTGCCGGTCATCGGCGCCCTGTTCCGGTCCAACGGCTTCCGCCGCAACGAGACCGAGCTGGTGATCGTGGTGACCCCCTATCTGGTGCGCCCGGTCAACGCGAACCAGATCGCGCTTCCGACCGACGGCTTCCGCAATGCCTCCACGGCCGGCCGCGTGCTGCTCGACCAGCAGCATTCGTCCCGCAGCGGGGAGCAGCGGCGGGGCCCGACCATGGCCGCGCCGCAGACGGTGGCGCCCGGTGCCGGCCCGATCGGCGCGGCGCTTCCGCCCGGCCAGCCGCAGCAGCAGGCGCGCAGCCAGCCGGCCCAGCCGTCGCAGCGCTCGGCCGCCCCCGGTTTCAACTTCTGACGATCGCCCGAAAGGACATGAGAGACATGGCCCGTAGCAGAAACATCGCCGCCCTTCTCATCCTGGGCGCGAGCGTCGCGGCCTGCGGCGGCGGTACCGTCCCCGCCAACCGGACGCTCTATTCGGTCAATCAGCCGGTGGTTCAGCGCACCGACTACGTGCTCGACCTGGCCACCGCGCCGGAGGGCGTGCCCTCGACCGAGATCGCGCGCCTCCACGGCTGGTTCCAGGGGCTCCAGGTCGCCTATGGCGACCGCATCTCGATCGACACTGTCGGCGGCTTTGCCGACGACGCGGTTCGCCGGTCGATCGCCGACGCCGCCGGCCGATACGGGCTGCTCGTCTCCGAGGACGCTCCGGTCACCGCGGGCAACGTTCAGCCCGGCAGCGTCCGGGTCATCCTGAGCCGCACGACGGCGAGCGTGCCGAGCTGCCCGAACTGGGACAGCGGCCAATATAGCGGGCTGAGCTCGACCTCGCCCAATTACGGCTGCGCGACCAATTCGAACCTGGCGGCGATGGTCGCCGATCCGAACGATCTCGTGCTCGGCCAGAGCGGATCGGGCACCGATCCGGCGACGACGACGCGCGCGATCCGCAGCTACCGCGATGCGCAGCCGACCGGCACGCGCGGGCTTTCCGAAACCAGAACCAACTCGGGTGGACGGTAATGAACGCTCCCTTTCAGGCGAACCGCGCTAGCCTTCGCGACCCCTTCTCGGCCTTCGTCTGCGACGAGGAGACGGCCGACCTGCTGCGCCCGATCGCGGTCGAGCACGGCTGGTCGCCGGAGAAGGTCAACAAGGGCGGATTGCGCAACGCGATCCAGAACCTCTCGGTCTCCGCGAGCCCGTCGATCCTGTTCGTCGACGTCTCGGAGTCCGCGGACCCGTTGAACGACATTAACGGCCTCGCCGAGGTCTGCGAGCCGGGCACGGTGGTGATCGCGGCAGGCCAGGTGAACGACGTCCGGCTCTACCGGGATCTCGTCGCCTCGGGCATCCAGGATTATCTGCTGAAGCCGTTCAGCCAGGATCAGCTGCGCGAGGCCTTCGCCAATGCGCAGATGACCATTTCCGGCCCGCGCGTGATCGAGACCGGCCACGAGAAGCCGAACGTGATGGCGGCGGTCGTCGGCGTCCGCGGCGGAGTCGGCGCATCGACCATCGCGACCTCGCTCGCCTGGCTGATGGGCGACAAGGAATCGCGCAACACCGCGCTTCTCGATCTCGACGTACATTTCGGCACCGGCGCGCTGGCGCTCGATCTCGAGCCCGGCCGCGGCCTTACCGATGCGATCGAAAATCCGAGCCGGGTCGACGGCCTGTTCATCGAGCGCGCGATGGTGCGTGCGAGCGACAGGCTCTCCGTCCTCTCGGCGGAGGCGCCGATCCACCAGCCGGTGCTGACCGACGGCGCCGCCTTCGCGCATCTCCAGGAAGAGATCCGCCACGCCTTCGAAGGCACGGTGATCGATCTTCCGCGGCAGATGATGATCCAGTTCCCGCACCTACTTGGGGAGGTCCATGCGGTGGTGCTGGTCGTCGAGTTCACGCTCGCAGCGACCCGTGACGCGATCCGGGTCCTGTCCTGGCTGAAGGCGAACGCGCCCCATTGCCGCGTGATCGTCGTCGCCAACCGGGCGCCGCAGCCGGCCCTCCAGGAGGTCAGCCGCAAGGATTTCGAGCAGTCGATCGAGCGCAAGGTGGACATCGTCATCTCCTACGATCTCAAGGCCGCGAGCCAGTCGGCCAAGCTCGGCCAGCCCTTCGCCAAGGGTGCCAAGGGCCACAAGCTGCAGCCGTTCACCCAATTGCTCTCCCTGGCCGTCGCTTCGGCGGAGCATGAGGGCGAGGAGCTTCAGGGAGAGGCGTCTTCCAGCAGTTCGCTGTTCGGTAAGATTGGCAATCTGAAAGCCCTTCTCGCCAAGAAGCCGGAGCCGAAGGCCAAGGCGGCCTGAGGCCGCGCGTGGGAGTGTAGATGGCGATGCTGCCGATGCTGTTGCTGATGAGCGGCCTTTTGGGCACGCTGGGGCTGACCTACTTCGCCTTTGCCGGCCCTTCGGCCTCGAAGGCGCAGGTCCGGCGCCTCGAAGGCGTGCGCGAACGCCACAGCAAGTCGACCGAGGTCGCCGCCCAGGCGCAGCTCAGGCGAATCCTCGCTGGGCGCGACACGCGCATGGACGGCTTCGCCAAGCGCTTCATCCCCAACCCCGCCTTGCTCCGCCTCCGGCTCGAGAAGACCGGGCGCAACTGGACGGTGGGCCAGTATTTCCTGGTCTCTGCCGGGGTCTTCACGGTCTCGCTGCTGCTGCTCTGGATCAAGGGCTTGCCGCTGCTGCTGGCGCTGTTCATCAGCATGTTCCTCGGGATCGGCCTTCCGCACTTCGTCGTCAGTAAGCTGATCGCAAAGCGCGTCGGCCAGTTCAACGCCAAGTTCCCGGACGCGATCGAGCTGATGGTGCGCGGCCTTCGCTCCGGCCTTCCCATCTCCGAGACGATGGGCATCGTCGCCGAGGAGATCCAGGGGCCGGTCGCGGTCGAGTTCCGCTCGGTCACCGACAAGATGAAGATCGGCCGGACGATGGAAGCGGCGCTTCAGGAGTCGGCGGACCGGCTCGGCACGCCCGAATTCCAGTTCTTCGTGATCAGCCTCGCCATCCAGCGCGAGACCGGCGGCAACCTCGCCGAGACCCTCTCCAACCTCGCCGACGTGCTGAGGAAGCGGGCCGCGATGAAGCTGAAGATCAAGGCGATGTCGTCCGAATCCAAGGCTTCGGCCTACATCATCGGCGCCCTGCCCTTCATCGTCTTCGGCCTGATCTGGATGATCAACACCAGCTACATGCAGAAGTTCTTCGTCGACGAGCGGCTGATGATCGCGGGCGGCGGCGGCATCATCTGGATGGGGATCGGCGCATTCATCATGTCGCGCATGATCAATTTCGAGATTTGAGCGGGGTAGAGTGACGATGGCACCGGCAAGCGGCCCGACGATCATGGGGATCGATGTGGTGATGGTTGGCACCTTCATGGCCGCCGTCGCGACCTTCTCGATGCTCATCGCCATCTATGCGGCGACGACGGTGCGCGACCCGATGGCGAAGCGCGTCAAGGCGCTCAACGAGCGTCGCGAGCAACTGAAGGCCGGCATCATCGTCGGCTCGTCCAAGCGCCGCCGCAAGGGCATCACCAACCGCAACGAGGCCGCGGACCGGGTCCGGTCCTTCCTGTCCTCGTTCAAGATGGTCCAGGCCGAGCAGGTCGAGAAGGCACAGCAGAAGCTGATGCAGGCCGGCATCCGCTCCAAGGACCTCGCTTATGTGGTCATCCTCGCACGCTTCATCATGCCGCTCGTCTTCGGCACGATCGCGATCGTCGGGGTCTACCTTCTCGATTGGTTCCCGCACTGGGGCGCTCTCAAGAAGTATGGCGCCGTCGCCGGCACCCTGCTCCTCTCCTACAAGGCGCCGGATCTCTGGCTGAAGAACAAGATCGACAAGCGCAGCGCCGCGATCCGCAAGGGCCTTCCCGACGCGCTCGACCTGCTCGTCATCTGCGCCGAGGCCGGCCTCACCGTCGACGCCGCCTTCAGCCGCGTGGCCCGCGAGCTCGGCAAGGCCTATCCCGAGCTCGGCGACGAATTCGCTCTGACCTCGATCGAGCTGGGCTTCCTCACCGACCGCCGCTCGGCGTTCGAGAATCTCGCCAACCGGATCGATCTCGATGCGGTGCGCGGGGTCGTGACGACGATGATCCAGACCGAGAAATACGGAACGCCGCTGGCCAGCGCGCTCCGCGTCCTCTCGGCCGAGTTCCGCAACGAGCGCATGATGCGCGCCGAGGAAAAGGCCGCGCGGCTTCCGGCGATCATGACGGTGCCGCTGATCCTGTTCATCCTGCCGGTCCTGTTCATCGTCATCCTCGGCCCCGCGGCCTGCGACATCTCGGATGCGCTGCTGAGCTAGGATACGGGTCCGGAACAATCCGCGGCTTCGATTCTTCTCCTTTCCACAGCGAGAGGAGCGGAGATGGCAAGCTTCACGCCCAACGAATGGTTCATCCTGATCCTGGTCTTCCTGCTCGGGCTTCTGCTCGGCATGGCGGCGATGGCCGGCGGCAAGTGGAAGCGGCGCTACCGTGAGGAGGTGGCGAAGCGGCAGGCGGCTGAGGCCGATCGCGCGCGCTTCGAGAGCCAGGCCCGCCAGGCCGAGACCCGCGCCGCGACGACCGCGACGCCGGTCGCGGCGCATCCGCACCGGGACGATACGCCGCTCGCTTGAGCGTCAGCGGCCTTCGAAGGTCGGCTGGCGCTTGGCGAGGAAGGCCATCACCCCGGCCTTGAAGTCGGCGCTTTCGCCGGCCGTCCTCTGGGCGACGCGCTCGGTGGCGAGCGCTTCGGTCAGCGGACGCTGCGCGGCCTCGTGGGCGAGCTTGCGGATCAGGCCGAGCGCGACGGTCGGACCGTTGGCGAGGCGGGCGGCGAGGGCCGCCGCTTCCTCGTCCAGCGCCTCGTCCTCGACGACCCGCGAGACCAGGCCCCAGGCGAGCGCCTGCTCGGCCGGGATGCGCTCGCCGAGCATCATCATCTCCATCGCCCGCGCCCGTCCGGCGAGCCGCGGCAGAAGCCAGGTCGCGCCGGCGTCCGGGATCAGGCCGATATTGACGAAAGCCTGAAGGAAATAGGCCGACCGGGCGGCGATCACGATGTCCGCGGCCAGCGCCAGCGAGCAGCCCGCGCCCGCCGCCGGTCCCCGCACCGCCGCGACGACCGGGATGTCGAGCGCGAACAGGGCCTCGACCAGGGGATTGAAATGCTTCTCCAGAGCCGCGCCGGCATCCTGGGGAAGGCCCCCGGACGCGGCGAGGTCGGCGCCGCTCGAAAAGGCGCGCCCTTCGCCCGCCAGAAGCAGGCAGCGCGCGTCCGAGGCCGCGACCTCGGCGACGGCGGCACGCATCTCGTCCACCGTCTGCCCGTCCATCGCATTGAGCCGCTCGGGCCGCGCGATGGTCAAGGTCGCGAACCGGCCGGCATTCTGCTCCAGCCGGATATGCTCGAAGGACATGTCCCCTCCCCTTATTCGGTAAGCGCCGTCTCCTGCGGCGCGTGAAGGCGCAGGCGGTTGACTCGGCGCGCGTCACTGTCGGTGACCTCGAGCCGCCAGCCGGACGGATGGGCGATCACCTCGCCCTGCTGCGGCACATGGCCGGCGAGCACGGTGGCGAGGCCGCCGAGGGTCTCGACATCCTCCTCGACCTGCGCGAGCCGCGCGTCGATCGTCTCGGCGACGTCCTCGAGCTCGGCGCGGGCGTCGGCGTCCCACAGCCCGTCCTCGATCGGGATCAGCATGCCCTCGGGCTCCTCGTCATGCTCGTCCTCGATCTCGCCGACGATCTCCTCGACGACGTCCTCGATCGTCACCAGGCCCTCGGTGCCGCCGAACTCGTCGACGACGATGGCGAGATGGACTCGCTCGGACCGCATCCGCGCGAGCAGATCGAGCACGCCCATCGACTGGGGGACGTAGAGCGGCGTGCGGTAGAGCGCGGAAATGTCCTGCGGCGGCTCGGCGCCGGAGACCTGGACCTGAAAGACGTCCTTGAGGTGGATCATGCCGACCACCGTGTCGAGGCTGCCCTGATAGACAGGGAGCCTGGTGTGGCCCGCCTCCGCGAACGCGGCGACCAGAGCCTCGAAGCCGATGTCCGCCGAGACCGCAATGATCTCCCCGCGCGGGACCGCAAGGTCGTCCGCGGTGCGCTCGCCGAAATGGAGCAGGTTGCGGAGCATCTGGCGCTCCACATGGCTGAGATCGCCGACCGCGGGCTTCTCGCCCTCGCGGCTCTCGATCGCCTCCTCGATCTGGTCGCGGAGAGTCGCCTCGCCTTCGTCGCCGAACAGGAAGGTGCGCAGGCCCTTCCAGAAGGAGCCCCCGTCCTCGGGGGCGGTGCTACTCGAATCGTCGTCCATGTCCTTAGGAATGATCCTCCGTCACGTGATAGGGGTCGGCGATGCCGATGGCGGCGAGCGCCTCGCGCTCTGTCTGCTCCATCTCCTCGGCCTCCTCCTCGCCGGTCTCATGATCATAGCCGAGAAGGTGGAGCGTGCCATGGACAATCAGATGGGCGGCGTGGGTGGCGATCTCGACGCCCTTTTCCGCCGCCTCGCGCACGCACACGCCGCGGGCGAGAACGATATCGCCGAGCAGGGCTTCGCCGGCGCCGGCGTCCGCGATCGTGTCGATCAGATCGGGCTCGATCATCGGGAAGGAGAGGACGTTGGTCGGCTTGTCCTTGGCGCGCCACTGGCCGTTGAGCAGGCGCACCTCCTCGTCGGAGGTGAACTTCACCGAGACCTCGAAAACGGCGGCGCCCTCGACGAGGTCCGCGAAATCGCTCGCCGACACCGCCGCGCGCACGGTGCGCTCGGCAAGGGCCGGCCAGTCGCTACTGTCCGGCCACTCGTCGGAAACGTCGGCTTCGACGGCGATCATCGGGTGGCCTCAGCGCGCGGCATCATCCGGCCCCTCATAGGCCTGGACGATCCGCCCCACGAGCGGGTGGCGGACGACGTCGCCGGCGCCGAAGCGGATGGTGGCGATCTTGGGGATTCCCTCCAGCTTATCGACCGCGTCGGCGAGGCCGGACATACCGGGATTGGGCAGATCGACCTGGAGCGGATCGCCGCAGACCACCATCCGGCTGCGCATGCCGAAGCGGGTCAAAAACATCTTCATCTGCTGGGGCGTGGTGTTCTGCGCCTCGTCGAGGATGATGAAGGCGTCGGAGAGCGTGCGCCCGCGCATGAAGGCGATCGGCGCGATCTCGATCTCGCCGCTGGCGATCCGGCGCTCGACCTGCTCGGTGGGGAGCATGTCGTAGAGCGCGTCGTAGAGCGGGCGGAGATAGGGATCGACCTTCTCCTTCATGTCGCCCGGAAGGAAGCCGAGCCGCTCGCCCGCCTCGACGGCTGGGCGCGACAGGATCAGCCGATCGACCGAGCCGCCGATCAGCTGCTGCACCGCCTGGGCGACGGCGAGATAGGTCTTGCCGGTGCCTGCGGGGCCGAGCGCGAAGATCAAATCGTCGCGGCCGAGCGCTTCCATGTAGACGGCCTGCGTCGCCGAGCGCGGGACGATCGTCTTCTTGCGGGTGCGGATCATCACCTTCGGCGGCTCGGCGACGTCCGCCGAGATGATCCCGTCGAGGGTCGGCTGGCCGGACATGGCGATCACCGCGGCGACCGTCTCGGCATCGATGTCGTGGCCCTCGTCGAGCCTGTTGTAGAGGCCCTGCATCACGTCGCGCGCGCGCGCCGCATCCTCGGGCTCGCCCTCGATCTGCACCTTGGCGCCGCGCGCCGCGATATAGACTCCGAGCCGGTCCTCGATCGCGACGAGGTTGCGGTCGAACTCGCCGAACAGGGGCCCCATCAGATGCGGCTGGTCGAACTCGATCTCGATCCGGGCGCGTCCGGCGCCGGAATCGGTAGGCTTGCGGCTCATTCTGGCCTTTCGATGGGACGGATCACCGTCCTAACGTGGGGGGCAACGCGGGGAAATGCCAGCGGTTTCCCGCGAGGTGGCAGCTTCCCTCTCAGCGATGCGCTGGAGACACAGTGGTGGCGGGCGCCAGCCGCGGACCGTTGCGGACCCTTGGATTCACCTGCATCCTTCGCTCTCCGGCGAGGGATCAAAGATGCCATCACCTGGACCGATCGCCTATCTGATCCTCGCCCATGAGGAGCCCGAGCACCTCTACCGGTTGATCAGGCGGCTGAGCGCACCGTTCGCGCACTTCTTCATTCACCTCGATCGCAAGAGCGACGCCGCGCGCTTCCAGGACAGCGCCTCCCTGCCCCGCGTCTCCTTCGTCGAACGCCTGCCTGTCTATTGGGGGGGTTGGAGTCACATCGCGGCCACCCTGCTGCTCATCGAGGCGTCCCGAAGGGCCGGCGTGCCCTTCGGCTCGTTCGTCCTGCTGAGTGGAACCCATTTCCCGATCCGCAGCAACGAAGAGATCCACGCTCGTCTCACAGCCGGCAAGCAGCATATCACCCTCGAAAAGGTGCCCTGCCCCCACAAGCCGTGGTGGCGTTTCGACCGTTACCACTTCGAAGGGGCCTATCGGAGACCGCGCCTTCAGCGGCTGCTGCCCTATGCGGCAAGCAAGGCCGCAAGCCTGGTGCGAATTGATCCGGGAAAGAGATTGCCGGGCCTCACGCTCTTCGCAGGGAGCGCCTATTGGGCCTTCTCGAGCGATGCTCTCGCCTGCATTGAGCAGTTCATCCAGGACCGCCCGGAGGTGGCGCGTTACTTCAGACACACCTTTGTGCCGGACGAGAGCTTCTTCCACACGATTATCGCGAACTCTCCGTTTCGCTCCTCCTGCGTGGGGACGACGACGTTCGCGGATTGGAAGGACCCAAACGAGCAGCCAGCCTTCATTCGGGCCGACCATCTGGAGTTCCTGCTCTCGCCGGATGGCCTCGCCCTGCCTGATGCGGGCCCGCCGCTGTTCGCCCGGAAGTTCGGGCGGCGGAACGCGCATTTGGTAGACGAGGTCGAAGCTCATCTCGACGGTTTGGCCAAAGAGAAGCTTGAAGGTTGAGGTGGTCGCATTGACCCCAATTCCGGCTGAAGATCGACGTCCGTGTTGGACCCATTGCGGACAGCGCGCGAAAGCCTAGACTGCAGACGCAAGCTGAAGGCTCCGCCCATGTATCCCCCGCTGGATCCGCTATTCTCATCGGCCAGGGAGCCGGAGGATATCGCGGCGATTGTGCTGGAGAGTGCCCTCGAGCTGACGGGGCGGCCTCGCGGCAACGTGCAGCTGGCGCGGTGGACGGAGGCGGGCGGGCTCGAGATCGTCGCCCAGCGCGGCTTCGAGGAGGAATTTCTCGCCTGCTTCCGCAGGGTCTCGATCCGCGACACCTGCGCTTGCGGCCGCGCCCTGATCAAGCGCAGCCTGATCACGGTCGACGATGTCAGGACCGACCCGGGCCTCGCACCCTACCGGGACGTCCTCGACCGCGCCGGCGTTCGCTCCGTCCAATCCTTTCCGTTGCTTTCATCGAGCGGCGCGATGGTCGGCATGCTTTCGCTTCACGACGAGGTTGCCGGTCCAGGAAATCTTGCGCAGCTTCACTCGATCTCGGCATTGGCGCTCTCAGCCGCCAACGCGATCATCGCCATCCGTGCCTCGCGGCGTCAGGTCCACTAACCGTCGTTCCCGCGGGCACGCTTTCCATACATAGCCGACTTGCGCGATCTTCCGCCGCGCCTGCTGCTGCAATAAGGCTGCGGTTCCGACGCCAGGGGGGCTTCCCGAGTGACACGCTTCGCGCTTTTCGTGTTCGGCCTGCTCGCCGCAGCTTTGCTCTCCACATTGCCGGCCCAGGCCCAGACGGTGGCGGAGATCGCGCAGACCTGCCGTCGGGTCGGCGATGTCCCAAGCCGGACCGGCGCGGCGCAGTTCATCCGGATCGATCCCGCCGCGGCGGCGCAGCTTGCCGAGATCGGGCTGGACCGCGAGGCCATCTTCGAGCGCATGGCGGAGACCTCGATCCCTGAAACCATGGGCTGCTGGGCGATGCCGGTCGGCAATTTTGACAGCCAGCTCATCTCGGTCGGCATGTCGCAATGGAATTACGGCACTGGCAGCCTCCAGCCCGTGCTCACTAAGTGGCGGGACAGCTTCGGCTCGCGGCGCCGCTTCCGGGAGGCGCTTGCGACCCTCGCCCCCACCTACGGCCGACTCCTCTTCTCGCGCGATTGCCTCGCGATCCCGGTGCGAGAGCGTTGCCGCGATGCGATCCTGGCCGCGCACGATGCTGGCGGGCAGATCAACCCAATGCTCCGCGCCGAGCTGACCGCGCTCTTCGAAAGCGACGCGATGCTGCAGGTGCAGGCCGACGCCTATGTCCAGCTGCTGCTACGCGTGCGCGGCGAGCTTCAGCGTATCTTCCCGCAAGGCCCGATCACGATGCGGAAGGTGCGCTGGGCGATCGACACGATGGTGCAGCAATCGCGATTCCCGGCGGACGAGGACATTGCCCGCCTCCGCAGCCGGCTCGCCGCGATGCCGGCGGCGGAGCGCTGGCCCCGGCTGCGCGCGATCTTCGCCTGGTATTCGGCGCTCGCCCAGACGGCCGACCAGGACGGGATCGCGCGCGACTATGCGTGGAACGTCGAGCAATGGAGCTGCATGATCGACCGCGGGCAGATCGATCCGGAGCAATATGAGCTGCTCCACCTCACCTTCCTCAGGAGCCGCACGGCGGTCGGCAATAGCGGCCGCTGGCAGGCTTTGACCTTCTCGCGCCGCGCCAAGATCATCCTCGGCGTCGGCAGCGTCAGCGGCAGGCGCGACGGCGAATGCGCGGCCGGGGCTACGCGGCTTCCCTGACGAGCTCGGCGCCGGCCAGGCTGTTCGGGCCGGCCGAGACGATATCGACATCGACGATGTCGCCGATCGCGGCGCGGGTTTCGAGGTGGACCGACTGCAGCCAGGGCGACTTGCCGACGAGTTGGCCGGGCTTCTTGCCGGCGCGCTCGAGCAGGACCTGCGTGCGCTTGCCGACCGTCGCCTGGTTGAAGGCGAGCTGCTGGGCGTTGATCAGGGCCTGGAGGCGCTGGAGCCGCTCGTCCTTGACCGGCTCGGGCACCTGCGCGTCCATCTCGGCGGCGGGAGTCCCGGGGCGCGGTGAATATTTGAACGTGTAAGCCTGGGCGTAATTGACCGTCTCGACGAGGCGAAGCGTCTCCTCGAACTCGGCGTCGGTCTCGCCGGGGAAGCCGACGATGAAGTCGCCCGACAGCGCGATGTCCGGCCGGGCGGCGCGAACCCGGTCGAGGATCGCGAGATAACTTGCGGTGCTGTGGCTGCGGTTCATCGCTTTCAGCACGCGGTCGCTGCCCGACTGCACCGGGAGGTGCAGGTAAGGCATCAGTTTGCCGACCTCGCCATGGGCGCGGATCAGGCCCTCGGTCATGTCATTGGGGTGGCTGGTCGTGTAGCGGATGCGCGCGAGGCCGGGGATGTCGGCGAGGGTGCGGATCAGGGCGTCGAGACCCCGGCCCGCCTCCTCCCACGCATTGACGTTCTGGCCGAGCAGGGTGATCTCCCTGGCGCCCATCTCGACCAGGGCCTCGGCCTCGGCGACGATCGCGTCCCAGGTGCGCGAGACTTCGGCCCCGCGCGTATAGGGGACGACGCAATAGGTGCAGAATTTGTCGCAGCCTTCCTGGACGGTGAGGAAGGCGGTGGGGCCCTGCCGCCGGCGGCCGGGGAGCGCGCCGAACTTGGACTGGATCGGCATGTCGGTGTCGATCGCCCGCGCCCCGGTCCGGGCGGCGGCGACCAGCTCGGGAAGCCGGTGATAGGCCTGCGGGCCGACGACGATGTCGACTCCCGGCGCACGGCGCGGGATCTCGGCGCCTTCGGCCTGGGCGACGCAGCCGGCGACGGCGATCATTGGCTGCCTGGCATCGGCCGGCGCCTCGTCGCCCGGCTTCATCAGCCGGCCGATGTCCGAATAGACCTTCTCGGCCGCCTTCTCGCGGATGTGGCAGGTGTTGAGGACGACGAGATCCGCCGACGCAGCATCGGCCGCGGCTTCCATCCCCTCCGCCTCGAGCAATTCGGCCATGCGCGCCCCGTCATAGACGTTCATCTGGCAGCCGAAGCTTTTGACGTGGAAGGTCTTGGGATCTCTATTCTTCATCGCGGCCATATAGGGGAGCGGGCGCGCTTGCGGAAGCGCCCGGGTTGAGCGCGGCCTCGACCTCGGCCTGGGCCGCGGCGGCGAGCGCCTTGCGGTCGCCGGCCTCGGCCGGATCGATCGGTGCGAGGAAGCTCAAGGTCACCGGAATCGTGCCCCGGCGCGAGAGGATACGGCGAGCATTGGCGCCGGCGCCTTCCTCGCCGACCCAGGCGATCTCGTGAACCAAGGGCCCATAATCGATCGCGACCGGCTGGACCCGGATTCCGGGCAAAGGCGGGAAGAGCGAGGAGAGCAGGCTTGCGCGGAACGGCAAGGTCTCGTGGCCGCCCTCGGTGGTGCCTTCCGGGAACAAGGCGACGGGCTGGCCCGCGCAGAGGGCCTCGCGAAGCGCATCGGCCTGCCCCCGCACGTCACCGCGCTTGGCCCGCTCGACATAGACGGTGCGGTTGAGGCCGGCGAGCCACCCGATCACCGGCCAGTTTCGCACCTCGGCCTTCGAGACGAAGGCGGCGCCAGCGCTGCCGCCGACCAGCAATATGTCGAGCCAGCTGACATGGTTGGCGAGGAAGAGGACGTCGCGGCGGAGCGGTTCGCCGCGAATGGTGACCCTGAGCCCGGCCGCGAAGGCGACCCAGCGCAGGAACAGACGCGGCCAGGGCGAGCGCGCGCGAAACAGCCGCCACCCATAATGAAGCGGGAGGCAGGCGATCAGGCCGAGCGCGATCAGCGCGACGCGTGACCAGACGCGGATCACGGCACCCGCGCTCCCCGGCCGCGCTTCAGTCTTTGCGGCTGAGCGAGACGCCGTAGAGCTCCATCCGGTGGTCGACCAGGCGGAAGCCGAGCTTCTCGGCGATCCGGCGCTGGAGCGCCTCCAGCTCCTCGTCGACGAACTCGATCACGTTGCCGGTCTCGACGTCGATCAGATGGTCGTGATGGGTGGCGTCGGCGGCCTCGTAGCGGGCGCGGCCGTCGCCGAAATCGTGGCGCTCGAGGATCCCCGCCTCCTCGAACAAGCGCACCGTCCGGTAGACGGTGGCGATCGAGATCCCTGGATCGATCGCCGCGGCGCGCTCGTGCAGCGCCTCGACGTCCGGATGGTCTTCGGCTTCGGAAAGCACGCGCGCGATCACGCGGCGCTGCTCGGTGATGCGCAGGCCCTTCTCCGCGCACAGGGCTTCGATATCGATCCTCCGCGACATGGCCCAAGGCCTTACCCCGGATTCCCGGCCCCTCCAAGGGCAGGAAAAAAAGAACGCCGTCTCCGGGAGGGGGCGGGAGACGGCGTTCCGTTACGCTGGATTAAGCGACGCTTACTTCTTGGGGGCGCGGCGACGCTTGGTGCCGAGGCCGATCTTCTTCGCCAGGGTCCGGCGCTGCTCCGCATAATTGGGCGCGACCATCGGATAGTCGGCGGCGAGACCCCACTTCTGGCGATACTGCTCCGGAGTCAGCCCGTGATCGGTCATCAGGTGACGCTTCAGCATCTTCATCTTGAGGCCGTCCTCGAGGCAGACGACATAGTCCGGCTTCACAGACGAGCGGACCGAAACGGCGGGCTCCTGCTTGGCTGCCGGCTCTTCCTTGGCCTTGCCGAGGCCGGAAAGCGCGCCATGAACGTTCTCGATCAGGGTCGGCAGGTCATTGACCGCGACGCTGTTGTTGGCGACGTGAGCCGAAACGATATCCGCCGTCAGGGTGACGAGCGTGTCGGCCGATGATTCCTGATTGTCCATTTCCGCTCCGATTGAATGCAGTGAATCTTGGGCGTGTTGCCTGCCGCCCCGCGGGCAGGTTCCATCCAAACTAGGTCCATTTTGGAGCAAATTGCAAGCGGCAATCCGCTTATGCTTCGAATGCCGTACTAACCCGCTATTGTTCGAGCCAGTGTCAGGGCATCGTAAACTTGGCCATCGCGGCCGCTATAATAGTTCCGGCGACGGCCGACCGGAGTAAAACCTGAATTATGGTATAGCTTAACCGCATGGTTTCCATCCCGCACCTCGAGATGGAAATGGGTTGCACCACGCGCCGCCGCCCCGTCGGTGAACGCGTCGAGGAGCAACTTGCCGATGCCACGTCCCTGATCTTTGCGCTTCACGACAAGCAGGAGGAGCTCGGCCTCGCGAAGGACGGACCGTGCCAAACTGAAACCGACGACTTCGTCGCCGATGCGCGCGAGGGTCAGCCAGACGCCCGGCATCGGCAGCAGCCCGGCGCATTGGGGCGCGGTCCAGGCCTCGCCGTAACAGGGATCGAAGCCGTCATTCATCACCGCCATCACCGCATCGAGATCGGCGACTCCGCCCTGCTCGATCCGGACGTCGCCCTCGCGATTCATGTCATCGCCTTCGCATCGGGCGCGCGGCCGTAGATCGGACGCGGCGGGAGGGCGCGGAGCGGCTCGGGAAGCAGGTGGACGCCCGCGGCACGGGGAAGCGCCTCGCGCCACGTGCCGCTCCCGCGCGCGACGACCAGCGCCTCGGCCCCGGAGCCTGCGACGCTCTCGGCGGAGACGGAAGCGGCCGCGGCATCGGGTGCGAGCGATCGGAGGGCGTCGAGAGGCCGGAGCGGGTCACCGCCGTAGCTTTGCACGAAAAGTTCCCCATGTCCCCCCTGCAGAGCGACCGCAATCTCGCCGGTCTCGGGCCGGTTCGACGCGGCGATGAGAGCCATCGAGGAGTAGCCGTGAAGCGGAACTCCCCAGCCGATGGCGAGGCCATGGGCAGCGGCGAGTCCGACCCGGATTCCGGTGAAGCTTCCGGGGCCGCAATCGACCAGGATCGAGTCCGGACAGCGGCCGGCAATCGCCGGCTCGGCAAGCAGCTCCGCGATCATCGGCATCAGCCGCTCAGCATGACCGCGGCCAACCGTCTCGTGGCGCTCGGCGAGGACGGCGCCGCCCTCGATCAGCGCCGCCGAGCAGGCCGCGGTGGCGCTGTCGATCGCGAGAAGCACCGCTCAGACCGCTTCGACGGCCTCGACCTCGGGGACATAATGCCGGAGCAGCCCCTCGATCCCGTTCTTCAGGGTGATGGTCGAGGACGGGCAGCCCGAGCAGGCGCCGTGCATGGCGAGATAGACCGTTCCCTTGGCGTAGCCGCGATAGACGATGTCGCCGCCGTCCTGCGCGACTGCCGGGCGGACGCGGGTCTCGATCAACTCCTTGATCTGGTCGACGATCTCGGCGTCGGCGGGATCCTCCTCGATGCCGAAATCGGGCGCGATCTCGATTCCGGCGGCGCTTCCCGGATTGAACAAGGGCGCGCCGCTCGAGAAATGGTCGAGCAGGACCGACAGCACCTGCGGCTTGAGCTCGCGCCATTCGACGCCGGGCGCCGCGGTCACCGAGATGAAGTCGCGGCCGAAGAACACGCCCTCGACGTCTCCGGTCGAGAAGATGGCCGAAGCGAGCGGCGAGGAATCGGCGTCCTCCGGCGTCGCGAAGTCGCGGGTCCCCTGCCCCATCACCTCGCGCCCCGGAAGGAACTTCAGGGTGGTGGGATTGGGCGTCGTCTCGGTCTGGATCAGCATGGGTTGGATGTGGTCCGTCGGGGAGCTGCGATCAAGTCCGCAAAGGTCCCTAGAAGAAGTCGACCTTGTCGTAATGCGCCGGCGGGGCGATCACCTCCATCCGCTCGGTCAGGAGCGGGCGAAAGCTCGGCCGCGACTTCATCACCGCATACCAGTCGGTGGTCTGCTTGTGACCGCGCCAGTCGAGGCCGCCGAGATAGTCGGCGACGGAAAGGTGGGCGGCGGCGGCGAGATCGGCGAGGCTCAGCACCGGTCCGGCGAGCCAGCGCCTGTGATCGAGCAGGTAATCGAGATAATCGAGGTAGGAATTGGCGATCTTCATCGCCTCGCGCAGCACCTTGGTGTCGGGCGGATCGCGCGAGATCAGCCGCTTCATCATCCGCTCGTCCATGATCGGGCGGATGACCTCGCGATAGAGCTGGTCGTCGAGCCAGGCGACCAGCCGGCGGACCTCGGCGCGGTTGACCGCGGTGCCCGGGATCATCGGCGCCTTCTCGATCGTCTCCTCGAAATATTCGCAGATCGCGCCGCTATCGATCAGCACCGTTCCGGTGCGATCCTCGACCAGCACCGGAGTCTGGCCGGCCGGGTTCATGTCCATGAACTCGTCGCGCCGGCCCCAGGGATTCTCGCGCACCAATTCGTGCGCGACGCCCTTCTCGCCAAGCATCAGCCGGACCTTGCGCGAAAAAGGGCAAAGCGGGAATTGGTAAAGCTGCCACATGAAGCACGCTCTTAGCGCACATGCGGCGAACGTCCACAGCGCTTCGCGGGGGAACCGCGATTAGTCCACTTTAGCGGCGACCGTGGCGGGCGCGGGCGTCCTCGCGGGCGCGTTCGACGCTGCGCTCGATCTCGGCGAGCGCGCGGCGCATCTCCGGCGCCGCGAGCGCGACCGCGTCCATCGTCACCGCCATGTCGGTGGTGACCTGGTAGATGGAATCGCGCAGCCTTTCCTCGAAATAGGGATCGTCGCGGCGGGCGAGATCGCCGAGCGTACGCTCCCGCGGGCCGCGTCGTGCGCCGCGGCGATAGGGGTCGGCGCGATCGATCGCATCGACGAGCGGTCCGATCGGTACGTCGAGAACGGCGCCGGTGACGGCGTCGATCGTCTCGCCGACCGCCTCGACCTCCTCGGCCGGGGGAACGGCGCGGACAAGATCCTCGTCCATCTCCGGCGTGAACACGCGCTGCGCATTGGCCGGCCCGGCAAGAGCAAGCGCCGCGACGCCGATCAGCAACTTACGCATACCAGTCTCCTCAAGGACTTAGGCGAGCATAGCGGACAACGCCCATGCGCGCGAGTCGGTTGCCCAAAGCCTAGCCCCGAACGCTGAGCCGAAGCTGAACGGCCGTTCAGACTCAGTCCTCGTCCGGCCCATCCTCGTCGGGCTGGGGCGTGGATGCGGCAGGCGGAGCGGGCGGTGCCGGTGGCGCCGGCGGCGGCGGCAGGTGCGCGGTCGACTGGCCGATCCGGACCAGCGCCGTGTAAACCTCCGGCAGAATCCGCGGCATCATCAGCAAAGTGCCGCGGATCAGCGGCGGATCGAGCATCGCCGTGAAGGACTGGCGCGCCAGCGCCTGGCCCGCCGGGCTGCCGTAAAAAGCGCTGATCGCATCGAGCTCGGCGACCGTGAACTCGCGGGCATAGAGTTCGGCGATCGCGCCACGCGCGACCGGCGCCGCAAGCGGGAGCAGCCGGGGCAGATCCTCGCTCATGATCCCGGCGGCGATCCGCGCGATCTCGCGAAGGTGCGGGACATGGGTCTCGGCGGCCTCGCCGACCGTGGCGTGCGGGCCGATTCCCGGCGGAAGCGGAACCGGCCCGAGGCTCGAGACCGGAAGCGCGAGCAGGGTCGCGGCGAGCTCCTGGAGCGGCAGCGGCTGGCTGAAGGCGTTGGTCGGAAGGATCACCTCGGCGGCACGGCGGGCGGCGGCGAGACGTGCCGGATCGGCCGGCGCGGGCGGTGCGGGCGGCGGCGGCGGGGGCGGTGCCGGCGGTGCGGGCTCCACGTCCGGGACCGGCATATAGACCTCCGGCGGCGCCTCGCGCGGACGGCGCATGCGCTCGCTGCGCTGCTGGCGGTCGGCGCGCTGACGACGCTCGGGCTCCACGCTGACCGGCGGCGGAGGCGCCGGGGGCGGCGGCGGCGGCTGGAGGTGTCGGGTCGCAGCCTCGATCCGCGCGCCCATCATCAGCATTCCGGCGAGCAGCTCCGGATCGGGCTCGGGCGAATAGTTGCGGAGCGCGTCCGTGTGCCGCGACAGCTGGATCGAGCCGAGGATGAAGCGTCGGCCCGCCGGGCTCGCATAGAAGCGCGCTGCCTCGTCGATATCCGCGATCTGCATCCGCTCGGCATAGAAGCGCGCCATCAAGGTGCGCAGCTCGGGAAGGAGGTTGTGGACCAGGCGCGCGGACTCGGCGGTCGCAGCGGCATCGGCGACTCGGAGCCGCTCGGCATAAAGCGGGTCGCGCGGGTTCGAGGTCCCGCGCGCGGCCGCCCAGCCGGGCCAATATTGGCGCACCGCGTCGGCGGCGGCCCGGCTCAGCAGCTCCTCGGGATAGATTGCCGCGACCAGCCGCTCGGCGGCGGCCATGCGCGCGGCATCGGGGGCGGCGCGCGGGCTCTGCGCTGCGGCGGAGGCCGGCGGCTGGGCCGCGGCGGCAGTTATGGGCAGGGCGGCCAGGGTGACCGCCGTCAACAACCTCTGGATCATGGATTTTCCCCCGGGGATTTCTGCTTCGCAACCTGCCCGAAACCGGGCGGAAGTCAACCGATCCGGGTGAGCCGCGCGGCGATAGGCAGCAGGCCGGGAAGCGCGCCGACGAGGCCGAGGAGCGCGGCCCGGCGCCGGGGGCGCTCGGCGGCGTGTCGAAGGGCCTCGGCGACCGCCACGGGACGCCGGGCGCGGGTGGCGAAACGGCGCTGGAAGTCCGTCGCACCTGCCCCGGCCAGGAGGGCTTCGGCGGAGGTGATTCCGCTGGTGAGGGCAATGGCGATCCCGTCACCGGCCAGCGAGGCGATGACCGCCGCCTGATCGCCAATGCGGTAGAGGCCCTCCTCGGTCCGTCGCGCCCGCCAGCCATAGGGTACGCCCGCGACAGCTTCCCAGTTGCCCGGAATGCCTCCGATCCGGGCGGCCAGGCGCGGCGCCTCCCGCACCAGCTCCGCGACCAGCGCTTCGGGCGAGCCCGCCTTCGCCAGCCGCCGCCGCGACACGGAGAGGCAGAGATTGGCCATACCGTCCTCCTGGACGAGCAGGCCGGCATAGCCTTCGTTGAACAGGTGGAGCTCGATCACCCCTTCCAGGCCGGGAGTCGCCGGAATGGCTGCACGGAGCCCTGCAGCCGGAAGCTCCCGGTGCCCCTCCAGCGGTCGGGCGAGGCCGCGCAGCTCGTGCTTGCCGGTGGCGAGGATGAGCGCGTGCGCCTCGACCTCCTCGCCGTCGTCGAGCCGCACTTGCCGCCCCTCCGCGGCGCGCACCGCACGGCCCCGACGCACGTCCGCGCCCGCCCGGACCGCGGCCTCCAACAACGCCTCGTCCAGTCTCCGCCGCGAGAGGCCGGCGGCGGCCGCCGGCAATTGTGCCTCGCTGCTGCGCTCGCCCGCGACAAGGCGCAGCCTTGTGATGAGCCGCGCGCCGAGGCTGGCGGGGTCGACGCCGAGCCGCTTCAGCGCCGCCAGCGCGTCCCAGCCGAGGAAGCCGCCGCAGACGACATCACGTGGGCCTGCGCTGCGCTCGATCAGCTCGGGCGCCCGCCCGGCGCGGCCGAGCGTTATCGCAGCGGCAGACCCCGCCGGCCCGCCGCCGACGATCAGAATGTCCGTTCGACGCATAAGCGGAACGGGAATCGCCGAACGATGCGCGGCGCCGAAGGGTCGATCCCCGAAGCAGCGATGATCGCGCGCCAATCCTCCTTTCGGAAAGAGCGCTGGATCGAGAGCAGGCCGTCCTCGCGCACCATCCTGTGCCAGCCCATCAGCCGCGCCAGCACCGGAAAGCCGAGATAGGCCAGAGCGACGCGGTGGATGTCGTTGACCATCCAGCCCATCCGCGCCTCGCTTTCCATGAAGCGCAGGAAGGCGTGGAGCTGCTCGTCATTCATATGATGGGTGATCGAGCTGGAGATGACGAAGTCCCAGCCCTCGCCGGCCATGTCCGCATAATCGCCGGTGCGATATTCGATCGGCAGGCAATCGGGGGTCACGGCCTGCGCCGCGGGCAGGCTGCGCGGGTTGAGATCGACGCCCACCAATTCGGCGGCGATCTTCCTCCGCGCTGCCCAGACCGCGATTCGGCGCAGCATGTCGCCCTGGCCGAAGCCGACGTCGAGCAGGCGGAAGGCGCGGCGGCCGCGGAGCGCGCGGCGGATGAAGCCGATCGTCGGCCGCGCGACCATCAGCAGGCCGTTGACCTCGGCAAGGTCGCCGATCACCGCCGCATAAATTGCCGGATCGAGCGCGGGATCGTCCATCTGCTCGTCCCGCCGAACGCGGACGGCGAGGGCCTTCATCGCGTTCCTTCGAAACGGAAGCCCTCGGCGGCAAGACCTGGCCCGAAGGCGAGCGCGACGCCCCTCCCCACGTCCGGCTTGGCGAGCGTCTCGGCGAGCACGAACATCAAGGTGGACGAGGACATGTTGCCGAAGCGGGCGAGCACGTCACGCGAGGCAGCAAGCGCGCCCTGTCCGAGGCCGAGCCCCTTCTCGACCGCGTCGAGGATCGAGCGGCCGCCGGCGTGGACAGCCCAGGAGCCGACCTCCTCCGCCGCCCAGCCGTTGAGGATCCGGCCGCGCACCGCCTCGTCCTGCAGCGCGGCGCCGATCCGGCCCGGCACCTCGCCCGACAGGTGCATGGCGAAGCCGGTATCGCCGATCTGCCAGGTGATGAGGTTGGCGCTGTCTTCGAGCGCGAGCGCGAACTGCGCGCCGATCGCCAGGCCCTCGGGTTCGGCGGTGACCAGTGCAGCGGCGGCACCGTCGCTGAACTGGAGCATCGCGAGCAGGGGCTCGAGCCCGCTTTCGTGCTGGAGGTGGAGCGATGAGAGCTCGACCGTCACCGCGAGCACCCGCGCCTCGGGCTCCGAGCGGACGATATGGTGGGCGACCCGAAGAGCCGAGACCGCCGCATAGCAGCCCATGAAGCCGACCAGGGTCCGCTCGACGCCCTCAAGGCCGAGCGCGCGGGCGATGATCTGGTCGATGCCCGGCGCGGTGAAGCCGGTGCAGCTGGCGACGACGAGGTGGGTGATGCCTTCCAGCGGCACCTGCGCGGCGAGGCGCTCGATCGCGTCCAGCGCGAGCTTCGGCGCGGCCTCGGCATAGGCCTGCATCCGCTTCGAGGTGGCGGGCGAGGCGCCTTCGTAGAATCCGCCTTCCTCGACCGGTGAGCCGCCGCCGGGGGCCGGCGGGAGCACGGACCAACGCTTGGAAATGCCGGAGCGCTCGGCCATCCGGCGGAAGATCGCGCGCTGGCGGTCGTCGGGGATCTGGGTTTCGGCCCAGGCGATGAACGCCCGGTGCACCTCATGGTCCGGGACGGCGGTCCCGATCGCATTGATGTAGGAGCGAGCTTCCTCCACGGACCACCTTCTCGTCTCCTCCCTGCAGCGCGTCAACGCCCGGGGCGGCAGGAAGGTGCCGGAATCTCAGTGCATTCGGGCGCGGCGCATCTCGGCGGCGGCCTGGCGCATCTCGCGCGCGCTCTCGTCCATATCGCGGGCGCCGTCCCGAAGGTCGCTCGCGGCCTCGATCAGCTCCTCGTGCGTCACCGTCTCGCCGCGGCGGGCGGCCTCGGCGATGCGCCGCTCGCGATAGGAACGGGAGCCGAGCGCCCGCGCTTCGCGCTCCATCTGCCGGGCACCCTGCTCCAGGCTGGCCGCGCCCTGCTCGATCCCGGCGGCGCCGGCGATGATCCCGGCGCGGGCCGAAGCATGGGCCTGGGCGGCGATTCGGCGGCTGTCGACCGACGCGGTCACCGCGGCCTCGATCTGCCGCTCGAGCGCCGCCTCATCGATCACCGGGCGGGCGGGATGGACCGCGATCGCGGCCGCAGGCAGGTGCATCTTGAGCCGCGGCGCAACCGGCGCAACCGCCGGAGTCGCGGGAGTCGCTGGAGCGGCGGGCATCGGCGGGAGGGGCGCCGCCATAGCAGCGAGCGGTGCAGCAGGCG
>JAEWCW010000184.1 GCA_023390415.1 Pseudomonadota bacterium | reverse complement strand
GGCTGCCGACCTTGACGACGAGGCCGCCGAGGATCGACGGATCGACATTGAGATCGACGGCGATGTCGCGGCCCGTCTGGGCCCGGAGACTGGCCTTCAGCGCGTCCACCTGATCGTCGCTCAGCGGGTGGGCGGAGACGATCTCGGCGGTGACTTCGCCGCGATGCTGGGCGGCGAGCATGTCGAAGGCGCGAATGACGTTCTGGATCTGGGAAAGCCGGCGATTCTTCGCAAGGACCCCGAGGAAGTTGCGGGTCGTCGGATCGAGGCCGAGCGAGTCCGCGGCTGCGGCGATCGCACACTCGCTGTCCTCGCGGCTGACCAGCGGGCTGGTGACCAAGTTCCGCAGGTCTTCCGATTCGACGAGCGCCTGCTTTAGACGGGCGAGGCTCTGCCCCACCGTCTCGAGCTGCTTTTCGTCACGCGCAAGCTCGAAAAGGGCCGTCGCGTAGCGTCCCGCCAAGCTTGCCTGAATGCCGCCGGATGTCTCCACGCGCCGATTAACTCCTGGATCGGATTTCAAACCCGGCCGAAGGGCGCGCGCAAAGGCGCTCCCGCCGGGTCGCGGGCGCCCTAGCAGGGGCCTTGCGGCGATGCAACCGGTCCGGCAGGTTGCGCGCGGTCATGGGCAGGGGGGCGCCGGTGGACGAGTTCGAAGTCTTTTTCAGTTTCTACGGCCTTCTGCTCGGCCTTGCCGCGGCCGAAATCCTCTCCAGCCTCGGCCTGCTCGTCCGCGAGCGCTCGCTTCGGCTGCTCCGCGCCCAATCGGCGCTGCTCGCCTTGCTCACCTTCCTGATCATCTGCGCCACCTGGCTCGACGCATGGAGCGTGCGCCGGACTTTCGCGCTCGATTTCTCGAGCCTCTGGGCGCCGATCGGCGCGGCGACGACCTATTATCTCGCCGCCAGCGTGGTCCTGCCCAGGAAGGCGGAGGGCTTCGAGGACCTCGACGCCTATTTCGAGCACCGCAAGCGCTTCGTCGTGCTGATGCTGGTTGCCGCCGAGCTGTTCGTGAAGGTGATCTACATCCCCACGTTCGCGGAGCAGCTCCGCGAACGGCCGATGCTGTTCTGGCTTCATTCGCTGCCGCTCAACCTGATGATCTTCGCGGCCTTCGCGGCGATGTACTTCGCGCGCGGTCGCGCGGCGAACCTCGCCGCGATCGGCGCGCAGATGGTTCTGTTCGTCGCCAGCTATTGGTGGGTGGCCTATTTCACGAACATGATCCGCGCCGCCTACGGCTACCCTTTGGCCTGACTTTCAAAGCAAGCGGCGGGACGCGTCCGCCGCGGATCGTCGGCAAGAGGCTCCGGACGAAAGGAGCCGGAACATGGGCTACAGGATCGAGGGACTGAGGTCGGAGGCGTTTGCGCCTCTGTTCGGATTGTCGGATTCGGCGCTTGCCGAGCGCGGCGCGGTGCGGGTCGTTGCGGATTCGGAGACCGGCTATCCGTGCCGGGTCGGCCTTGATCATGTCCGGCCGGGGGAGACAGCGATTCTTCTCAACCACGTCTCCAACGACGTCGACGGGCCGTTCCGAACCGCCCATGCGATCTACGTGCGCGAGGGCGCGGATGAGGTGCCGGTCCTCGAGGACCGGCTACCGCCGGTGCTCCAGGGCCGGATGCTGAGCCTTCGCGGTTTCGACTCGGCGGGGATGCTGCGCTCGGCGCTGCTGACGCAGGACGTAGAGGCGGGGATCGAATCGCTGTTCGCCGATCCAAGGGTGGCGAGCATCCATGCCCATACTGCGGCCTATGGCTGCTTCCTCGCGCGGGTCGGGAGGGCTTGAGATGGCGAGCGCAGCGCTTAGAGCAGAGGCGATGATCGACGAGGATGGCGCCTGGGCATCAGTCACCGCGCGCGACCGCGCAGCCGACGGCCGCTTCGTCACCGGCGTCCTCACCACCGGAATCTATTGCCGCCCGTCCTGTGCGGCGCGCCACCCACGGCGGGAGAATGTCCGCTTCTTCGCCGACGGCGCCGCGGCGCGGGCGGCGGGGCTGCGGCCCTGCCTGCGCTGCCTTCCGGACGAGGTGACTCGCGAAGCCGCGGCCCTCGACAAGGCGCTCGCGCTGCTGAAGGCGGCGGAGGAGGCGCCCTCGCTCGAGGCGCTGGCAGCGGCCGCCGGCTATTCGCCGCACCATTTCCACCGGATGTTCAAGCGCGCCACGGGGGTCACTCCCGCCGCTTATTATCGGAGCCTCCGCGCCCGGCGGACCGAGGCGGCCCTTCGCGACAATGCGCGGATCACCGACGCCATCTACGATGCCGGCTTTTCCGGGCCCGGGCGCTTCTATGCGGAGGCGAGAGCCCGGCTGGGAATGACCCCGTCGGCATGGCGCGACGGCGGCCGCGGCGAGCGGATCGGCTGGGCGACCGCCCAGACCCGCTTCGGCCGGATGCTGGTCGCGGCGACTGCGAAAGGCATTTGCCGGCTGTCGTTCGAAGAGGACGAATCGGCGCTTCGAAGCCGCTTCCCCAATGCGACGATCGAGCCCGGCGGGGCGGAAATGGGGGACCTGCTCGCGCGGACGGTCGACGCGGTCGAGACGCCGGAGCGGCCGCACGATCTGCCGATCGACGTCGTCGGTACCGCCTTCCAGGAGGCGGTGTGGCGCGAGCTTTCGCGAATCCCGCCGGGCGAGAGCCTGAGCTACGCCGCACTTGCGGCGAGGGCAGGGAAGCCAGGCGCGGCGCGGGCGGCGGGCTCGGCCTGCGGGGCCAATCATGTCGCCGTGCTCATCCCCTGCCATCGCGCCCGCCGCGGTGACGGCTCGCTCGGCGGCTACGCCTATGGGCTCGACATGAAGACCGCCCTGATCAAGGCCGAAGGCGGCTGAATTCGCTTGCGATTGCAAAGATTTCCCGCATGTACTGGCTCGGCCGCAAAGGTGGGGGAACGCATTATGAAGTGTTGGGTGTGGCGTACGGCGGCGATCGGATCGGTCGCCGCGGCATCCATCGCGGCTGCGCAGCCAGCGGCGGCCCCGGCAGAGCGCTGGCTGGCCTTCGCGTCCGACCGGGAAGGCGACTATGCCTACGACCAGGCGGGCGTCGTCCGCAGCGGCGGGACCGTCAGCTACCGGCTGCGCGCCCGGTTCAAGGAGGTGACGGAGGCCGGCGCCTCGGCGATCCTGAACATCGACATGGATTGCGTAGCGCAGAGCACGACCGACCGCAGCTACACGCTCTTCGACGGCGCCGGCGCGACCATCCAGGAAATCGAAATTCCGGCGGGCCGGCGGGAGGCGCGGGGAATCATGCCGGGCTCGCCCGAGGAGACGCTCTACCGGTCGCTCTGTCCCGAGCGGCTGGTTCGGCCGATCCCGGCGCCGCCCATGATGACCACTGTCCCGGTGCCGCCGCCCATGGTGATGATGGCGCCGCCCGCGCCGCCCGCGCCGCCAGCGCCACCCATCGCCTATCCGCCGCCGCCCCCGCCGCCGCCGTCGCATCTCCGAAGCAGGGCGGAGTGGGTGCGGCCGCCTTCGGCCCTGATCAGCGAGGAGGATTATCCCGCGGCTGCCCTGCGCAACGAGGAGCAGGGGGCGGTGACGGTCCGGCTCGCGATCTCGCGCGACGGCCGGGTCAGCGCCTGCACCATCGTCGGCTCGAGCGGCTCGCTCATTCTCGACGCTGCGACCTGCCGACTGTTCACGGCGCGGGCGCGCTTCACGCCCGCGCGGGATCGTCGCGGCCGAACCGCCGTGGACCAGCGGGTAACGCGAATCGTTTGGCGGATTCCCGAAGACCTGCCGCCCCCGGTTGAGCCCGTCACGGGTGAGGCTCAGTCCCCGGAACAGTCGTAGACGAGGCGCTCGTTGGGAAGCTGGGGCAGGATCTGCATGATCTCGCCCTGCGCCTCGGCGAGCCCGGCGAGCTCGCCCTGGTCGGCGGTGCAGGCGTTGAGCCCAATCCGCTGGCGAAGCGCCCGGGCGCGGGCCATCGCCGAGCCGTCCAGAAGGTAGCGCGTCACGACATATTCGCGCGCCGCCGGGCGGACTTCGAGCACGGCGACGCTTTGCTCGCCGTTCGGGACCAGAACCCGCCGCCAGGTGCCGGCCCCGGTCTCGGCATATTGGGTTCGGCCGTTGACGCAGCCCCTTTCGGCCCATTCGAGCGGAACGGTCTCGCCCGACGAGACGGTGATCCGGCTGCGGTCCTGCACCAGCCGGCAGCTGTGGCTGCCCGCAAAGGCGGACGAGGCGCTCGGCGCGGCGTCGGCGGGCGTCGCCCGGGCGCGCGCGTCGATCTCGTCAAAGCCTGGCCGGGTGACGAACAAGGCGGCAGCCGCGGCGATGAGGAGCACGGCCGCGCCCCCGCAGGCGGCCGCGATCCGTGCGCGATCCTTCTGCAGCATCACCAGCACGCCGCCCAGGGCAGCGGCGGCGAGGACGAGGAGCAGGAGCGACAGCGCCGCGCGGTTTTCGCGAATGTCCCCGATCCTGAGCCGGGCCTGTTCGATCTCGGCGGCCTCGCTGCGCTGACGCGCCTGCTCGGCGGCGAGCCGCTCGCGCTCCGCGGCCTCGCTGCGTGCGCTGTCCTGCTGCAACCGCGATTCCATGCTGACGCATTCGGCGGTGATTCCGTTGAAGGGCTGGCCGGAGGCGCGGAGGAAAGCGACGAGCTCGCGATTGGCAATCGCGAAGGCGAAAGGCGAATCGCCGTTGTCGCCTCGCGTGATGAAGGTGTTGACGCCGATCACCCGCCCGCAGGGATCGACCAGCGGCCCGCCCGAATTGCCGCGCGCGATATTGGCGGTGTGGAGCAGCGCGGCGATGCCGTTGACCGGCCGTTCGTTCGAATAATTGCCCATCGACCGGGTCGGCGGGATCGGCACGATATAATCCTCGGCCGATCTGGCGGTCGCGAGATCGACATTGCCGGGATAACCGAGCGCGGCCACCGACATGCCGTCGGGAAGCGCACCGAGATAGAGCGGGATCGGCGGGACCGAGCCCTCCACCATCTCGAGCAAGGCGAGGTCGCGCGATGGATCCACCCGGATGATCCGGGCGCCGTAGGAGCGGTTGCCCTCGGAGGGCACCACGCCGACCAGCACCTCCTTGGGATGCTCGAGCGCCGGCTGGACGACATGGGCGTTGGTGACGATCCGGTTGCCGGCGACCGCGAAGCCGCTGCCATGACCGAAGCCCACCACCTCGCCTTCCTCGACCGCGACCACGACCACCCGGACGACGCTCCGGCTCGCGGCGGAGATGTCGTCCGCGCGCGCCGGTGCGGCGAGCGAGAGGCAGGCCAGAATCAGGATCAGCAGTCGGCCGAGGATCGCGCGGTCCATGCGCGTATCTAGGGTCCCCGCCGCCGCCCTTGCAAGAAGAGCGGCGGCGGCAGTCTCAATCCGATTCGCGCTCCCGGTCGCTTGCGCGCAGCGCGGCATCGAGGCCGGTGAGCGCCGCGGCAGTATCGCCCGAATCGATCAACGCCAGGACCTCGCCGATGCGGTTGCCGAGGCTTCCCGAATGGGAATCGCCGGCGAGCGGAGCGAGCAGCCGGCGCGCAGGGGCTGCGGCGCGGCGACTGAGAAGCTGGCGCGCGGCACCGATTCGAAGTCCCCGGTCCTCGCGGGCCAGGCTCTGCGCATACAGCAACCCTTCGAGGGCGTTGTTGGTGGGCGATTGACCCGCATCGACATAGGATTCGAAGAAGGCGATCATCGGCTCCGGATCGTCCGGATCGATCTGGTTGGCGCGCGCAATGACGTTGCGCACGGCGCGCCACCCTTCCTCCTGATCGTCGCTGTCGGACGCCTTCAGCCGGGCGGTCATCGCCCGCGCCTTGTAGAGATGCGCCTCGACCATGTTCGGATCGGCGGCGATGGCGCGGTCAGCGGCGGCCTCGGCCTCGGCCAGGTTGCCGGCGTCGAACTCGGCCTCGGCGAGAGCGCGCTGAACCGCTGGGTCGGCGGGGAAGCGGGCTGCAATCTCGCGCGCCTGCGGCACGAGTTCACGCGCGGTGCGGTCGTTCACGCCGCGCTGCGAACGCATCCGAACGTTCATGATCGCTTCCTCGCCCGGGCGAAGGTCGCGGATCTGGATCGGTCCCGCCGGCACCTGGTCGGCTGTGAAGCTGCCGTAGCGGAAGCGGTTGCCGAACATGTAGCGCTCGAGCTCGCGGTCCAGCTGGGCGAGGTCGCCGAACGCCTGCGCCGCCTGCTCCGGCGAGCGGCCTTCGGCGAGCGCGCGCAGATAGGCGTCGAGCTGGCCTGCGCGGCTCTGCTCGAAGCTCAGATAGTGGCTCAGCACCCACCCGCGGCCGTAGATGGCGGACACGGTCTGGCCATCGCTGATCGGCAGTCGAAGGTTGAGCAGTCGAGCGACCGGAATCCGCGAGAGCATGGTGAGCTCGGCACTGCGATGGCCCGCGGCGAGCCCGAACTTCACCGTCCCGTCGCGCTCGAAATCGGTCGTCGACCAGAATTCGGGATAGCCCTCGCTGAACCACAAGGGCGCGCCGAACTCAAAGCTGTTCGCGAGGAAATGGTGCGTATATTCGTGGAACAGCACCACCCGTGGATCGAGGCGCCCGCCGTCGCGGCTGCGCTCGCTGTGGGTGAAGGCGATCGAGCCGCCGGCGCGGGGGAAATAGATTCCGCCGACATTGTTCATGCCGAGGAAGCTCTGGAGCCGGTCCTGGTTTGGAAGAACGAAGATGGTGAGCCGGGTCGCCGGGCTGCGCTCCGGGTCTTCGCGCCTGAGCTGCAGCCGCAGCGCGCGATCGAATCGCTCGAGCTGCTCGGCAAAAGTCCTGAGCTCGCGCTCATTCTGTTCGGAATAGATAACGAAATGGCGGCTGCTCGCTTCACGCCATTTGGCCTGGGCCGAAATCGGCCAAGCCAGCGCGAGCAGCGCCAGGATAAGAACACGCATCCCTGAAGTCCCCCTGACTGCTGCGGCCGAGGCTAGCGCGCGGGCGCAGCTTGGCAAGTCCCAAGCGATCTCGTCCCGGAGGAGGGCCTGTTGCGCAAACCCGCTTGCCCTCTATGATCTTAGAAAACGGGAGAAAATCATGTTTGCGGTAGCTTTGCCGATGCTATTGTTCGCGGCCCAGGCGCCGGATCGGAATTGCACGGACGATCGCGGCCGCGATCGCTGCGCGGCAGCCGCACAGCAGGAGATGCGGGCACTCTACGGGGTCCCGCCGATCGAGGAGCTCGCCGCCGCCGGTGCCGAAGTCCGCCGGATCTTCTATGTCGACGGCTACGGCCGGGACACGGTGCTCATCGCCTTCGTTCGGGCGCCGGGCAGCGATCCGACGCTGCGGGTCCACTATCCTCGGCACGCCCGGGAGGAACGGCCCGAGCCGCTTCAGGCACCGGTCCCGTCCGGCGTCTGGAACGAAGTTATCGAGCGCGGCACGCATTTTCACCGCAGGTTCGCTGCACAAGCCGGCGAACCGGATGGCGCGATGCTCATGTGTCTGCACAGCTCGGTCTTTGTCGCCGAGGCGGCGGAGCGGGGCAGCGCCGCTCAGCCAGCGCGGATCAGGCGCAAGACCGAGGATGCCTGCGAGGGTGGGCCGGCGGAAATCTATGCCGGCGACCTGCAGCGGATTGCCCTCGACCTCATCCCTCATTGCGCGGCGCTCGACACAGGCCAGCACCGCAATGCGGCGGCGGCGCTCGATGCCTGTCGAATCCTCCGCGGCGACCGTCTGGCCGCTGCCGAGGCGCTCAACAAGGCGGACGGCTTTCGGTTCTACGAGGAGCCAGCCGACGCGGAGAGGTTCCGTTACCTGTTCGCCGATCAGACGGCGATCGACTGGGCCGGACGGCCTTACCGTGGGCGAGGGTGGGACGCCCACCAATTCTGGGCGGCCCAGATCGGATCTGGCCGCGCCCACATGTTCTGGGATCGCGCGGACGGTCTATCGGCGGATCGCGTACGCCTGACTGGAAGCATGACGCGCTATTCACGGGTTCAAGACGACCAAAACACGAGGACCGAAGTCGCGGCCGTCGAGCAGACCTGGATCCTCGACCACAATCGCCAATGGAAGGTCGAGCGCGCCGTGATCGGACCCTGGGTGGTCCGGCGCGAGGACGGGGCCAGCTAGACGAAGCTGTAGGGATCGACGTCCACGGCGACGCGGGTCGAGGACTTCCATTCGACCTTGGCGAGCCAGTCGCGGACCACGTCCTGGAGGTCGAGACTGCGGGCGGCGTGGACGAGCAGGCGCTGGCGGTGACGGCCGCGGAGCATGGCCAGCGGGGCCGGGGCGGGGCCGAAGACGGCCATATTCTCGATCCGCGGCGCGGCGCGGCCGATCGCCTGGGCGGTCGCGGTCGCTTCCTTGAGATCCTCGGAGGAGACGATGATCCCGGCGAGGCGGCCGAAGGGCGGCATCGCAGCCTCGCGGCGCGAGTCGGTCTCGGCCGCGTAGAAGCCCTCGGCATCGCCGCGGACGAGCGCGTCAATGACCGGCGCCGACGGCTCGCGGGTCTGGATCAGGACTCGCCCCGGCTTCTCGCCGCGTCCTGCGCGGCCGGAGACCTGCATGATCTGCTGGAAGGTGCGCTCCGCGGCGCGAAGGTCGCCGCCGGAGAGGCCGAGATCGGCGTCGACCACGCCGATCAGGGTCAGGTTCGGGAAGTGATAGCCCTTGGTGACGAGCTGCGTGCCGATGACGATGTCGA
Source organism: Pseudomonadota bacterium (assembly GCA_023390415.1). GTDB lineage: Bacteria > Pseudomonadota > Alphaproteobacteria > Sphingomonadales > Sphingomonadaceae > Allosphingosinicella. Next base: position 6,737 of record JAEWCW010000184.1, on the reverse strand, counting down.
TCGCGCCGCTTTCCATCTTGGCGACGAATTCGGCCGCCTTGGCGGGGGACCAGATCGTGTCGGAGGTGACGATCTCGGTCCGCGCCGCCGGGAGCAGAGCCGCGACCTCGTCGGCAATGCGCTCGACCCCCGGTCCGCAGGCGACGAGGCTGTCCTCCTCGTGGCATTCCGGGCAGGTGGCGGGCGGCGGCATGATGTGGCCGCAATGGTGGCAGGCAAGCCGCGCGGTCAGCCGATGCTCGACCATCCACGCGGTGCAGTTCGGGCATTGGAAGCGGTGGCCGCAGTGGCGGCAGAGGGTGAGCGGCGCATAGCCGCGGCGATTGAGGAAGAGCAGGGACTGCTCGCCGCGCTCCAGGTTCGCCTCCAGCTCGGCGAGCAGTGACGGCGCAAGCCAGCGCCCGCGCGGCGGCGGTTCCTCGATCAGGTTGACGGCGGCGATGTCGGGAAGCTCGGCAATGCCGTAGCGGCCGGAGAGCTTCACCTCCTTGTAGATTCCGATCTCGGCCATGTGCCGGGTCTCGATCGCCGGCGTTGCCGAGGCGAGGATGACGGGCAATTCCTCCGTCTTGGCGCGCATCACCGCGACGTCGCGGGCGTGATACTGGACCCCGTCCTCCTGCTTGAAGCTCGCTTCGTGCGCCTCGTCGACGACGATCAGGCCGAGGTCCCGATAAGGGAGGAACAGGGCGGATCGCGCGCCGACCGTGACCTTTGCATCGCCGCTGGCGATCGCCCGCCAGGCGCGCCGCCGCTGGGACTGGCGGAGGCCGGAATGCCAGGCGACGGGCTCGCAGCCGAAGCGCGCCGAGAAGCGCTTCAGGAAGGGCTCGGTGAGCGCGATTTCGGGGAGGAGGACGAGCACCTGCTTGCCGCGCCGCACCGCCTCGGCCACCGCCTCGAAATAGACCTCGGTCTTGCCCGATCCGGTGACCCCGTCGAGCAGGAACGGCGCGAAGCCGCCGCTTCGGACGGCGCCGACGAAGGTTTCTGCAGCTTCCGCCTGCTGGGGCTCGAGCTCCGGCGGCGCATGGTCCGGGTCCGGCGCCGGATAAGGGTCGTCGATCGTCACCTGGACCGCCTCGACCGCGCCCGATTTCACCAGACCGCGGATCACGCCGTCCGAGACCGCCGCCGCAAGGGCGAGCTCGCGGATCAGCCCTTGCCGCCCCTCGATCCGCTCCAGCGCCTGCGCGCGCTGGGGCGTGAGCCGGTCCGGGACGAGCCCGGTCGCGCGATATTCGGTGACGGTCCGCGCGCCGTCGAGAGCGCTTGCGGAGGCCAGGCTCATCCGAAGCACCGCGGCAAGCGGCGCCAGATAATAATCCGCAGTCCATTCGATCAGCCGGCGGAGCGGCGCGGCGAGCGGCGGCAGGTCATAGGCGTGGAGCAGGGGGCGGAGCCTCTTCTCCTCGACCTCGCCCGCATCGACACGCTCCGCATCCCACACCACGCCGGTGATCTGCCTCGGCCCGAGCGGTGCCAGCACGATCGAGCCCGGGCGCACGTCCATCCCCGCCGGCACCTTATAGTCCAGCGGCCCGAGGGCGGCGTTGAGCAAGATGACGCGGGCGCGGTCCATTGCGGCCTAGATCGAGTCTGGGCCGCCGAAAGGCAACAGCGGGTGCGTGCAACATAACGGGCGCCGACTCCGTTTCACCCCCATATCCTTCATCGGAGTGGAGTCATGGACCAGTTGCTTTCCCGCCGGAGCCTGCTCGTCGCGGGCTGCACGCTTCCCCTGCTCGCGCTTCCGGGCTGCGCCTCGCTCCCGGGCTTCGGCATGGTCGACGCCTTGCGCCGGCTGCTCACCTTGTCCTCGCAGCGCGCCTTCGCCCGGCTGCTGAACGAGAACGGCTTCTTCGAGGACGAATTCGCCCGGGTCGGCCTGCCCGAGGCCGGGCCGATCGCGACCGCGCTCGTCCGCGTACCGTTCGTCCGCGACCAGATGCTTCGGCTGATGAACCGTGCCGCCTCCAACGCCGCCGAGGCCGCGGCGCCGATCGTCTATGACGCGATCCGGACGATGAGCTTCGGCGATGCGGTCTCGCTCGTCCGCGGCGGCCCGACCGCTGCGACCGACTTCCTCGAGCGCGCGATGGGCGATGCGATCGTCGACGCCATGTTCCCGGGCGTCGGCAATGCGCTCCGCGCCTTCGACAACGGAGTCCTCAACCAGGTCGTCCGCAACGCCACCGGAGTCGATTTCCAGGCGCTCCAGACCCACGTCACCCGAAGCGCCGCGCGCGGCATCTACCGCGCCATCGGCCGCGAGGAAGCCGCCATCCGCGCCAACCCGCGCGAGACTGGCGACCCGCTGATCATGGGCGTCTTCGGCCTGGGCGGCTAGGCGAAGGTCCGTCGCGTCAGGCGGGGCAGCATCAACGCCTGTCCTGCGGCTCGAGCCACAAGGAAGAGGCTGAACGCCAGCCATAGCCCGTGATTGCCGAGCGGTGCCGCGGCCACCAGCAGCAGGGCGTAGATCGCGCAGGCGGCCGCCATCGTGCCGAGCATGGCGCGGGTCCAGGTCGCGCCGATATAGATCCCGTCGAAGACGTAGGAGGTGACTCCGAGGATCGGCAGCAGGATCGCCCAAGGCGCGTAGGCGAGGGTGGTGGCGATCACGTTCGGATCAGTGCTGAAGCTCGCCGCGAAGCGCGGGCCGAATGCCGCGTAGAGGATCGAGATCAGCGCGCCGAAACCGACGCCCCAGAGGAGGTGGGCCTTCACCAGTCGATGGAATCGTTCGCGGTCCCGCTGGCCGACGGCTTCGCCGCACAGCACCTGCGCCGAGCTCTCGAATCCGTCGAGGATCAGCGCCGAGAGGATGAAGAGCTGGTAGATGATCCCGTTGGCGGCGAGCACCAGCGGGCCTTCCGCGGCGCCCTCGCGGACGAGGACCAGGATCGCGCCGGTCAGGAGCATCGTCCGGACGAACAGGTCGCGGTTCAGCCGGAACAGGTCGGCAAGCGCGGACCGGCTCCAGGTCCCGCCGCGTCCGGCGCAAGAGAGATCGGGCCGCTCGCGCAACACGAAGGCGGCGAGCGCGAGCGTCTTTCCGCCTTCCGACACGAGGGTCGCGAAGGCGACGCCTGCCACGCCCCACCCGAGGCCGAGCACGAACAGCAGGTCGAGCCCGATATGGACGAGGTTCGCCGCGACCTCGATACCAAGCACGGCACGGACCCGGCGGCGGCCGATCAGCCAGCCGACGAGCGCGGCGTTCACCAGCCACAGCGCGCCGCCCCAATAGCGGATGCCGACATAGGTCGTCGCCTGCGCGGCGACTTCGCCCTGCCCGTTGAGCAAGGCGATCCCGCCCGGGATCGTCCACGGCATCAGCAGGAGCAGGCCGATCCCCAGCGCCACTGCGAGCCCGAGCGCGCGAACGAGCGTCTCGGCCTGGGCCCGAGCGTCTCCGCGCCCCGCCGCCTGCGCGGTCAGCGCGATCGTGCCGGTTCGCAAGAAATTGAAGACGACCAGCAGGCCCATCATGAACTTGGCGCCGAGCTCGACCCCAGCCTGCGCCCCGGCGTCGCCGAGCCGGCCGATCACCCAAAGGTCGGCGAGCCCGAACAGAGCGGTGGCGACGTTGGTGAGCATCGCCGGGAGCGCGATCGACCAGATCGTCCGGTTGAGTCGTTCCGTGGTCGCCAAATCCGCCCCCGCCGCGCTAGAAGGCGGCGAATCCTCCACCAGCCACGGGGCCGCAATGAAATTCTTCGTCGACACCGCCGAGATCGCCGACATCAGGGAGCTGGCGGAGACCGGCCTGCTCGACGGCGTCACCACCAACCCGTCGCTGATCCACAAGGCCGGGCGCGATTTCCTGGAGACGGTGCGCGAGATCGCCGGGATCATCTCGGGCCCGGTCTCGGCGGAGGTGGTCGCCACCGATCATGACGAGATGATGCGCGAGGCCGAGGTGCTTCGGAAGATCGCCGACAATATCGCGGTCAAGGTGCCGCTGACGGTCGACGGGCTCAAGACCTGCAGGAAGCTCACCGGCGACGGGACGATGGTCAACGTCACCTTGTGCTTCTCGGCCAACCAAGCGCTGCTCGCCGCCAAGGCCGGCGCGACCTTCGTCTCGCCCTTTCTCGGCCGGCTCGACGATATCGGCCAGACCGGGATGGAGCTGATCTCCGACATCCGGCTGATCTACGACAATTACGATTTCGCCACCCAGATCCTCGCCGCGAGCATCCGCCACCCGATCCACGTCCACGAGGCGGCGAAGATCGGCGCCGACGTAATGACCGCGCCGCCGGCCGTGATCCGCCAGCTCTTCAAGCACCCGCTCACCGACGCTGGGCTCAAGGCCTTCCTCGCCGACTGGGAGAAGACCGGGCAGAAGATCGGCTGATTCCCTCCCATCGGCCGATGGGGAGGATGAGGGGAGGGGATGATGACTCTCGAAACCTGGTTCTGGATCGCGCACGTGCCCGCCGTCGCCGGGTGGATCGCGTTGATCGTCCTGCCTGCAGCGCGGGGCGTGCCGGTCGCGCGCTGGGCGGCGGGCGTCCTGGCGGTCGGCTATGCGATCCTGTTCTTCGCCGCTGGGCCCCAGGGGCAGGAGCTTGCGCGCAACTATTCGCTCGAGGGGGTCCGCGCCTTCTTCGCCAGCGGCGAGCTTCTCCTGCTCGGCTGGATCCATTATCTCGCCTTCGATCTGTTCGTCGGCTCGTGGGAGGCGGAAGAGGGCGCGCGGCTCGGCATGCCGAAGCGGACTTTGATCGCCTGCCTGATCCTCACCTTTCTGGTCGGACCGCTCGGCCTGCTCGCCTTCCTGATCGCACGGGCCCCCAGGACACGGGGAATCGTCGGGGGAAATTAACATCGCTTCTTAACCACATCGGCGTTACGCTCCCGTTCCATGGGTACGGTGATCAGCTTCGAGAACAAGGCACTGGCCAGTCTGCGCGCGCGCGTCGCGGCGGCCGAGGAAGCGAACCAGGATCTGATCGCCTTCGCGCGCGGCCATAGCGGCGCGGTCGCTTCCATCCACGAGGCGGTGCTCGCCGCGGTCGAGGCCGAAGGCTTCGATCATCTCATCCACATCGTCACCCAGGAATGGCCGCAGATCCTCGGCCTCGATGCGGTGGCGGTGGCGCTCTATGCGGGCGACCGCGGGGTCCGCGCCGACGCCTCGGGCCTGCAATTTGTCGACCCGCGCCTGATCCGCAAGTCGATCGAGGGCCTGGAGGGCGTCGTCCTCCGCGGAGTCGAGCGCGGCCATCCCCTGTTCGGACCGGCCTGCGAGCTGATCCGGGCGGAGGCGCTGGTGCGGCTCGACAGCGAGCCGCCACTTCCCAACGGCCTGCTCGCGCTCGGCCAGCGCAGCGAGCAGGGCTTCGAGACCCGTCATGGCTCCGAACTGCTCGTCTTCCTCGGCCGGGTCCTCACGCGAACGATGGCGCGGTGGCTGATCCCTTAAGCGACCACCCGGCGTCAGCCATCGCGCAGCGCTGGCACGATCACCTGCTCCTGTCCCGCCGCCGGTCCGAGCATACGGTCCGGGCCTATGTGGCGACGGCGCATCGGTTGATCTCCTTCCTCGGTCCGCATCTCGGTAAGCCGATCGACTCGGTCGCGCTCGCGGCCTTGAGCCCCGCCGACCTCCGTGCCTTTCTCGGCGCTCGCCGCTCAGCGGGGATCGGCAACGCCTCAGCCGCGCGGGAGCTTTCGGCAGTGCGCGGCTTCCTCGCCTTCGCGACCGACGGCGCCGCGTCGCCCAGGATCAAGGCGCCGAAGAAGGCGCGGAGCGTTCCCCGCCCGATCGCGCCGGACGAGGTGGTCAGCCTCGCCGAAGAGGCGGCCGAGGATGCCTCCGAGCCGTGGATCGCCGCGCGCGATTATGCCGTGCTGATGCTGCTCTACGGCTCGGGCCTGCGCGTCGCCGAGGCGCTCGGGCTCACCGGCGCAGCGCTGCCGCTCGGCGAGGCGCTGACCGTCACCGGCAAGCGCAACAAGACCCGGGTCGTCCCGCTGCTGCCAGCCGTCCGCAAAGCGATCGAGGATTACGTGGCGCTGTCGCCATGGCCGGCGGAGCGCGACGGGTCGCTGTTCCGCGGTGCGCGGGGCGGGCCGCTGAGGGGCGAGATCGTCCGCCGCGCGGTGCGCAAGGCGCGGCGCCTCCTCGGCCTCTCCGAGCGCACCACCCCGCACGCGCTGCGCCACAGCTTCGCGACGCATCTTCTTGGCCGCGGCGCGGACCTGCGCTCGCTCCAGGAGCTACTCGGCCATGCCAGCCTCTCGTCGACCCAGATCTACACGGCGGTCGACACCGCGCATTTGATGGACGTTTACCGCAACGCCCATCCGCGCGCTTAATCGCAGGCCTCAGGCTCGCCCGGTTTGTGGCGGCGGTGCCAGGTGAGCTGGCGCCACACGTAGAAGAGGATGATCGCGGCGATGATGGCGCTCGAGATCGGGCCGATCACCTCCTCGATCCGCTCGAATTCCAGGCCGAGCAGATAGCCGGCGACGGCGAGGATGGCGCTCCAGCCGGCGGTGCCGATCGTCGACCAGATGAAGAAGCTGCCCAGGTTCATGTGCATGAGGCCGGCCGGAACCGAGACGAAGGTCCGGATGGTGGGCGTCATCCGGCCGAGGAAGACCAGCCAGCCGCCGAAGCGGCCGAACAGATTCTGCACCTTGTCGACGTCGTAGCAGTCCATCGAGAGCCAGCGGCCGTGGCGTTCGATGAAGCGGCGGAAGCGGATACGGCCCACCCA
>JAEWCW010000134.1 GCA_023390415.1 Pseudomonadota bacterium | reverse complement strand
GCGCTCGCCCGCCACCTGCTCGCGCGGATCGCCGAGCAGCCCGGCATGCGCAGCCTCTCGATCACCGACGACGGCCTCGCCGTGCTGATGCGCTACGGCTGGCCGGGCAACGTCCGCCAGCTCCAGAACGCCTTGTTCCGGGCGGCCGTGCTCTGCGAAGGCGACGCGCTGACCGCTGCCGATTTCCCGCAGATCGCGACCGAGGCACGCTTCGGCAACCGCGCTGACGATTATCACGCCACCCGCCTCAACGGCGCCTCGGCGACGGCGGCGCTGGCGCTTGGCGCCGGTATTACGCTCTATGCGCCGGACGGCAATTTGCGCCCGCTCGATGAGATCGAGGCCGACGTCATCCGCCTCGCCATCGGTCATTATCGCGGCCGGATGACCGAGGTCGCCCGCCGGCTCGGGATCGGCCGCTCGACGCTTTACCGAAAGCTCGGCGAGCTCGGAATCGACGCGGCCGCTTAGAGCTTTCCAACGCGCCGATAGTCGCTACAGCGGCGCAATGAGCGATTTCACCGACGCGCGTATCCTCGTCACCGGCGCCGCTTCAGGCATTGGGGCTGCAACGGCGCGCCGCCTCGCCGATGCGGGCGCGCGCAAGCTGATCCTCGTCGACCGGGACGAGGTGAAGCTGCGCGATTTCGGCTTCACCTTGCCTTGCGAACGCCAGCCGATCATCGGCGATGTCGGCGACGAGGCCTTGTGGTCCGCGGCCGATCTAACCGGCCTCACGCACGCGGTGATCAATGCCGGGATCGGCGAGGGCAAGCCGATCGCTGAGATGAGCTTCGAGGACTGGCGCCGCGTCATGCGGGTCAATCTCGACGGCGCCTTCCTCAGCCTCCAGGCCGCGCTCAAGGCGATCCGGGCGACCGGGGGCGGCGGAGCGATCGTGATCACGGCTTCGGTCGCCGGTATCAAGGCGGAGATCGGAACAGCGGCTTATGCAGCGTCGAAAGCCGCGGTCATCCAGCTCGCAAAGGTTGCGGCCAAGGAGGCCGGACCGGACCGCATTCGCGTCAACGCGATCGCGCCCGGCGGCGTCGAGACTCCGATCTGGCGCAACGTCGCGATGTTCAACGATCTCGTGAAGCAGACGGGAAGCGAGGAGGCGGCCTTCAAGGCGTTCACCGCCGGCGCGCTGCTCGGCCGATTCGCCAAGCCCGAGGAGATCGCCGCACAGATCGCCTTCCTGCTTTCCGACGATGCGGCGACCGTCACCGGCTCCTGCTTGGTCAGTGACGGCGGCTATTCGCTCTAGCCTCCTGCTCGCGGCCCTGCTGGCGCTCGCCGCCTGCGGCCCGGCGGAGCAGGCGCCTCGAACCGAAGCCGCTGCAGCCTGCCGCACCCGAAGTTTCGAGGGGTCCCGCTTCACCGCCTGCCCGTATGACGCCCGGACGCAACGGATCGAGCTGGCCGTCGCGGACGATCGCGGGCCGCTCCGCAGCTTCGACGCGCTCGAGCGCCATCTCGGCGAGCGCGTCTCCCATCTCCGCTTCGCGATGAACGCCGGTATGTACGACGAGTCCGGCCAGCCGATCGGCCTCCACGTCGAGCAGGGGCGGCGGTTGCGCCGGGTCAACCTCCGCGAAGGGCCCGGCAACTTCCACATGCAGCCCAACGGCGTGCTTGCCGTGGACGAGCAGGGACGGGTCGCGGTCATGACCAGCGAGGACTTCGCCAGCCGCGCCCCGCAGCCCATGTGGGCGACCCAGTCCGGCCCGATGCTGGTGATCGACGGGCGACTTCATCCGGCGATCCGGCCGGACGGCGAATCCCGGTTGGTACGCAACGGCGTCGGCGTTCGCGATCCGGAGACGGCGTTTTTCGTGATCGCGGACGATGCGGTGTCGTTTGGCCGTCTCGCCCGCTTCTTCCGCGACGTCCTCGGCTGCCCGAACGCCCTGTTCCTCGATGGAACCGTCTCCAGCCTCTGGGATCCGGGCGCCGGCCGGCGCGATGGCGGCCCGCCGCTCGGACCGCTCGTCATGGTCTTCGACCGCGAAGGCTGAGCCGCCCTTGCGGATTCTACGGTAGTTGCAACCCGTTGGAAAAAATCGGCAAATTCCTACATTCAAGCAGGCCGCTATCCTCCCGGCGGCCGCCAGGGCGAGAGCCTGAAAGAGCCCCGTCGCGTTTCTCCCCCTTTGCGCGGCGGGGCTTCTTTCGTCCGGTCCGGCCGCTAAGCGTCGTCCTTTTCGGATTTTTTCCCGCCGGCGGGCGCGTTCGGATTGTCGCCGACCTTCTTGTCGCCCAGCTGCCCGTGACCGTGATATTCCATCTCGCTCTGGCCGCCATGTCCCATGAAGCCATCTGCTTCCGGCTCCTTGCCCGTATGCGGGTTCGGATAGGGCCCACCGCCTGAATCGCCGCCCTTGCCCTTGCCGCCCATGAGTTTCTCGTCCGCCATGTCCGAGGCTCCTTTCGCGCACTCGACGCTCAGGACGGACCTGCGTTCCCACTCTTTTGACAGGTCGCGCCTTTGCGCTAAGTCCGGGGTTCCTCCTTTCTGCCGGGAAATGTCCGACATGCGCTCTGCCGCCCTGCTTCTCCTTCTCTCCACCGCCGCCTGCACCACCACGGATCCCACCGCGGACAATCCGCTTTCCGCGCCGCCGGTCGAGACGGCCGCGGCCCCAGCCGCACCGGCGCTCGTCTATCCCCAGACCCAGCGCGGCGACGTCGTCGAGACCCAGTTCGGGGAGGCGATCGCGGACCCCTATCGCTGGCTCGAGGACGACGTGCGCAACAATCCGGCCGTGCGCCAGTGGGTGACCGCGCAGAACCAGGTCACGGAATCCTATCTCTCGACCCTCCCTGCCCGCGGCGCCTTCCGAGACCGGATGCGCGAAGTCTATAATTTCGAACGCTTCGGAATCCCGGACAAGCGCGGCAACCTCTATTTCTACAGCCGCAACAGCGGCCTCCAGAACCAGTCGGTTCTCTACGTGCGTGAGGGCCTGAACGGCGCGCCGCGCATGCTGATCGATCCCAACACCTGGTCGCAGGACGGCGCCACCGCGCTTGCCGAATGGGAGCCGTCCGAGGACGGCCGTCGGATCGTCTACACAGTCCAGGAAGGCGGCACCGACTGGCGCATCGTCCGGGTGCTCGACGTCGCGACGGGCCAGGTCCTGGGCGATGAGCTGCGCTGGGTGAAATTCTCCGGCCTCTCCTGGGCCAAGGACGGTTCGGGTTTCTATTATTCGCGCTTCCCGCAGCCGGCCGCCGGCCAGGAATTCCAGTCCACGAACCAGGAACAGGCCATCTACTTCCACCGGATCGGGACTCCGCAGAGCCAGGATCGCCTGGTCTACGCCCAGCCCGACCGGCCCGCGCTCAGCAATACCGGAGAGGTCTCCGAGGACGGAAACTGGCTGATTGTCTATTCTTCGGAAGGGACCGACGCCCGCTACGACATCACTTTGATCGATCTCACCCGCCCGAACGCCCAGCCGCGCCGCTTCATCTCGGGGCTCGAGCATGACTGGACCTATCTCGGCAATTCGGGCTCGACCTTCTACTGGCAGACCAACAACGGCGCGCCGCGCCAGCGCATCGTCGCCACCGACATCTCGCGCCCGACGCTCCAGATCCGCGAGATCGTCGGCGAGGATGCGGCGACCCTCTCGGGCGCCTCGATCGTCGGCAATCGGCTGATCGCCTCCTACCTCGTCGACGCCAAGACCGAGGTCCGCACCTACACGCTCGACGGCCGCCGCACCGGCCAAGTCGAATTGAGCGGGATCGGCACCGCCGGCGGCTTCTCGGGCGACCAGAGCTCGACCGAGACCTTCTTCAGCTTCGCCAGCTTCAACCGCCCGGCGACGATCTACCGCTACGACGCACGGACGGGGCAGACTTCGGTCTTCGCCGAGCCGCAGCTGCGCTTCGACCCCGCCAATTACGAGGTCAGCCAGGTCTTCTACACCTCGAAGGACGGCACCCGCGTGCCGATGTTCCTGGTCAGCCGCAGGGACCTCGACCGCAGCCGGCCGCAGCCGACCCTGCTTTACGGCTATGGCGGCTTCAACATCGCCCAGGTCCCCGCCTTCCAGCCCCGCTGGCTGACCTGGGTGGACATGGGCGGAGTTCTCGCGGTCGCCGCGATCCGCGGCGGCGGCGAATATGGCCAGGCCTGGCACGATGCCGGCCGGCGCGCGAACAAGCAGAATGTGTTCGACGATTTCATCGGCGCGGCCGAGCATCTGATCGCACAAGGGACCACCACCAACCGCCAGCTCGCCATCGAGGGGCGCTCGAACGGCGGGCTTCTCGTGGGCGCGGTGATCAACCAGCGGCCGGACCTGTTCGCGGCGGCGCTTCCCGGCGTCGGCGTGATGGACATGCTGCGCTTCGACCGCTTCACCGCCGGCCGCTACTGGACCGACGATTACGGCTTCCCGAACCGCGAGGCCGATTTCCGGATCCTCCGCGCCTACTCGCCCTATCACAACATCCGCGCGGGAGTCCGCTACCCGGCGGTGCTGGTGACGACTGCAGACACGGACGACCGCGTCGTTCCGGGCCACAGCTTCAAATATATCGCCGCGCTCCAGGCGGCCGAGACCGGCGACGCGCCGCACCTCATCCGCATCGAGACCCGCGCGGGCCACGGCTCGGGCAAGCCGACCGAGATGCAGATCGAGGAATATGGCGACATGTACGCCTTCATCGCCCAGCATACCGGCCTCGAGCCGCGGCGGTGACCGCTCGGGCGGCGCTGGCGATCCTCGCGGTCGCCACCGCCGCCCCGAGCAGTGTGCCGGCGGGCGCCACCAAGGTCGAGGTCCCGTTCGTCGGATGCGCGGCGGACGGGCAAGTAGGGCCGCTGGAGGCACCGCGCGCGGGCCAGCCGCCGCGCTTGGCCGCTGACGCTGCGGCGCGGCTCGCTTTCTACGGGTCGGCTCATATCGCCGTTCTGGCACCGCGCGGATGGCGTTGCTTCGAGGCTTATGGATCCAGCGGCTCATTCCTCCTCGTGGTTCCGGCGCAGATCCGGTTCGAGGATGTCGTCGGTCGCGGACCCGATCGCGGCGGCCCCTTCGTCATGATCGCCGAGCGGTTCGGCGGCACCTCGGGCCGCTTCGATGTCGCCGAGGCCATCGCGCGCTATTTTCCCAGCCACATGGCGTTCGCGAGAGCAGTTGCGGACGAAGGCTTGATGGATCGGCCTCTGCCGGAGGGGCCTTATCCGGGTGACAGCCTCGACCGTCGCAGCGAGACTGAGGTTCGAGTGGTGACGCCCGGCGGGCGCGAAGGGTTCGGCACGGCGCCTGGAGTCGCGGTCGAGGATCGACCGATCTATGGCGCCACGCTACTCCTTCCGGACCAGGAGTTCACGTTGGTCACCGTGCGCGTGCGTGTGCCGAACGACCTCGAGCCCATGGCCACCGTCATCATCGACGATGCCACCAGCCGATATCACTCCATGTGACGTCATGACGCCGTTCAGCGGCGGCTCAGGTTTCTGGGCGGATTGTGAGAGCACTCACTTTCCGCCCAGGAGCTTCAGAATGTTCAGGAAAATCCTTCTTGCTGCGACCGCGGCGGCAGCCGGGCTGACCGCCCTTCCCGCTGCAGCATCGGCCGATCACGGCCGCGACGGCTATTATGACCGCGGCGGCTATGACAGCGGCTATTATGACCGCGGCCGCTACGACGACCGCCGCTATGACGACCGCCGCTACGACGACCGCCGGGGCTACGACCGGCGCTATCGCAGCGCGCGCTACGACCGCTCCTATGACGGCTACGGCTATCGCGACGACCGCCGCTACCGGCGCTGCGGCAGCGGCACCACCGGCGCGGTGATCGGCGGCGCCGCCGGCGCGCTCCTCGGCCGCGACATCGCGCGCGGCAATCGCGGCCGCTATTATCGCCGCGGCGGTGACGGCTCGACCGGCGCGATCATCGGCGGTGCCGTCGGCGCCCTGATCGGCCGCGAGATCGCCCGCAGCTGCTGATCGCAGGATCGGCGTCAAAGGAGGCGGGGCGGCTTCGGCTGCCCCGCCTTTTTCGTTCATCAGAAGCGCGTTAACCCACCTGAACGAATGCCGACGATCATGTTCAGGACGAGGTCAGTGGAGCATCCGTAGAAGCATATTCATGGCCCGGCTTCGGGCGCTTCACACGGAGAGTTCGTCATGAAGAAGGTCCTTCTCGGCGCTGCGGTCGCGGCCATGGCTGCCGGTTCCATCGCCACCCCCGCGAGCGCGCAGTATCGCGATCGCGACTATCGCTACGATCGCCGGGGCGACATCGCCGCCGACATCGCCACCGGAATCGCCGTGATCGGCGGCGTCGCGGCGGTCATCGCCGCGATCGACCGCGACGGCGGCCGCTACGGCTACGACAATCGCTACCGCTATCGCGACGGCTATAGCGCGGCGGTCAATGCCTGCGGCTACCAGGCCGAGCGCTACGGCCGCGGCAACGTCCGGATCACCGACGTCGACCGCAGGTCCGGCGACCGCTACCGGGTCGAGGGCGTGGTCGAGGGCGGCAGCTACGGCTATGACCGTTATGATCGCTATGACCGCTACGACCGGCGCTATGACAATCGGGGCTATGGCGAGCGCTTCACCTGCGTCGCCTACGGCAACGGCCGGATCGCGGAGTTCCGCACCCGCCGCTAAGCGGAAAGGGCTCCGAAAGGGAGAAGGGCGGGCCCGCGAGGGTCCGCCCTTTTGTTATATCTCATCGGCGAAGGTCGATCGTGTCGAGCGTGATGCTGTCGCTTCGAACTTGGTATCGTTCATCCTGGCGATAGAGCCGAAGGTTCCACTCCTCATAGTCTTCCTCGCCCTCCTCCATGAAGATCTCCTTCTCGAGCACCCGCCCGTCGCTGAAGCTTAGGCGGAGGTCATGGGTGCGCGGGCAGATGACCGCCTCGACGAGCACTGGCCCTATCAGCGGATCGACCCGCTCAGTGGCTGCCACGAACTCCGGTCCGTCTCCGGGTATCTCGTCGCTATCTGCGACGATCCCCTCGCTGCCCACCAACCGCCATGGCGGATCGATCGTCATTCCAATTGCGTCGTCCGATTTCGGGTCCACACCGAACCAGAGAAGGAGCGTGTTGCAGACAAAGCCCTTCTGGACCACCGGCAGGCCTGCCAGTGCGTTCAACCGATGCTGAACTTCGAACGCTGTCAGTTGCATCGCGTCAGGCGGCCTGGGCGAGGTTTTGGGCGAGGGCGCCGAGCTGGTCGGCGCATGTCCCCCAGCCTTCGACGAAGCCCATGTTGGCGTGGACGTCGCGGTCTGCCGCGTTGCGGTGCATCGCCACCGCCCGGTAGCGGGTCCGGCCCGCGCCGGCATCTTCGACGGTGACGATCGCCGTGAACGGGAAGCTGACGCAATCCTCGACCTGCTCCGCCGGCCGGAATCCGGGAAGCAGGGCGCTGGTCCAGGCGAGCCGCTCGCCCGGCACCGCCTCCAGGACGCAGCCCGTGCCGGAGACGTCGAACCCGTCCGGCCCCGTCATCCGCGTGTAGAAGCGGCCGCCCGGACGCGCCTCGAGCTCCACCTCGGGCGTCTCGTAGGGCTTGGGCGCCCACCATGAGCGGATCAGCTCGTTCGTCGTCAGCGCCCGCCAAACCACGTCCCGCGGCGCCTCCAGCACGCGCTCGATCGCCAGGTCGTTTCCCTCCGCCATCCTCGTCTCCCTTCCCGCCGAAGCGACGCCCACCCGGCTCCAAAGTCAAGCCGCGCGCCTAGACAGGAACGGCCCGTCCTCCTAATCGCCCGCCATGACGATCCAGCCCGATTCCATCCTCATCGTCGATTTCGGAAGCCAGGTGACCCAGCTCATCGCGCGGCGCGTGCGCGAGGCCGGAGTCTATAGCGAGATCGTCCCCTTCAGCCGCGCGCTCGAGGGCTATGAGCGGATCCGGCCCAAGGGCATCATCCTCTCGGGCGGCCCGGCCTCGGTCACCTTCGCAGACAGCCCGCGGGCGCCGCACGAGCTGTTCGACGCCGGGGTCCCGATCCTCGGCATCTGCTACGGCCAGCAACTGATGGCCGACCAACTGGGCGGGCGGGTCGTCGCCGGCGACCACAGCGAGTTCGGCCGCGCCTTCATCGAGATCGTCGACGACTGCGCTTTGTTCGACGGCCTCTGGGCCAAGGGCGAGCGCCACCAGGTGTGGATGAGCCACGGCGACAAGGTCGATGCGCTCCCGCCCGGCTTCCGGATCGTCGCCCAGTCCGAGGGCGCGCCCTTCGCGGCAAGCGCCGACGACGCGCGCAAGCGCTACGGCGTGCAGTTCCACCCGGAGGTCGTCCACACCCCCGACGGCGCGAAGCTGATCGCCAATTTCGTCCGCCATGTCTGCGGCCTCGCCGGCGACTGGACGATGGCCGAGTTCCGGGCGACCAAGATCGCCGAGATCCGCGCCCAGGTCGGTACCGGCCGGGTGATCTGCGGCCTTTCGGGCGGCGTCGATTCCGCCGTTGCCGCCGTTCTGATCCACGAGGCTATCGGCGATCAATTGACCTGCGTGTTCGTCGACCACGGGCTGATGCGGGCGCGCGAGGCGGAGCAGGTCGTCACCCTGTTCCGCGACAGCTACAATATCCCGCTCGTCCATGTGGACGCGGAGGAGCTCTTCCTCTCCGGCCTCGCCGGCCTCACCGACCCCGAGGCCAAGCGCAAGTTCATCGGCGCGACCTTCATCGACGTGTTCGAGGCGGAGGCCAAGAAACTGGGCGGCGCCGATTTCCTCGCCCAAGGCACGCTTTATCCCGACGTGATCGAGAGCGTCAGCTTCACCGGCGGGCCTTCGGTGACGATCAAGAGCCACCACAATGTCGGCGGCCTGCCCGAGCGCATGGACATGCAGCTGGTCGAGCCGCTTCGGGAGCTGTTCAAGGACGAGGTCCGGGAGCTCGGCCGCGAGCTCGGCCTTCCCCAGGCCTTCGTCGGCCGCCACCCCTTCCCGGGACCGGGCCTCGCCATCCGCATTCCCGGCGAGGTCACCAAGGAAGCCTGCGACATCCTCCGCAAGGCCGATTCCATCTATCTCGAGGAGATCCGCGCCGCCGGCCTTTACGACGCGATCTGGCAGGCCTTCGCCGTGCTTCTGCCGGTGCGGACGGTCGGGGTGATGGGCGACGGGCGCACCTACGACCAGGTCTGCGCGCTCCGCGCCGTGACCTCGACCGACGGCATGACCGCAGACGTCTATCCCTTCGACAGCGCCTTCCTCAGCCGGGTCGCGACCCGGATCGTCAACGAGGTCAGGGGCATCAACCGGGTGGTCTACGATTACACCTCGAAGCCGCCCGGGACGATCGAGTGGGAGTGAACGGGGTCAGTCCTCCTCCCAGCCGAACACCTCTTCCAGCCTGACTTCGAACACGTCGGCGATGCGGAAGGCCGTCTCCAAAGTCGGCGAATATTTGCCCTGCTCGATCGCCGCGACCGTCTGGCGGGTGACTCCGATCCGCTCGCCGAGCTCCGCCTGGGTCATCTCGCCGGCATGGAAGCGAAGGACTCGGATCCGGTTGCTCAGCCGCCTAGCCATGCCAGCCCCGCCGATAGCTGAGCAGGACGATCCCGTAGCGGACGGTCTCGGCGACGACGATCGCCACCAGCGCCATGTTGACGATCTTCCACGCCGGCTCGCTGAACGGCATCACGATGCCCACGAAGATCAGGCCGACCAGGAGCACGTAATAAGCGACGTTGGCGGCGCGGCGCGCGATCGCCTTGTCGCGCTCGTCGAGCGGGGCGTTCGCCTCCCTCGTGGCGGACACCGCAATCGCGATCGCGCCGGCGATCATGACGACCGCATGCGCCGCCGCGACCAGGCCGAACGACCAGATGATGTCGGCCAGCCGCTCCTCTCCGAACCGCGCCGCCGGACCGATCACCCCGAAATAGAGGCCGTAAGCGGCCAGCATCGTGCCCAGCGTCAGCCAGGCGATCTTCTCACGAAATGCCATCTCTCTCCCCTGAGTTAGCGTTGCGCGACTCGGCGTAAATCATAGCACACATGATGTCAATAATTATTTACATCGTGTCGCCCAGACTTGACGGCCGCCGGCGTTCCGGTCTTTGGCAGCGCGCATGATCATGTATGGAATCGCCAACTGCGACACGGTGAAGAAGGCGCGCGCCTGGCTCGACGCGCGCGGCGCCGCCTACGGCTTCCACGACTACAAGAAGGCCGGGATCGACGAAGCGCGTCTGCGCGGCTGGATCGAAGAGTTCGGCTGGGAGAAGGTCCTGAACCGGGCCGGCACCACCTTCCGCAAGCTGCCGGACGCCGAGAAGCAGGGACTGGATGCGGACAAGGCCGTGCGGCTGATGCTCGCACAGCCTTCGATGATCAAGCGCCCGATCCTCGACACCGGAAAGAAACGCCTCGCCGGCTTCGATCCTTCTGCCTGGAACGGGGCGCTCTAGTCGCGCGCCGAATCTGGAACATCCTGGGCGACGGGCCGGCCGGTCACCCGGCCCGGCCCATCGCGAGGATCGCTCACCGCTTCGGGATCACCGCACCGGTGAAGGTGCCATCGTTCGGAGTCACGTTGTTCGGGTTGCCGTCTAGCAAATTGTCTCCGTAGCTGAGGATGGCGGCGCTGTTCGTAACCGATACACCGAGCGAATTGCCGGTGATCATCGTGTCGCTCACCCGCACCGTCGAGAAACCACCATCCGCCGCGATACCGGGGCTGTTGCCATTTCCAACGATCGTCGAGCCGCGGATCATGACGCCGTTGGGCGTCGTGCCTGCAGGCGTCAGGACGCGGATTCCGGCATTGTTCCCGGAGATCTCGACATTGTCGACGACCGTTGTGTTGAAGGAGCCGGTATTGCCGGTTGAATTGACGCTGAGACCAATGTTCGCATTGTTGCGAATTCTCACGTCGCGAAGCAGAGTCAACGCGGTTCCGGATCCCGTCGGCTGGATCAGAATGCCGCCGCCAGTGGCCCCATTGCCGTTCTGCGTGATCGACGTGTTGACGACATAGAGGCGGGCGTTGCTGTTCGCCGGCTGGAACGAAATGCCAAAGCTGTTCGCCGCGTTGAAACGGCGAATGACCGAATCCTCGATAATGACGGCGCCGGCTTGCACGACCCGCACGCCATTCGTCGGCGGATTGACACCGAAGATATCGAGGCCGCGAAGGACGACGACATCCGTGGCACCAGCGTTGACGACGATGCCGTTGCCACCGGCGAGCACGCCTCCCTCGGTGTAATGGCAGTCGATCGTCAGCGACTTGTTGATCGTCACCGCGCCGAAGCCTGCCGGATCGAGGCAGTTGATCTCCCCGCCGGCGGCTGTCTTCGAGATCGCGCCGGCGAAGGTCTTGCACGGCGCGGTCCGGCTACACGGATTCACGTCGTCCCCGACGCCGGAGACCCACGTGCGAGTCGCCTGACCATAAGCCGGCGAAGAACCGAAAAGCACGGCGGCGGCGGAAAGCAGCACAACCTTCTTGATGGCCATGATCCAACCCCTTTTTCGTGAAGTCCCCAACCCCCCGTCCATACACCAAATGCACAGCGGCAGCGAAAGGAATCTGAGGGCCTTGCAGAATAGAATCCGCAGATTCTGCGAGCGCACAAGAAACGACGCTCGCGGGCCCCGGCCGCGACTCGGGCAGCCCGAGAGACTTCTTGCCTATGCCAGATCAGTGAGGCGCGGGGCTGGCTTCGCCGTCCTGGAGCAGACGGTCCTCCGGCGTGGCCGCCTCGCTCTCGTCATAGCCGGTGCGCTTGGCGACCGCGACCGTCGTCGCGACGTCCATCGAGACGTTGCCGGTGGTGCGGACGATGTCGGGCAGGGTCTCGACTGCGACGAGTAGCACTAGCGGCTCGATCGGCACGCCCATGGCGATGCAGATCGGAGCGATCGAGGTGATGAAGGTGATCGATCCCGGCAGACTCACCGCGGCGAGCGTCGTCGTCGCTGCAAGCGCGACTCCGGCCGCCAGCGCGCCGGGGGTGAGCTCGATCCCCATCAGATGCGCGACATAGATGGCGACGGCGAGGTTCATCACCGGCCCGGTCGCGCGGAACAGTGCGACGGCGAGCGGCAGCGTCACCCCCGATGCGGCAACCGGCACGCCCAGCCGTTCGGCCCCCTTGAGCATCGCCGGAAGCGAGGCGAGGGAGGATTGGGTGCTGACCGCGACTGCATGGGCCGGGCCGACCGCCCGGGTGAAAGCCGCAAAGCCCACGCGCCCGCCGATCATCGCGAGCGGCCAGGCCGCGAACCAGACGACGCACCCGACCAGGGAGACGGCGACCACATAATGGGCGAGTGCGCCGAAGGCGGCCGCGCCGGCCTGCGCACCGACCACATAAGCGAGCGCAAACACCCCGATCGGCGCAAGCCACAGCACCCAGTTGATGATCACGAGCATCGCATCGGCGATCGCCCGGAAGAAATCGGTCAGCAGGATGCGCGGCTTCTCGGGCAGGCGGGTCAGGGCGAAGGCGAAGACCGCGGTGAAGAACATCAACGGCAGGATCTGGTCGTTGGCCGCGGCCGAGATCGGGTTCGAGGGGACCAGGGAGCGGATGAACTGGCCGAAGGTCGGAACCTCGCCGGCCTCGCCCGCCTGCGGCACGGCGCTGCGCAGCGCAGCTGCCGAATCGGCGGAAAGCGGCCAGAGCGCGAGCAAAGCAGGCATGAGCAGTGCGCCGATGATCGCTGACACCCAGAGCACGATCAGGAAGAGGATGACCGCGCGCGCCGCCAGGCGGTTCGCCCGCGCCGCTTCGGCCGCGCCGGCAATTCCGGTGATCAGCAGCGAGACGATCAGCGGCACGATCGTCATCCTGAGCCCGTCCAGCCAGAGCCCGCCGAGCGGCTCGGCGATCAGGATTGCGCGTCCCGACCAGACGGTCCCGGCCGTCGCGATGCCGAGCAGAAGGCCGAGGACGAGGGCGGTGAGGATGCGTGCTGGCTGAGACATCACCATTGTGTATCCGCCGATTCGGCGCTGTGGAAGGTTCAAAGAAAAGGCGCATCGCGCTAAGGCGCTGGCAGGCGGCCGCTGGGGGCTTCGCAACAAGGGAACAGGAATGGGTCGCAACTTCTTCGGCACGGACGGCATTCGCGGACGGACCAACGAGCCGCCGATGACGGCCGAGATCGCGCAGCGCGTCGGCCAGGCCGCCGGCGCCCACTTCCTGCGCGGCGACCATCGCCACCGCGTCGTCATCGGCAAGGACACGCGCCTGTCCGGCTACATGATGGAGACGGCGATGATCTCCGGCTTCACCAGCGTCGGCATGGACGTGGTGATGGTCGGCCCGGTGCCGACGCCCGCCGTCGCCCTGCTCACACGGTCGATGCGCGCCGATCTCGGTGTCATGATCTCCGCCAGCCACAACCCCTACGTCGACAACGGCATCAAATTGTTCGGGCCTGACGGCTACAAATTGTCGGACGAGGACGAGGCCGCGATCGAGGCCCTGCTCGAGCAGAAGCCGCGGCTCGTCCCCTCCGACAAGATCGGTCGATCGAAGAAGATCGAGGATGCGCGCGGCCGCTACATCCACTTCGCCAAGTCGACCTTCCCTGAGGAGCTTCGCCTCGACGGCCTCAAGATCGTGATCGATTGCGCCAACGGCGCTGCCTATGAAGTCGCGCCGTCCGCCCTCTGGGAGCTCGGCGCCGACGTCGTTTCGATCGGGGTCACGCCCGACGGTACCAACATCAATGACGGCGTCGGCTCGACCGCGCCGGCAGCGCTCCAGCAGCGGGTCGTCGCCGAGGGCGCCGACATCGGGATCGCATTGGACGGCGACGCCGACCGGGTGATCATCGTCGACGAGAAAGGCCGCGTGGTCGACGGGGACCAGCTGATGGCCCTGATCGGGACCTCCTGGGCCCAGCGCGGACAGCTTCGCGGCGGCGCCGTCGTGGCGACGGTGATGTCCAATCTCGGACTCGAGCGGGCGCTGAAATCGAAGGGCATCGGCTTGCTCCGAACCAAGGTCGGCGACCGCTACGTGCTGGAGAAGATGCGCGCGCGCGGCTGCAATGTCGGCGGCGAGCAGAGCGGCCACATCATCCTCTCCGACCATGCCACCACCGGCGACGGCCTGGTCGCGGCGCTCCAGATCCTCGCCTGCCTGGTCGAATTCCGCCGACCGGCGAGCGAGTTGCTCCACCAGTTCGATCCGCTTCCGCAATTGCTCAAGAACGTCCGCTTCGACGGCGGCGCGCCGCTCGAGGCGGAGAGCGTCAAGAAGGCGATCGCCGAGGCAGAGGCGCGCCTCGCCGGCACCGGCCGACTCGTCATCCGCAAGTCCGGCACCGAGCCGCTGATCCGGGTGATGGCCGAAGGCGAGGACGAGGCCCTGGTCGAGGAACTGGTCGACAGCATTTGCCAAGCCGTGAAGGAAGCGTGATGTTGGAAATGCGCCCTGACTGCGAACGCTGCGGCCGGGACCTGCCTGCAGACCGGCACGGCGCGTTCATCTGCTCGTTCGAATGCACCTTCTGCTCCACCTGCGCCGACGCGATCGACGAACGCTGCCCCAATTGCGGGGGGGATCTTCTCGAGCGCCCGATGCGGGTCGGAGCGGCGCTGGAACGGCACCCGGCTTCGACGGAGCGCAAGGGACGCAAGTGACTCCGCGAATCCTCATCATCGCCGGCTCCGACAGCGGCGGCGGCGCCGGTATCCAGGCGGACATCAAGACCGTCACCATGCTCGGCGGACATGCGATGACTGCGATCACCGCCATCACCGCCCAGAACACGCTTGGCGTGCAGGCGGTGATGCCGGTTCCGGCCAAGATGGTGATCGCCCAGATCGACTCCTGCGTCAGCGACATCGGTGTGGACGCGGTCAAGATCGGCATGATCGGCTCGCCGGAAACCGCCAACGCGGTCGCCGAGCGGCTCGCCGGCCTGACGATCGCCTCCGATCGCGAAAAGCGGCTTCCGATTGTGTTCGATCCGGTGATGGTGGCGACCAGCGGCACCGTCCTTGCGGACGCAGCGACCGTGGCGGCTTTCGAGCGCCTGCTCCGGCTGGCGACCGTGGTGACCCCCAACAGTGTCGAACTGGCGCACCTGGTGGGCGGCGAGCGGATTGAGGATGAGGATGCGTTGCTGACCGCCGCCCGCACCCTGGCGCGCCGAACCTCGGCCGCCGTGCTCGCCAAGGGCGGGCATGTCGAAGCGCCGTTCGGCGACGTTCCGGCCATGATTGTGGATTTCCTGGTGAGATCGAACGGCGACGTTCATCGCTGGATTCGCGAGCGGATCGACAGCAGCGATACGCACGGCACCGGCTGCACCCTGGCAAGCGCTCTCGCCGTGGCGCTGGGCATGGGCGATCCAGTGGGAGAGGCCGTCGAGCGCGCGCTCGATTACGTTTATCGGGCAATTCTCAGCGCGCCGGGGTTCGGCGAAGGCCATGGACCAATGGGACATGCCCTCGGGACCGTTCCGTTCGAACATATCCACAACAAAGAATGAGGAAATTTCCGCTTTCTCTGGATCGACGCGGCGCTCCTGAATAGCTTTAGGCGCGATGGCGCGGCCCTGCTTCAAGATCGAGAAAGAGTTTCCCGAGCCGCTGGCCGGAGTGGACGAGGCGGGCTGCGCGCCGCTCGCGGGGCCGGTGGTGGCCGCGGCCGTCGTCCTCGACCGTACCCGCTTCCCGCGCGGGATCGACGATTCCAAGGTCCTCCCGGCGCCGGTGCGCGAGGCGATCTGCGCCAAGCTCTACAAAGTCGCCAAGGTCGGCGTCGGAATCGCGAGCGTCGAGGAGATCGACCGGCTCAACATCTTCTGGGCGCGGATGCTGGCGATGAGCCGGGCGGTCGAGGCTCTCGGCTTCGATCCGGCGATGATCCTGGTCGACGGCAACCGCGTCCCGCGCTGGGAACGGCCGTGCAAGGCGATTGTCGCCGGTGACGCCAAGTGCCGATCGATCGCCGCCGCCTCGATCGTCGCCAAGGTGACGCGCGACCGGATCATGGCCGATCATGCGCGCGAGCATCCCGGCTACGGCTGGGAGACCAACAAGGGCTATCCGACACCGGAGCATTTCCGCGGGTTGGACGCGCTTGGGCCCACGCCGCTCCATCGCCGGAGCTTCGGCCCGGTGCGCGCTTATTACGAGGCGCGGGAGGGGACCGCGCAGGAGGTGCTGGCGCTTTAGGGGCGGCAACGTCCGAGCGAGACCGTCATCCCAGCGGAGGCTGGGATCTCGGGACCAGAAGTCTCAGGCGTGGATGCAGCGCTGCAGTTGGGGCGGCGCCTACTCCCGCTGAGATCCCAGCCTTCGCTGGGATGACGGTCTGGCATTTCGCAGTTCTGGTGAGTCTTGTGGGCAACACCCACTCCATCTTGAGGCGCGGCGGCGCGTCCCGACTCCATTAGTTGGGTAGGACTCGTTTCGTTCCTGCCGCGTTAACCATATCGCCACCGGCGCATGGTTAATTCCCGTCCTTGACCGCGGAGTCGAGCTGCGTGAGGCTGGACGTTCTGTGTTGAACCGGGGGCGGCAAACCAATGACGGCATTTTCGCGGGTTGAAGTGATCGAGGGCCGCGCTCGGCGCGCCAAGCGGGCGCCTGCGCCTGCGCTCGACCTCCCGCTCGATCGGATCATCCAGTCCGACTGCGTCGCGGCGATGAAGGCCCTTCCGGACGCCAGCGTCGACATGATCTTCGCCGATCCGCCCTACAATCTCCAGCTCGGCGGCGACCTCTTCCGGCCCGAGGGCGGGCGAGTCGACGCGGTCGACGACGATTGGGACAAGTTCGACACCTTCGCCGCCTATGACGACTTCACCCGCGCCTGGCTGAAGGAGGCGCGTCGGATCCTGAAGCCGAACGGCACGCTCTGGGTGATCGGTTCCTATCACAATATCTTCCGGGTCGGCGCCAGCCTGCAGGACGAGGGCTTCTGGATCCTTAACGACATCGTTTGGCGCAAGACCAACCCGATGCCGAACTTCCGCGGCACCCGCTTCACCAACGCCCACGAGACGCTGATCTGGGCGAGCCGCTCCGAGGACAGCCGCTACACGTTCAATTATCAGGCGATGAAGGCGCTCAACGACGAGCTCCAGATGCGCTCCGACTGGCTTCTCCCGATCTGCTCGGGCGCCGAGCGGATGAAGGAAGGCGGCTCCAAGGCCCACCCGACCCAGAAGCCGGAGAGCCTGCTCTACCGCGTGCTGCTCGCCTGCACCAATCCCGGCGACGTCGTTCTCGATCCCTTCTTCGGCACCGGCACCACCGGCGCCGTCGCCCGCCGCCTCGGCCGCCACTGGATCGGGATCGAGCGCGAGACCCGCTATGTGAAGGTCGCGCGCGAGCGGATCGCCGCTGCACTCCCGCTCGACGAGAGCGCGATGAAGACCATGGCCTCGCGCCGCGCCCAGCCCAAGGTGCCGTTCGGAGCGCTGGTCGAGACCGGCATGATCCAGCCGGGGACCTTGCTCACCGATTCCAAGCGCCGCTGGCAGGCGCGGGTGCTCGCCGACGCCTCGATCGGCTGGGGCTCGTCGCAAGGCTCGATCCACAAGATCGGCGCCGAGGTCCAGGGCGCGCCGAGCTGCAACGGCTGGACCTTCTGGCATGTCGAGGAAGGCGGCGAGCTGAAGCCGCTCGACGCGTACAGGCAGGAGCATATCCTGACTTGGGAGAGCTGAGGCGGTCAGGCCGCCCGGCGTCGCTCCGTCTTGAGCGGCGCGACGGCGCCTGCCGCCCATTCGCCTTCCGCGGCGATGAGGAGCATCGCGTCGCTGGAGCAATCGAGCTTCGTGCCCTTCGGCAGGAACAGGCATTCGCCGGCCTGCGCCTTCTCGCCCTCGGCTTCGGCCGTTCCCGAATTGACGAAGGCAAAGCGCTCGCGGTCGTCCAGCGCACCTGCCCCGCGGCGGCCGGCGGCTGCGAAAAGAGCGAATTGCGGGCCGGCCACGAACAAGGTGCCGCGATCGGCCGAGGCGCGCTTGATCAAATCCTGCGGATAAGGCGCGCGCCGGGCGACCGCGAGCGCGTCCTCGAGATGGAGCGCGCGCGGGCGGCCGTAATCGTAGAGGCGGAAAGTGACGTCGGCGGGCTGCTGGACCTCGATCAGCGACACGCCGGGGCCGATTGCATGGATGGTTCCGGCGGGGACATGGTAGAAGTCGCCGGCGCGGACCGGCTGCCAGTGGAGCAGCCGCTCGATCGAGCCGTCCGCCGCGGCCGCGCGCACCTCCTCGACCGAGGCCGGCTCGGCGAGGCCGAGCGCAAGCGTCGAATCCGGCGCGGCATCGAGGATGTACCAGCTCTCGCTCTTGCCGCCGGGGAGCCCCATCGCCCGGGCCTGGGCATCGTCCGGATGCACCTGGACCGAGAGGCGCTCGGCGGTGACGATATGCTTGATCAGCAGTGGCAGCTTCTGGCCCAGCGGCGCCTCGAACCAGATCTCGCCGATCCTGGTCTCGCGCAGATGCGCGGGCGCGGCGGCCAGGCCGGTGCGTCCCCAGGGCTTTTCGACGAACTTGGGCTTGAGCTTCATCTCTTCATCCGCGCGCGCTTGCCGCGCGTCGGCCCAGCCGATACCCGAGAGGTGGTGAAGAAAGAGCCAACGGCTGGGAGCAAGCATGGCTGAGCGCGTCTATCTGCGGCCGACCGCCTTCGTCGACGCGCCCTTCGGCCTGGACGGCAAGGTCGAGCGGCTGGCCGGCGGTCTGGTCTGGTTCTCGGCCGTGGAGGTGACGGTCGGCGGCGAGACCGACCTGGTGCCCGTCGAGGCGATCGGCGACGTGCTGAACGGCCTGCCCGAGGCCGTGCGCAAGGCCTGGATCAACATCACCGCGCCGCGCCCGCCGCTGACGCGCGGCGAGCGGATCCTCCGCCTCGACCAGCCGCAGGTCGCGGGGATCGTCAACGCGACTCCCGACAGCTTCTCGGACGGCGGCGCCTATGCCGACGCAGAAGCGGCTGCTCATGCCGGCCATGCCATGGCCGCCGCCGGCGCCGCCTTGATCGACGTCGGCGGCGAATCGACGCGCCCGGGCGCACAGGCCGTATGGGAAGGCGACGAAGTGGAGCGCGTCCGTCCGGTGGTCGAGCGGCTCGCCCGCGCCGGCACCGCGGTCTCGATCGACACGCGCAAGGCCGGCGTGATGGAGGCGGCGCTCGCCGCGGGCGCCAGCCTTGTGAACGACGTTTCGGCGCTGACCTGGGATCCGCGCGCTGCGGAAGTGGTTGCGCGGAGCGGCGCGCCGGTCGTGCTGATGCACCACCAGGGCAACCCCGAGACGATGCAGGATTCCCCGCGTTACGA
>JAEWCW010000023.1 GCA_023390415.1 Pseudomonadota bacterium | reverse complement strand
GTGCGAAGCGCTGGCCGCGACGCTCGCCGCGCTCCGCCCGCCGCTCCCCGCGCTCCGCGCCGGCACGCGCCTGCGGCCGCTCGAACTCCTCACGACTGATCACGCCGTTGCGGTCGGTGTCGAGGCGGGCGAACAGGGCCGCGCGACGCTCGCCCCGACGCTCCTGGCGCTGGGCACGCATCGCAGTGCGGGCGCCTTCGGCCTCCTCGCGGGTGACGAAGCCGTCGCGATTGGCGTCGACGCGCTGGAAATGCTGGGCGATGCGCGCCTCGATCTGGGCACGGTCGAGCGCCGGGCCGGCGGGACGCTGCTGCGGCTGGGACGCGGCTGGGGCGGCGAGCAGAGCAGCGGCGGCCGCGCCGATGAGCAGGGCTTTGGTCATGTCAGAACTCCTGTTGAATTGTCAGCGCCTTAGGTCGACGCTGCTGTACCGCCCTTGAACGGCTCACCAGCCGCCTGCCTTGAGCGCGGACTGGAAGATCATCGCCTCGCCGGCGATCTTCGCCGCCTTGTCGGTGCCGTTGATGATGCGCCGAGCCTCGCGATATTGCGCCTCGCTCGATTCGCCGGTCGAGCTGACGTGGCGCTTCAACGTGTGCCGCGCGCCGCTCTTATCGCCGCAGAACCAGCCTTCCACCATGCCCTTGGCCATGACCCGGCTGGCGACGTCCGGATCCATGGCGAGGTCGAGAGTCTTGAGCAGCTTGCCGCCGAGGCCCAGCTCCTTGTCTGCGCGCTCGTAATTCGCCTTCCAGGTGAGCTGCACGTAGCCGCGGCCATAATAAGGATAGTAGCGCAGGTTGCGCTGCCGCCAGCCTTCGCTGAGCCAGAAGGCCTCGCGCACCGGCTGCATCGTCCCCGCCGTCTCGTGATAGGCGGTGGCGAGCGCATAAGCGGTGAACGAGATCGGCCAGCCGGCGTCGCCCGCGGTCTTGAGGACCGCGCTCAGGCCGGCCACCTGATCGGGCTTCATCTTCGGAAACAGGCCCGATGCCTTCAGCCGGTCGTAGAAGGCGGTGGGATTGTCGAGGCCGGCCGTGGCGAGCGCCGCGGCGGCTCCATTCTCCTCATCGTCGTCGTCGGCATCGTCGCGGGCGATTCCAAGCGTATCGCACATCGAATCGATGGTGGTGACGTCGGCGTCGCTGAACGGCTTGCCCCGCACGGTGCGGATAGCGTCGAAGATCGGCTTGCGCATGCTCCCCCTCCCCAAAAGGAATTGCATCAGTCAGGCCGCCGACCTCCGGCGCGACTCCCCAAAGACTCGCCAGCGGAAGTTCGACATTACGCTCGCAAGACGCCGTCAACAACATGGACGCGCGGGCGATTCGCCAGCGCGCTCGGAAGATTGACTATGGAGACGCTGGAGCGGGCGAAGGGAATCGAACCCTCGTCGTAAGCTTGGGAAGCTTCTGCTCTACCATTGAGCTACGCCCGCGCCGGTCCATCGCGAGTGCCACAAGAGACGCCTGCTGATCAACCGCCAAGTCGGCTCGGACTTGCGGGCGCGGCCGGCTAGGCGCAGTGTGTGGCTTCGACGTCAGGGGAGTCGAGCCATGGCCGAAGCACGCAAGTGGCGAGTCTGGGCAAAGCGGCTGAGCTGGTTGGCGGCGGTCCTCGTCGTCGGCGGGATCGCCGCGGCGATCATCGGCGCGCTCGGCAGCGGTCGGGAGCTCTGGGATTTCCGGGTCGGCTTCAAGTTCCTGCGCTGGTCCTTCTACGCGGTCGCGGCCGGCGGCGTGCTCGCGATCGTCGCCGCGATCGCCGCCCGGCGCGGCGCAGCGCGGCTGGCCATCGTCAATCTCGTCATCCTCGGGATCGCGCTCGCCTACTGCCTCTACATGGGTAACATGTATCGCAGCGCGCGCGCTGCGGTCCCGATCCACGACGTCACCACCAATGTCGACGATTATCCGCGCTTCTACCGGCTGACCGTCCGCGAGGATAATCTCTCGGCGATCCCCGACCTCGGCCGCCGCGATCTCGCCGCACTGCCGCCGCGCGAGCGCTGGAAGGCGGTCCACCGCATCGCCTATCCGGATCTGCAGTCGATCAGGCTGCAGGGCGAGGTCGATCAGATCGTCCGCCGCGCCGAGGCGCTCGCGCGCGAGCGTGGCTGGGAGGTGGTCACCGTCGATCCGCGCGAAGGCGTGGTCGAGGCGGTCGACACCAGCCGTTGGTTCCGGTTCAAGGACAATGTGATCGTCCGGGTCCGGCCGCTTTCGGACCAGGCCGGAGCGGCGATGGTCGACATGCGCTCGATCAGCCGGGTCGGCGTCAGCGACACCGGCGTCAACGCCCGCCGAATCCGCGATTTCCTGCGCGATCTAAGCAACGGAGGCTGACCGACGCACGGGTTCCGCACGTTGCGATTGCGTACCGAACGTGCTTCACTCTTCACTCGCGACAAAGAGGGGGTTTGAGATGCAAGAGACTCCAGGCGAAAACACCGGAACCGGCCCTGATCCGATCGGCGGCACCCCCGCCGCAGCGCCGCCACCGCCCCATCCTGAAGCTGCCGTCCATACCGGCCCGGCCAAGGGGCTGGTCGATCGCGCCAAGGACATCATCCTGCGCCCGGTGCAGGAATGGCCGATCATCGAGCGCGAGCCTGGGACGGTCGGAAGCGTCTTCGTCCCCTATGCGCTGATTCTCGCCGCGGTCGGCCCGATCGCCGGCCTGATCGGCGGTCAGCTGTTCGGCTATTCGCTCGGCTTCTTCACGTTCAAACCGCCGATCGGCGGCGCGATCGCTTATGCGGTCGTCAGCTACGTGCTGTCGCTGGCCAGCGTCTATGTCCTCGCATTGATCGTGGACGCCATGGCGCCCAATTTCGGCGGCACCAAGAATCAGGTGAGCGCGGTGAAGCTCGCCGTCTATTCGTGGACGGCGGCGTGGCTGGCAGGTATATTCGCCCTGTTCCCGCCGCTCGCCATCCTATCGATCGTCGGCCTTTACAGCCTGTATCTGCTTTATTCCGGGCTGCCGGTGATGATGAAATGCCCACGCGAGAAGTCGGGCGGCTATGCCGCCGTCGTCATCGGCCTCGCCATCATCTTGTGGATGGTCGTCGGCTGGCTCGCCTGGCGGCTGATCGTCGGGATGATGATGCCGACCATCCCGATCGGCTAGAACAGCTCGCTTTGGATCTGTGAGGAAAGGGCGCCGTCGAGCACGGCGCCCTTTGCCCATTGAAGGTCGTCCGCGAAATAGCGGTCGGCGGCGTAGAAGGGGACTGCGGCGCGGATTGTGCGATGCGCCTCGGCGAGCGGCGCCGAGGTTTGCAGCGGCGCGTGGAAATCGATGCCCTGCGCGGCGGCGAGAAGCTCGATCCCGATCGCCCCCGCCGCATTGTTGGCGATCCGCCGCGCCTTGAGGGCACCGTGGGTCGCCATCGAGACATGATCCTCCTGGTTGGCCGAGGTCGGGATCGAATCGACGCTCGCCGGGAAGGCGAGGCTCTTATTCTCCGAAACCAGGGCCGCCGCGGTCACCTGCGCGATCATGAAGCCGGAATTGACGCCGCTGTCCTCGACCAGGAAGGCGGGGAGGCCGCTCATCTTCGGATCGACGAGGACGGCGACGCGGCGCTCGGAGATGGAGCCGATTTCGCACAACGCCATGGCGAGCGTGTCCGCTGCGAAGGCGACCGGCTCGGCGTGGAAATTGCCGCCTGAGACGGCATCGTCGCCGAAGATGATCGGATTGTCGGTGACAGCGTTGGCCTCGATCTCCAGCGTGCGCGAGACGTTGCGCATCAGATCGAGCGCCGCGCCGACCACCTGCGGCTGGCAGCGGAAGCTGTAGGGATCCTGCACCCGGTCGCAATCGGCATGCGAGGCGCGGATCGCACTGCCCTGGAGCAGGCCGCGAATCGCCGCGGCCACCGCAATCTGGCCCGGCTGGCCGCGCGCCTTGTGGATCCGCGGATCGAAGGCGGCGTCGGTGCCCTTCAGCGCATCGACCGACATCGCGCCGGCGATCACGGAGGAGGCGAGGACCCTCTCGCCGGTGAACAAGGCGTCGAGCGCGATCGCGGTCGACGCCTGCGTCCCGTTGATCAGGGCAAGGCCCTCCTTGGGGCCGAGCACCAAAGGCTCGAGGCCGAGCCTCGCAAGCGCCTCGGTCGCGGGCATGACGGCGCCGTCGAGCAGGATGCTGCCCTCGCCGATCAGGGCGGCGCTGAGATGGGCGAGCGGCGCAAGGTCGCCCGAGGCGCCGACCGAGCCCTGCGACGGTATTAGCGGCAGCGCGCCTGCCTCGAGCAAAACGAGCAGGCGGTGGACGACGAGTCGCCGGACTCCGCTATGGCCGCGGCCGAGGCCGATCGCCTTCAGCGCCATGATCAGCCGGACGATCCGCGCCGGAAGCGCCTCGCCGAGCCCGCAGCTGTGCGAGAGGATCAAATTCTTCTGGAGCTCGGCGAGCCGGTCGTCGGGGATCCGCGTCTGGGCGAGCAGGCCGAAGCCGGTGTTGATCCCGTAGACGGTCCGCCCCGACTGCACGATCCGGGCGACCGCATCCGCCGACTCGTCGAGCCGCCGGTGCGCGGCGTCGTCGAGCCGCACCGGCGCGCCGGCCCAGATCGCGCGGAGGTCGGCGAGGCTGACGGTGCCGGGGTTGAGCGTTATCACTTCGTCACCATCGGCAGGTCGAGCCCCTGCTCGCGGGCGCAGTCGATGGCGATGTCGTAGCCGGCGTCGGCGTGGCGCATGACGCCGGTGCCGGGATCGTTCCACAGCACGCGCTCGAGGCGGCGGGCGGCCTCGGGCGTGCCGTCGGCGACGATCACCATGCCGGCATGCTGCGAATAGCCCATGCCGACCCCGCCGCCATGATGGAGCGAGACCCAGGTCGCGCCCGAGGCGGTGTTGAGCAGCGCATTGAGCAGCGGCCAATCCGAGACCGCGTCTGAGCCGTCGCGCATCGCCTCGGTCTCGCGGTTGGGCGATGCGACGGAGCCCGAATCGAGATGGTCGCGGCCGATGACGACCGGCGCCTTCAGCTCGCCTTTGGCCACCATCTCGTTGAAGGCCAAGCCGAGCCGGTGGCGCTGGCCGAGGCCGACCCAGCAGATTCGCGCCGGAAGGCCCTGGAAGGCGATCCGCTCGCGCGCCATGTCGAGCCAGCGGTGGAGGTGCGGATCGTCGGGGATCAGCTCCTTCACCTTGGCGTCGGTCCGATAGATGTCCTCGGGGTCGCCGGAGAGCGCCGCCCAGCGGAACGGGCCGATGCCGCGGCAGAAGAGCGGGCGGACGTAAGCGGGCACGAAGCCCGGGAAATCGAAGGCGCGGGTCACGCCCTCGTCCTTGGCGACCTGGCGGATGTTGTTGCCGTAATCGAAGGTCGGGACGCCCATGTCCTTGAAGGCGAGCATCGCCTCGACATGGACCGCCATCGACTTTCGTGCGGCTTCCTCGACCGCGCGCGGATCGCGCTCCCGCATCTCGATCCATTTCTCGACGGTCCAGCCGATCGGCAGATAGCCGTTGACCGGATCGTGGGCCGACGTCTGGTCGGTGAGCGCGTCGGGCCGGATCCCGCGCTTCACCATCTCCGGGAGGATCTCCGCGGCATTGCCGAGCAGGCCGACCGAGATCGGCTCGTCGGCGGCGCGGATCATCTCCAGCGCCTCGTCGATGCTGGTCGCGCGCCGGTCGAGATAGCGCGTCTCCAGCCGCTTCTGGATGCTGCTTTCCTGGCACTCGATGGCGATGCAGTGGGCGCCCGCCATCACCGCCGCGAGCGGCTGGGCGCCGCCCATGCCGCCGAGGCCGGCGGTCAGGATCCATTTTCCCTTGAGGTCGCCGCCATGATGCTGGCGCCCCATCTCGGCGAAGGTCTCGTACGTGCCTTGGACGATGCCCTGGGTGCCGATGTAGATCCACGATCCGGCCGTCATCTGGCCGTACATCATCAGGCCTTTGCGATCGAGCTCGTGGAAATGGTCCCAGGTCGCCCATTTCGGCACCAGGTTCGAATTGGCGATGAGCACGCGGGGGGCGTCCTGATGGGTCCGGAAGACACCGACCGGCTTGCCCGATTGGACGAGCAGGGTCTCGTCCTCCTCGAGCCGCTCCAGCGTCTCGACGATCATGTCGAAGCTCTCCCAGTCCCGCGCCGCGCGGCCGATGCCGCCATAGACGACCAGCTCCTCCGGCGCCTCGGCGACGCCGGGATCGAGATTGTTCTGGAGCATCCGGACCGCGGCCTCGGTGGTCCAGCTCTTGGCCACGATCTCGCTCCCGGTGCGGGCACGGATCACTCGTGAATTGTCTCGTCTGGTCATGCGGGCGTCATTGCGTCGGGAAGGGTCATGCGTCCACCCCTCCGACGATCCTCCGCGCCGGGCCGGGATGGCCGATCCAGTAAGCGAGTTCGGCCGGGCGGCCGACCCGCCAGACGCAAAGGTCGGCCGCCTTGCCGTCGGCGATCGTGCCGATCTCGTCGGCGAGGCCGAGCGCGCGGGCGGCGTTGACGGTCATGCCGGCAAGCGCTTCCTCCGGGGTCAGGCCGAATAGGGTGCAGGCCATGTTGATCGCCAAGGTGGCGGAGAGGAGAGGCGAGGTGCCGGGGTTGCAGTCGGTCGCGACCGCGATCGGGACTCGGTGGCGGCGCAGCAGCTCGACCGGCGGCTTCCTGGTCTCGCGGAGCGCGTAGAAGGCGCCCGGAAGCAGCACCGCGACCGTCCCGGCCTTGGCCATCGCCGCGACCGCGGCCTCGTCGGCATGTTCGAGATGGTCGGCCGAGAGCGCGCCGAAGCCGGCGGCGAGCGCCGCCCCGCCGGTATTGCTGAGCTGCTCGGCATGGAGCTTGACCTTCAGCCCATGCTCGGCCGCCGCCTCGAACAGCCGCCGCACCTCGACCGGGGTGAAGCCGATTCCCTCGCAATAGGCATCGACCGCATGCACGCCCATCGCCGCCGCCTGCGGCAGAAGATCGAGCACGATCATGTCGACGAAGGCCTGGCGGCTCTCGCCCGGCGGGAGCGCGTGGAGGCCGAGCAGGGTCGGAAGCACCCGAACCGCCTCGCGGTTGCCGAGCGCCTTGGCGGCCTGGATCATCTTGAGCTCGGTCGAGATGTCGAGCCCGTAGCCGGACTTGATCTCGATCGTGGTCACGCCGGTGCGCATCAGCGCGCGGAGCCGCGGAGTCGCCTGCTCGACGAGGTCGGGGAGCTCGGCGAGACGGGTCGCCTTGACTGAGGAGGCAATGCCGCCGCCGGCGCGGGCGATCTCCTCATAGGTCGCGCCTTCGAGGCGCTGCTCGAACTCATTGGCGCGGTTGCCGCCGAAGACGAGGTGGGTGTGGCAGTCGATGAGGCCCGGAGTCACCCAGGCACCGCCCAGCGGTTCCACGGAATGGGCGCGGTTGCCGGCGAGCTCGACCCGGCGGCCGACGCGCAGCACCTTGCCGTCCTGGATCGCGATCGCGCCATCCTCGATCGCGCCGAAGGCCCCCGGCCGCGCCGGGTCCATCGTCGCGACGTTGCAGTCCATCAACAGCCGATCCCACATGGCTGGCCTTCATGGCGGATGGCGGGCTAAGGGTCAAAGCATGGCGTGGCGCTCGATCGCGGATCTGTTGGGGGACGAAGGGGAGGTCGCTTTTCTCGGCGCGCCGATGGAGGCTGGGTCGGTCACGCCGGGCCGCTGCGACCTCGCGCCGGAGGTGGTCCGCCGAGCGCTCAGGCGCTTCAGCACCTACGATATCGAGACCGGCGACGAGATCGACCTCGCCCTCCGCGACCTCGGCGATGTGCCTGTCCAGGGCCTCTCGCCGGCGGACGGCTTCCGACCGATCGTGGACGCCGTGCAGAGCGCCGTCGCGGCGCACGAGCTCACTCTCCTCATAGGCGGCAACAATGCAGTGACGCGTCCGGGCGCCCACGGCCTCGGCCTGCCGCTCGACCAGGTCGGCCTGATCACGCTCGACGCGCATTTCGACATGCGGGACACGGACCAGGGCCCGATGAATGGCAATCCAGTGCGCTGCCTGCTCGAAGACGGGCTGCCCGGGCGCAACATCGTCCAGATCGGCTTGGCCCCCTTCGCCAACACCAAGGCGATGCACGAGGATGCGATGCTCGCCGGAGCCGCGTCCTTCACCATCTCCGATTGTCTGGAGGACGGCATCTTCGAGATCATCGACGATGCGCTCGAGCGGCTCTCCCATGCCGAGGCGCTGATCGTCGATTTCGATATCGACGTGATCGACCGTTCGCAGCTCCCCGGCGCCCCCGGCGCGCGCCCGGGCGGGATGCCGGTGCAGATGTTCTTCGACGCCGCCCGCTACCTCGCCGCCCAGCCGCAGGTCCGCCTCGTCGACCTCACCGAGCTCGACCCCTCGCTCGACGTCTCCGACATCAGCGCTCTGACCGCCGGGCGCTGGGTGTGCGAGATTCTCGCAGGCTTCCAGCGCCGCTGACCGTGACGCGCCCGAAACTTTGCACTAGCCTCGTTCGAACCCGTCTGTCCTGACCGGAGATTCCTCGATGCGCGTCCGTTTGACCGTCTCTCTGTTTGCTCTCGCCTTGGCGGCCGCTGGGACCGCTCAGATCGCCCCCGTAGGCGCCGAAGCGCAGAAGGGCCGCGCCGCCTGGGGCGCCTTCGGGGTCGACAAAGAGGGGATGGACCCGAGCGTCCGGCCCGGCGACGATTTCTGGCAGTATGTGAACGGCAATTGGGCGCGCACGACCGAGATCCCCGGCGACCGAGGCTCGCAGGGACAGGTGACCCGGCTCGGCGATCTCGCCGCGTCCCAGGTGCGCACGATCATGGAGGAGATGGCCGCCCGCCGCGACCGCCTTTCGGGCGACGACCTTCGCGCCGCCGATTATTTCGCCAGCCTGATGGACCAGGGGGCGATCGACGCGCGGGGCGCGGCGCCGCTCCTCGCCGAACTTGCGCCGGTGCGCGCGGCGCGGACCCACACCGATCTCGCACGGGCGATGGGGCGGATGATCCCTGCCTGGGCCGGACAGCCGGCGCTCGGCTGGGCAACGATATAGGTCGGCCGCGCGGCGAGGCCGGCGCCGTCCAGATAGGCGCGCCAGTCGAAGCCCGGCGCGCGCTCGGCGAGCTCGGCCAGGGTCCAGGGATTGTAGGTACG
>JAEWCW010000015.1 GCA_023390415.1 Pseudomonadota bacterium | reverse complement strand
AGCCTGACGACCGCCAAGGGTGGATTCACAAACAAAGTGCAAATGACAGAGTAATACAGGTATTTGCATGAGGTTGACGAATGGCTTCCCACTACCAGCACCTGAGTTTTGAAGAACGTCGGAAGATTGCCAAATGGCGGGAAGGCAAGATGCCGGTGCCGGAAATTGCAGACCGCCTTTCGCGCCCAGCCTCGACAATCTATCGGGAGCTGAAGCGCAATACGTTTCTGGACGCCGAGCTTCCGCAGTATAGCGGCTACTATGCGGTGACGGCCCAGGACAAGTACGAGCGCCGCCGCGCGGTTCATCGAAAGCTGGTCGCCCATCCGGAGGTGAAGGCAGCGGTCGAGGATGCGCTCAAGGCGGGCTGGGTCTCCGGAACAGATCGCCGGCCGGATGCGGCTTAAGCAGCGCTGCATCTGCGTCGGCCATGAAACGATCTACCGCTTCGCCTATTCAAAGCTTGGCCTCGCGGAAGCCTTTTATCGTCATCTGCCTGAGCATCGCAGACGCCGCAGGTGGAAACCGCGAACTTCGCCCCTTATGTCACTAGGTCACTTGCTATAATTTTTGTGGAACTAGTGTTGCGTTAACGGCTTTCAATCCTAGAGCACGTCAGTGCCCGGCAAGCGGATTTTGATGGACGAGCGGAAAAACTGGCATCTGACGGATGCTCTCCATCACGAGCAAGGGCGGGGCGATCCGTTTGCAGCGGCTGTTCGCGCCACACGCATGCCGATGATCATTACCGATCCCAACCAGCCCGATAATCCGATCGTTTTCGCCAACACAGCTTTTCAAAAGCTGACGGGCTATTCCCGTGAGGAACTCATTGGCCATAACTGCCGCCTGCTTCAAGGCGAAGACACGGATCCAGAGGCCATTGATCGGATCCGCAAAGCCGTTGTCCAAGGTGAAGATGTTGCCATCGATATCCTGAACTACCGAAAGGACGGCACGGCCTTTTGGAATGCCCTCTATCTCAGCCCCGTCCGTGACCATACGGGAGAAATCCAGTTCTTCTTCGCATCCCAGCTCGATGTTACCGCCCGTGTCGACGCTCATACGCGGGTGGCCCGGGAGAAGCGGCGCATCGAGGAGGAGGTACGCAAACGCACCGCTGATCTGCGTGCCGCTCTCGAGGCGCAAAAGTTGCTGCTGCACGAGGTCGACCACCGTGTAAAAAACAACATGACGATGATCGGGTCGATCCTTCGCCTGCAATTGCGAGAAATCGATGATCCCGACTTCACGGACCAGCTTCGTGCCATGATGGGACGGATTGACGCCCTCGCAACGGTCCACCGCCGCCTTTATCAGGCGGACGATGTGACACGCTTTGATATCGGTGCCTTTGCAGCCAACCTTGCCGGTGATCTGGTCCAAGCATCGGGTCATCGCGACATCCGGATCATGACCGATCTCAAGCGAGCTGATGTGTCGATAGAGCAGGCATCGGCCTTGGGGCTCATCGTCAATGAGATCGTGTCCAACTGCATTCGTCATGCTTTCACGGCGGGAGAGGAAGGCCAGATCACCATCGTGGCCCGTCAGGAGAACGATCAGGTTCGTCTCTCGATCGCGGATAACGGCATTGGTTCGTCGCAAGGAGATCAGGTGCCAGCCGGTCTTGGGGGCATCATCATCAGCCGTTTGTCCAGGCAGGCGGGAACACAGATCAAATGGGCATCGTGTGCTTCTGGCACGCGCGCTGATCTTACAATCACAGTTGGAGCCGTATGGAACGCGCCGCCAGACCACTGAACTTCCTCATCGTCGAGGACGAACCGCTTATTTCAATGGATATCGAGATGATGGTTGAGGATGCAGGCCATCATGTGATCGCCATTGCCGCCGCGCTCGACGAAGTCGAAGCTCTTCCGGATGAGAAAGCGCCAAATGTGGCGTTAGTCGACATGAACCTTGCGCGTGGCAGCACTGGTCTCGACGTGAACAGTTATGTGCAGGCGAGGTGGCCCAATGCGATCATCGTCTTTGTGACGGCCAATCCCCAGAAGATACCTCAGGACTTCGCAGGAGCGCATGGCGTTATCGCCAAGCCATTCTCACTCGCAGGGTTCATGTCGGCTGTGCAGTATCTTGAGGAAGTCGTCTGCAATCCCCCGCCAGTCTCGGCTCCGCCCGGGAGCTTTGTCGCGTCCGAAGCCTTCGCCGCGTTCCGGGGAACGCAATAACACCATTCAACGGATCGGAGCGGTCACAGTGGCCCGAAGCCCCGGATTGTTATCGGCGTAATCCATGGTCCCCTTCAGACCATCCACCAACGAGGCAAGCATTCGTGAGCCAAACCCAGTACCTTTGGTCACGCCCGCAGCGCCTATGCCCTTGTCCGAGACTGTCAGGCGGAAGCTGTCGCGATGCTGCTCCAGCCCAATGGAGATCGGTCCTGGTTCTCCTTGGTAGGCGTACTTGGTTGCGTTGATGACCAGCTCGTTCAGAATAAGACCGATGCTCACGGCCCGGTCTGTCTCGATCAAAACGGGCGCAAGTCTGGTGGAAAGGATGTTCGCCCAGTTTCCACTCAGGGCTGCCTTCAGCTCCTCGCACAATTCTGCAAGGTAGAGTGACAGGTCGACGATTTCGGTGCTGTCTGCCTGGTAGAGCCGCTTGTGAACAAGGCTCACCGCCTTGAGGCGGTGGTCCGCTTCGTCCAATTGCTGCTTGACCTCTGGAAGCGCGTCGCGCCCCTGCATTCTCAGGAACGCCGACACCAGCGACAGGCTGTTTTGCACCCGGTGGTTCACCTCGCGCAAAAGGAAGTCCTTTTGCTGCATCAGGCTTTCGTTTTCCTTCAGGGTCGTTGAGAGCTCCGCGTTCAAGGCTCTCATTCGGCGGTTGTTGCGCGCTTCCAGCATGGACCGGACAAGCCGCATGGCGGACTCGGTTTCGGCGATGGTCCAGTCCGGTGCGCAGCCTTGGACCTCTTCCGACCAAGCGGCAAAGGACACACGTGGTTCCAGCTGTGCACCGGGAACAAGCGGGACATCTTTATGAGGGTTTCCAGCCCATGTCACAGTTTGCAGTCTCTCGGCGCGAAACCACATCAGGATTGTGGGGACCTCCGTCGACATGGTGACGGCGAGCAGACCGCTTGCCAGATCCCGAAATGCTTCAGCCGCTGGCATTTCTTGTCCCAGACACGCAGTCCAAAATGCCTTTATGGCCGCAGGGGCGCGCACGTAGTCGGCTACAGCACGGATGTCGATCGGGTCCGGGCATTGGCCGGATACGAAGAGATCCGCGCCCTGCACGGCTGCGAAGCCATCCGCGCGCATCATCTTTGCCAAGTCATCAGCCGACTCGGTGAAAAACTGCTCCAGCGTGACGTCCGAGCCGAGCCGTCCCAAAACAACATCTTCTTGTGCGCGAAGGTGAATGCGCTCGCGATAAAGCTCTGCTTCCTCCCGCAACTTGATCTGCCGCGACAGGCTTGTTGCAAGCGCCTGACATGCAAGACGTATGGTGAGCGGCAAGGGCCGCGGATTGGAATGATGACAGGCAACAAGCCCCCATAAGATGCCGTCCTTGACAATCGACATCGAGGCAGAGGCGGCAACGCCCATGTTCTTCAGGTATGTCAGGTGGATCGGCGACACACTGCGCAGGGTGGAGTCGCTCAGATCGATCTGCCGAATTGCATCGTCGACGCCGATGATCGGGAGGGAGGCACCGGCTGCATCCGCAATGACCCGCACCCTGTTTCGAACATAAAGGGCTCGGGCCTGCCGCGGAATATCTGAGGCGGGAAAATGGTGGTTCATCAAACCCGGCATATTGTCCGAGCGGCTCTCGCCAACCACCTTGCCAGCTTCGTTGTCAACGAACTGATAGATGAGGACGCGATCATAGTCCGTGAGTCTTCGGAACACCCGCGCTGCGCTGTCAAACAGATCCGCGTAGGAGGTCGCTCGCTCAAACCCGCTGCTCATCGCTTCAAGATTTGCGAGAAAGGTAGAGTTCATTGGCGGGCTACCCGCCTGTTGGGTCAATTCGACAACGACGTGGCCATCCGTTGTAAACGCATGGACATCGTAGAGGATGTCATCGATCAGGGCAGTGTCGAGGACGGCTGGACCCAGGTCCAGTGCTGCTTCATCAATGACAGAAGACAAACCAAGATAGTCTTCGAGCGTTTGGCCCTTCGTGGCCCGGAACAGGCTTTCTCCTGCAGCGCCTATGATCTCATGAGTGCCGATCCGGCCAATCAGAAGAAGGCCATGCGGCTGGATCGAGCCGGGAATGTGGATTGGCTCACGATCGCAGGCGGTCAGGTTCAGGGCGCCGATGTCGTTCATGCTTCCTCGTTTGGCCGTGAATGGGCTGAACGGTGGTCGTCACGCACCTGGGATTGTCCTAGTCCCTGCACAAAACAGGAACATGCGAAATCATGCAAGAGAACATGCATCGCATCCTCATCCCTCCGGATCAGTCGGCCCCTGGCCCCTGCAGGCCCGGCGGGGGCAGGCCTTCGGCATCGGGGTTGCGGCCCTGCTTGCGATCCAGAAGGCGCATCACCGGCGTCACCGTCAGCCCGTGCATCAGGACGGACAAAAGAACCACAAGACCCAGAATGGCCCATAGGCGCTCGGCCCCGGCAACCTGCATGTGGTTCAGCCCATAAGACAGGTAGTAAAACGACCCCACCCCGCGGATGCCGAAAAAGGCAATGGTTAGCTTCTCGCCAAGAGCGGCGCGAAAGCCCCAAAGGCCGATCAGCCCCGTCACCGGCCGGATGACCAGCAGAATCACCACAGCCGCTGCGACATCCCACCAGGACAACCCTTCCAGCAGGCCCCGCGCCAGAGC
>JAEWCW010000011.1 GCA_023390415.1 Pseudomonadota bacterium | reverse complement strand
ACGGGCAGCGGAAGCGCGCCGGTCATCAGCACCTGCTCGTGGAACTGGCGGATGTCGAAGCGCGGCCCGAGCGCCTGCTCGGCGCGGGCGCGAAGCTCCAGGATCTTCAGCTGGCCGATCTTGTAGGCGAGCGCCTGCCCGGGGATGGCGATGTAGCGCTCGACCTCGGCGACGACCTCGGTCTCGCTCATCCCGCTATTGTCGAGCATGTAGCGGATCGCCTGCTCGCGGGTCCAACCCTTGGCGTGGATCCCGGTGTCGACGACGAGGCGCATCGCGCGCAGCATCTCGTCGTTGAGCCCGCCGAAGCGTTGGTACGGATCGGTCTCCATGCCGAGCTCGTCCCACAAGGTCTCGGCGTAGAGCGCCCAGCCCTCGACGAAGGCGGTGTTGCCGCCGAAGCGCATGAACGAGGGCAGCGCCTCATTCTCCTGGGCGAGGCTGATCTGGAAATGGTGCCCCGGCGCGCCCTCGTGCAGATAGAGGGTCTCCATCCCGAAGGTCCGGCGCGAGGGCAGGTCGTACGCATTGTAATAGAAGACGCCCGGGCGCGAGCCGTCCGGAGTCCCGCTTTGATAGGAGCCGCCGGCCTCGTTGCGCTCGCGGAAGGCCTCGACCTCGCGGATCTCGAGCCGGGTGCGCGGCAGCGTCGAGAAGAGCTCGCCGATGCGTGCATCGACGCGGCGGCCGATGTCGTAATAGGTCTCGCGCATCCATTCGCGGCTACGCGGCTCGAAGCGGCGGTCGGTGCGCAGATGCTCGAAGAACTGGGCGAGCGTGCCGCGGAAGCCCACCTGGGTCCGGATCGAGTCCATCTCGCGCCGGATTCGGGCAACCTCGCTGAGGCCGAGCTGGTGGACCTCCTCGGCGCCCAGCGGCAGTGTGGTATTGTCCTCGATCAGCTCGCGATAGAGCCGGTCGCCGCCGCGCATGTGGACGAGTCCGACGCCGTCGCGGGCGCGAGGCAGATACTCGTTCTGGAGGAAGTCGCGAAGCCGCCGATAGGCTGGATAGATGCCGTCGCGGATCATCTCGAGATGGGCTTGGCGGAGGCGCGCGCGATCGGCCTCGGGAACGCCTTCCGGGAATTCCCTGACCGGGCCGTAATAAGGCGATTCCTCCGGCGGCGCGGCGAGCTGGGTGTCGAGCTGGCCGATCACGTTGCGGATGGTGAGCTTGGTCTCGACCACGCCGGACTGCATGCCCTCGCGGAATCGGGCGAGCACCCGGTCGAACGCCTGCACGAACTCGCGGTGGCGCTTCAAATTGTTCTCGTAATCCAGGGTGTTGCGGAACGGCGCCGCACTCTGGCCGGAGGCGAAGACCGGATAGAATGTGTGGAAGCCGGTGAAATGGTTGATCGGCCGCACGACGGTGAGCGCCAGCATGTCGGGCTCGAGGTTCTTGAGGCTGTTCTCGGTCTGGAACTTGAAGACGTCGTAGGCGAGCCTGTCGGTGGGGCTGAGCGCCGCCCGGTCGATCGTCGCAAGCGTTGCGAGATCCTGCCGGCCCGCCGCGCGCTCGGCATCGAAATAGGCGTCGGTCAGGAAGTCGCCGAGCCGGTCGGCATAGCGATAGTCGCCGCGGAAGATGCCCTGCAGCGGATTGCGGCGAAGCGACGCCTCGTCGCTCTCGTGGAACAGCCGGCGGAGCCGCTCGCCGGGGCTCTCCTGCGCAGCGGCCGGAGCCGCTGAGGCGGCGGCCGCTGGCGGCGGCGCGGTCTCCGGCGCGGCCGTCGCGCATGCGGAAACGAGGAAGGCGGCAAGCAAGGCGGCGCGGCGGTTCATGATCTGAGGTCCCCACTCTGGTGTGCGAGATGCATAATACAGCGCAGAGGGTCTCCGCAATCGCCCCTTTTCACGAGAGACGTCAGCGCGAAGGCCGTCCCCAGGGCCGTTCGCGATACCATTTGGTGATGACATATTTGACGCCCGCGATCACCGGCATGCCCTGGTGAAGCGTGAATCGGTTCGGCTCGCCGTCCGCGTCCATATTGTTCCAGACGAGCAGGTTTCCGGCGCGCGGCGCGATCTTCAGATCGAGCTCGGGGAAGGCGGTCTGGCCGCCTTCCTCGGGCACGTTGAGGAACGCCATTGCGGTCCAGGTGCGCTGCCCGCCCGTCTCCGCCTCGGCCTTGTAATAGCCTTGGTCGGTATAGAAGAAATCGTGGTGCGGCTTGAACTGCTGGCCGACCGCGTAGCGCTGGCCCTGGACGGTCTCGCCATGTTCGGGCTGGAGCCCGGTGACCCGGTTGATCTTCGCTTCGACTCGGGCAACGAGCGGGTCGCGGGGATCGAGATTGCAGCTCTCGCTGGTCCGGAATTCCGGATCGGGCGCGTCGGAGAGGATTCCCGAGGGGAAGCGGCCGTCGTCGATCAATGCGATCAGACCGGCGCATTCGTCGGGGGTCAGCACGTCGCGCACGACATAGAGATCGGCTTGCGAGACCGGCATCCGGAAGGCGTTGGCGAGGCCCGACAGCCGGGCGCGCACGAAGTCGCCGACTGCGACCCGATAGTCCTGCGAGGTCGTGCTCACTCGATGACCCGCCCCCGCGCCATCACGAACGACACATGCTCCAGCCGGCGCACGTCCTGGAGCGGATCGCCCTCGACTGCGATCAGGTCCGCCGAATAGCCCGGCGCGATCCGGCCGATCTCATTCTCCATGTCGAGCAAGCGTGCGGCGCCAGTGGTGGCGGCGGCGATTGCCTCGGCGGGCGACATTCCGAGCCGGTCGACCATCAATCCGAATTCCTGCGCGTTGCGGCCGTGCGCGAAGACCCCGGCATCGGTGCCGAAGACGATCGTGACCCCGGCCTGGCGGGCGGCGCGGCCAGCGCGGCCGAGATGGTCCAGAGTCTCGCGGATCTTGGCCTCGACGGTCGGCGTGTAGATTCCGCGGCCCAGCCCTTCGCTCACGCCGACGAGGGCGAGCATGGTCGGCACCATCACGCTTCCCGAGGCGCGCATCGCCTGGAGCGCCGCGGCATCGGCGAAGGTGCCGTGCTCGATCGAATCGACTCCAGCCCGTGCGGCCGTCTCGATCCCGCGCGCGCCATGGGCGTGGGCGGCGACCCTGAGTCCGAGCGAATGGGCGGTGGTGACGATCGCGCGCATCTCCTCCTCGGTGAAATGCGCCTCGAGCCCTCGCGCCTGCTGGGAGAGGACCCCGCCCGTGGCAGTGAATTTGATCACCCGCGCGCCCGCACGAGCGAATTCGCGCACGCGCGCGGCGCATTCGATCGGCCCGGTGCAGGTATTGTCGACCGACAGCACCCGGTTGACCTCCGGCCGGAAGCCGTTGACGTCGCCATGACCGCCGATGATCGAGATGGCCGGGCCCGAGGCGACGATGCGCGGGCCGACGATGATCCCTTCCGCGGTGCCGCGCGAGAGGACGAAGCCGACATGGGGCGGGGAGCCGAGGTCGCGCACGGTGGTGAAGCCGGCGCGGACGGTGGTGCGGGCGTTCTTGACCCCGATCAGCGTCCACCATTCGTCGGGCTCGACCGCCTCGCGCCAGAAGTCGCCGCCTGGATCGCCCGAAAGATGGACGTGCATGTCGATCAGGCCTGGAAGGACGGTGTTGCGCGATTGGTCGATCAGCCGCGCGCCGGCCGGTGCCGGCTGGAGCCCGTCGGCGATGGCGGTGATCCGCCCGTCGACGATGGTGATGGTGGAGGGGCCACGCGGGCGCTGCGAGGCGTCGGTGATCAGGCGTCCGGCGTGGACGACCAGGGTCTCCGCGGTCGCCGTCGCGGGAAGGGCGACCAGAGCGATCAGAACGAGGAGAAGACGGCTCAGCATCGGCGGCACCCCCAGGCTTTGTCGCCCAAGCAATGGGCCAGGGAGCGCGGTTATTTCAAGACAAAAGCCCGGGGCGCCTGTTTCGGGCGCCCCGGGCCTTTTGCCGATCGGACCTCTTACCAGAAGAAGTCGTAGATCACGTCGACCACTTCGCCGCTCCAGGTGTCGACCAGGATGACGTCGTTATAATAACGCACCCACTGGTAGCCCGGGCCCGGATCGGGGAGGCGGTACTGCCACGGATCGCCGATCCAGTAGCGCTGATCCCAGAATATCCGGTCGATGATCAGGCCGATCGAAAAGCGCGAATAGCGGTAGTTGCGATACGGCGCGTAATAAGGCTGGAGCCGGTAGAGGTTCCGGTTCGAATAGCGCCAGCGCTGCCAATCGTAGCGATTGTCGTTGCGCCATCCGCTACGGTCCCAGCGCCGGTCGTTGCGGTCATTGCGCCAGTCGCGGCGGTCGTCGCGGCGCTCGCCGCCCTGCCACTCGCGCTGGTTCTGCCGCTCGAGCCGCTCGTAGCGCCGGCGATGCTCCTCCATCCGCGGATCGTTGCGGTCGCCCTGCCAAGCCTGCTCGGTCTGCGAAGGCGTCCGCTGGCGGCCCTGCCAGCTGCCGTCACGGCCGCCGCGGCCTCCCCAGCCCTGCCGCTGCTGCTGCTGGGTCTGGGCCTGCGGCGCCTGCTGGCGCTCGGCGGAATCACGCTGGCCGCGCCAGCCGCCGCCTTCGCCGCGCGGCTGACGCTGGGCGCTTGCAACCGGCGCACGCTCGGCGCGCTGCGGACGTGCCGC
Source organism: Pseudomonadota bacterium (assembly GCA_023390415.1). Taxonomy (GTDB): domain Bacteria; phylum Pseudomonadota; class Alphaproteobacteria; order Sphingomonadales; family Sphingomonadaceae; genus Allosphingosinicella. The sequence continues at coordinate 6,928 of JAEWCW010000011.1, read as the reverse complement.
GGGCGCCTGCTCGCTGCTCTGCGTGCGCGCTTCCTGGCGCTGCTGCCGCTGCTCGTAACGCTGCTGGTTGCGCTGCTCCAGGCGCTCGTAGCGCTGGGCAGCACGCTGCTGGCGCTCGCTCTGGCCGTCCTGGGCCTGGGCTGCCGCCGGGATCGCGGCGGTCGCCGCGAGAAGAACTCCAATCAATGCTTTACGCATTCCACCACTCCTGACACTTGCCGGCGGCAAGCGACCGCCATGAGACGGGGAGTGCGCCCGGCAGGATGAGCGGAAGCTGAACTGCGCCGTCAGGTGCCAGAAAGCTTCTCATTTTTCAGTGGTTTGGCGCGGTTCGCGACGATTTGGCGCCGGCCTCAGCGAGGGCGCCTGGCGTGCGGCTTCGGCGGGATCGATTCGCGGCGGCGGCGCGGCGCCGCTCGCCTGCTGCTGTCCGCTCCGGATTCGGACGGCACGGCGGATGGCCTCGCGCGCCCTGGGATAGGTGCCGCAGCGGCAGATCAGCGCGATCGAATCGATCTCGGACTCGCTTGGCGAGGTGCCGCGGTCGACGAGCGCGGCCGCGGCCATGATCATGCCCGGCTGGCAGAATCCGCATTGCGAGACCGATTCGGCCGCCCATGCCTGCTGGACCGGGTGGGAGCGGTCCGCCGACAGGCCCTCGATGGTCGTCACCACGGCGCCCTCGATCGTCCCGATCGGCACCCGGCAGCTCGGCACGGCGCGGCCGTCGACATGGACGATGCAGGCGCCGCAATGGCCGGTTCCGCAGCCATATTTGGTGCCGGTGAGGTTGGACGCGTCGCGGAGCGCCCAGAGCAGGGGCGTTTCGGGATCGAGCCGGTAGTGGACGGCCTGGCCGTTCACGGTAAAGCGGGTCATTGCGCGCAAACCTTAGGGGCGGAGACGGCGGGATGGGAAGCGAAAGGATCGCGATCGGGCTGGACGGCGGAGTCGCCCATGTCGAGCTGACCCGCGAGGACAAGCTCAACGCGATGGACGGCGAGATGTTCGCAGCGATCGGCGAGGCCTTCCGGAGCCTCGGCACGGACAGCCGGGTCCGGGCGATCCTGCTCTCGTCGCGCGGCCGTCATTTCAGCGCGGGAATCGACCTCCAATATGCCGCCGGGCAGTTCCCGCCCTCCAACGATCCCGGACGCGCCGCCGAGGCGCGGCTCCGCCACATACGCTTCCTGCAGGACGCGTTCAGCGCGGTCGAGGAGGCGCGGGCGCCGGTCATCGCAGCGATCCAGGGCGGCTGCATCGGCGCGGGTGTCGATCTCGCATCGGCCTGCGACCTTCGCGTCGCAGCCCCGGATTCCTATTTCCAGGTGGCCGAGGTGGACGTCGCGATCACCGCCGATCTCGGCACGCTCCAGCGGCTCGGCCATCTGATCCCGCACGGGGTGCTTCGCGAGCTCACCTTCACCGGCCGCCGGATGGAGGCCGAGGAGGCGGCGGGCTACGGCCTCGTCAACCGAATCGCCGAATCGCCTGTCGATGCGGGCCGCGACCTCGCCCGGACCACCTCGGCGAAGTCCCCGCTCGCGGTCGCCGGCGCCAAGCTCAGCCTCAATTACAGCCGCGGCCGCCCGGTCGAGGAAGGGCTCCGCCACGTCGCTTTGTGGAATGCCGGCACCCTGGTCAGCGCCGACCTTGGCGAGGCGATCCGCGCCCGGCTGGGCAAGGCGAGCCCCGAATTCGGGCCGCTCGAAGATTGACCCTCACCCCTTGAATTACGCGGCTTCCTGCTATATCGGGCCGACGCGACGGCGCGGGACCTACGTTCCGCGGCGAACCCAATTTTATTCGTCAAGCACTTGGTCTGGCCGCGCAGGAGCGGCGTCGTGGCCAGCGTTCGAACTGGAGAGTGACAGGCTTTTATGCAAATCATCGTTCGCGACAACAATGTCGACCAGGCGCTGCGGGCGCTCAAGAAGAAGCTGCAGCGCGAGGGCGTCTACCGCGAGATGAAGCTTCGCCGTCACTATGAGAAGCCGTCCGAGAAGCGCGCCCGCGAGCGTGCGGCGGCGATCCGCCGCGCCCGCAAGCTCGAGCGCAAGCGCGCCGAGCGCGACGGCGGCGGCGCCCGCTGAGCCGAGCCGCCGGCTCAAGCCGGCGACAAAGCTTGCTTCGCAAGAGGGCGGCGATGTATTCGCCGCCCTTCGCTTATCCAGGCCACATAATCGAGGCCGAAAAAGGGGGTCCGATGTCCGTCACCGCCGTTCCGATCCAACCGCTGAAGAAGGGCTCGGTCGTCAAGCTCTGGCTCGGCATCCTGATCCTCACCCTGATCGCCGCCGGCTTCGCCTGGTGGACGACGGGCCGGATGATGTTCACGACCACCGCCTCGGGCCTGCAATATCGCGTGATCGAAGAAGGCGAGGGGCCGAGCCCCGGCGCCAACGATTATGCGCTGATCAACTATACCGGACGTCTCGAGGACGGGACGGTCTTCGATCAAAACCCGGGCGGCCAGCCGACGCCGCTTCCGGTGAGCGGATCGATCCCCGGCTTCGCCGAAGCGCTCCAGCTGATGAACAAGGGCGCGAAGTACCGGCTGCGGATCCCGCCGAACCTGGCTTATGGCGAAGCCGGCGCCGGCGGCGTGATCCCGCCCAACGCGACCCTCGAATTCGACGTCGAGCTGGTTGATTTCCGCACCCTGACGCCTGAGCAGATCCAGCAGATGGAGATGATGCGGATGATGCAGCAGGGCGGCGGCGTACCCCCCGGCGCCGAGGGCGCGGGCCCCGAAGAGGGCGGCGCACCCGGCGGCAACGCCTCGGCCGGCGAGCGCAGCGGCGGCGAGGGCAGGCCGAAGGGCCGCTGAGCCGTCCAGCCATTTGAGACAAGAGAGCCCCGCCGATCCAACCGGACCGGCGGGGCTTCTTGCGTCAGGGCTCCGGCGGCGCGTCCTCGCGCTCGTCCGAAGCCTGCTGAAGCGCGGCCTTGACCATCGCGACGATCGGATCGGCGAGGGCGAGGCCGAGGATCCCGAACAAAGCGCCGAACAGGAGCTGGGCGCCGAGCACCGTCGCCGGGGCGAGGTCGACCGTCTTACGAGCGACGTAAGGGACGATGAGATAGCCGTCGACGACCTGGACGATGACGTAGACCGCGATCGCCCAGAGGCCGGTATCGACGCCCGCGCTGAAGCCCACCAGGACGATCAGAACGCCCGAGATGATCGCGCCGATATTGGGAAGGAAGGCGAGGATTCCGGTGAGCAGGCCGAGCAGGGCCGCCATCGGCACGCCGCCGAGCGCGAGCAGGGCCCAGGTGCCGACGCCTTCGACCGCCATCCCGAGCAGGCGACCGGCCATCAGCCGGCGCAGGGTGAAGCCCATACGCTCGGTCGTGCGGTAGAAGCGCTCGCGGCTGCGGAGCGGCATCATCCAGGCCATTCCGCGCTCGTAGAGCCGCGGCTCGACCGCGATGAAGATGCCGATCACCATGATCATGGCGAGGCTGGTCACCGCGCCCAGCGCCGAGGAGACGGCCGAGGTCAGCCGGCCGAGCCCACCCATCAACTGCTGCGAGAGCTGGTCGACCTGGACGTCCTGGGTCGTGATCCCGTGCGTTCCCGCCCAGGCGAGGACGCGGTTGACCTGGTTGGTGACGGTCGCGGTGAAGGCGGCGGCCTGGTTCGAAAGCTGGACCCCGGTCAGCCAGATCGTGCCGACGATGAAGGCCGCGGCGATGAGGCTGACGATGGTGAGCCGAAGCCCGCGCGCGATCGGAAGCACCCGGCCGAGGAGGCGCGTGCCTCCGTCTAGCATGGAGGCGAAGACGACCCCGCCGAGGATCAGGAGCAATGGCTGGGCGAGGACGATCACCGCCAGGACGGCCAGGGTCAGGCCGATCCACACCGCCGCGCGTTTCAGCTCGGTGCGGACCACCGGGTCGCTAAGCTCGGTCGGCCCAGCTTGCTCGAGATGAACGTCCTCGGCCATCAATACCCCCTTCTTGCCCCTTATTGCGCCGGAGCCGCCACCCTCTCCGGATGGAGCGAAGTCCCCGCCCGGCCGCCGCGGAAGGCACCGAACCAGCTCAACGGATTGAGATATTGCGAGGTGCCGTCGAGCGAGAAGGTGATGAACTCGGCGCGGCCGCCGACATTCTCGAACGGGACCGGCCCGCCCAGCCCCTGGTCCTCGAGCGCGAATCGGCTGTCGGCGCTGTGATCGCGATTGTCGCCCATCAGCCAGAGATGGCCCTCCGGAATGGTCACCGGCGCGAAATCGTCGGCGCGGGTTTGGCCGACGTCGATCGTGTCATAGGCGCGGCCGTTGGGCAGGGTCTCGCGGACGACCGGCATCCGGCAATAGAGCCGGCCGTCCTGCCCACGCACCTGATAGTCGCCGAACCCGTCGGCCGGGCATTCCAGATTGGCGTCGATCGGGATCATCGTCGGCGCGCGCGGCTCGCGGAGCACGCGCTGGCCGTTGATGTAGAGCTGGCCGCGGATCATCTCGATCCTGTCGCCGGGAAGGCCGATCACGCGCTTGATATAGTCGCTGTTGCCGCCGCGCGGCGTGACGATGACGATGTCGCCGCGCTCCGGAAGCTCGCCAAGCAGCCGGCCCGGTCGCTCGGGAAGGATGTGGAAGCTCGGGCTCACCCAGGACCAGCCATAGGGATATTTGCTCACCACCAGACGGTCGCCCTTGAGAAGCACCGGCATCATCGATTCCGACGGGATGTAGAAGGGCTTGGCGATGAAGCTGTGGAAGGCGAGCACCGCCAGGATCAGCCAGAAGATCGCCTTGAGCTCGCCCCACCAGTCCGTGCCCGCAGGCTTGGCCGCCGCGACGGCCGGGGCCGGCGCTGCAGGCGCCTCGTCGTCCGCCTGCTGAGTGGTCGGTGCGGCGCCGCGCGGCGCGTCGCTGTCGGTCAAGAAACTGGCTCCTTGGGCACGGCCGAGATGACGACGAACGCCATGGCAAAGGGATGGTCGTCCGTCATGGTGAGGTGGATGCGCGCCGCGTGGCCTTCGGGGATCATCGCGTCAAGCCTCTCCTTCGCGCCGCCGGTCAGCCGGAGCGTCGGCTTCCCCGACGCCATATTGACCACGCCTATATCGCGCATGAACACGCCGCTGCGAAAGCCGGTGCCCACAGCCTTTGAGAAGGCCTCCTTGGCGGCGAAACGCTTGGCGAGGGTCCCGGCCTTGGTGAAGGGGCGCCGCTCGGCCTTTGCGCGTTCGACCTCGGTGAAGACCCGCTGCTCGAACCGCTCGCCGAACCGGTCGAGCGAATTCTGGATCCGCTCGATGTTGCAGAGGTCCGAGCCGATTCCGATGATCGTCACCGCGCCTCGTCCATCAGTGCGCGCATCCGCGCGACGCTCGCCTCGAGGCCGGTGAAGATCGCCTCGCCGACCAGGAAGTGGCCGATATTGAGCTCGGCGAGCTGCGGGATGGCGGCGACCGGAACGACATTGTCGAAGGTGAGGCCGTGGCCGGCATGGGGCTCGATTCCGTTCTTGGTCGCGAGCGCTGCGGCGTCGGCGATCCGGCGGAGCTCGGCGGCCCGCGCTTCGCCGTCGAGATGGGCGTAGCGGCCGGTGTGGAACTCGACGACCGGCGCCTTCAGCCGGATCGCCGCCTCGATCTGGCGCGGGTCGGGCTCGATGAACAGGCTGACCCTTATGTTCGCCTCCCGGAGGCGAGCGACGAAGGGGGCGAGGTGATTGTGCTGGCCGGCGGCGTCGAGCCCGCCCTCGGTGGTCCGCTCCTCGCGCTTTTCGGGCACGATGCAGGCCGCATGCGGACGGTGGGCGAGCGCGATCTCTAGCATCTCCTCGGTCGCCGCCATCTCCAGGTTGAGCGGGATGGTCAGCCGCTCCATCAGCCGGTCGATGTCCTCGTCGGTGATGTGGCGACGGTCTTCGCGCAGGTGCGCGGTGATCCCGTCGGCGCCGGCCGCGGCCGCTGCGAAGGCGGCGCGGACCGGATCGGGATGATCGCCGCCGCGCGCGTTCCGGATGGTCGCGACATGGTCGATATTGACCCCGAGGCGGAGACGCCCGCTCACGCCGCCTTCCGACTTCCGGGCTTCTCGGCGGGGATCGCGGCAAGCTCGGCGGGGAGCGCGTCGGGCGCATAGGCCGGGACGGCAAGGCGAATCAGCGGGAAGAAGGGTACGCCGAGATCGGCTGCGCCGTCGGAACGGTCGACCAGGGCGGCGGCGGCGATCACCTCGCCGCCCGCCTCGGCCACGGCCGTCATCGCCTCGCGCGAGCTGAGGCCGGTGGTGACGACATCCTCGACCAGGAGCACCTTCTGCCCGGGCGCGATCCGGAAGCCGCGGCGAAGCTCGAAGGTCCCGGTGGGCCGCTCGACGAAGATCGCTTCGCGGCTCAACGCCCTGCCCATTTCGTGGCCGACGATGACGCCGCCCATCGCCGGCGAGACGACGAGATCGATCGCTTGGCGAATCTCGGCGGGGATGGTCGCCGCCAGCGCCTCGGCGAGGCGGCCGGCGCGGGCCGGGTCCATCAGCACCCGGGCGCATTGCAGGTAGCGCGGGCTGTGGAGCCCGGAGGAGAGGATGAAATGGCCTTCGAGCAGGGCTTCGGCGGCGCGGAACTCGGCGAGGATCTCGTCTTCGGTCATGTCCGCCGGAGATAGGCAAGGGGGGCGAATCGGGCAAGCGCGCCCGTGGAATCACCGGCTTGCGAGCACGTTCACACAGGGTCCATCTCGGTGCTTGAGAGCGCCGACGCTCCTGCCTATAAGGCGCGCGCAACCGCCCCCCGGGCGTCTCGAATCCACTCCCCCCGCGCTCGGGCGGGTTCAACGGGGTTTAGATGAAGAAGCTGATAAAGATCATCGCAGTGGCCGCGGCGGTCGGCCTCGCGCCGGCAGCCGCGCTCGGCCAGGCCGCCGCGCCTGCGCCGGCGACTCCCGCCGCCACCACTGCGGCGC